>CABVDR010000047.1 GCA_902497145.1 uncultured Oscillospiraceae bacterium
TCCGGCATCGTGGGTAATCTACCACTTGTTTAATTTGAAGTTGGTATTCTGGCATAGTGAACCTCCTAGTTTTTTATGCAGACAAGTAGTTCATTGAAAAATGTTGACTTGAATAACTGATGGGGTTATACTCATATTTGTATGAGCTGCAAATAAGCAGTTTGTGCATTGCTGGTTTCCGCAGTTTTAGCATCAATACCTTATAATATAGGCTAAAAGCGATAAAGAAACAGTATCAGGGATGTTCTTCATGGCTCTACAATGTGCCAGTCCTTTTTGTGGAAGATTTATCCAATTTTTGACATTTTGGAGTTGACACACTTTTTCACAAAAAAATACGCCTACAAACAACTACAATTTTTATACAACTTTTCGAGTGAAGCGGACGGCCCAATAGGACACAAGACGGATGATAAATAGTTTCAAAAACCCAGCAATTATGCGGATTTTGCGCACTACGGAGCGGTATGAGGCGGGATGGAGAGAGCAAAATTTTATTCCCCACCATGAAGCCAGAGGGCGTGAAGAAGGAGGAGAAGGCTGCGCCTGCTCCCGCTCAGGCTCCGGCCGAGAAGATCGACTTCTCCAAGGTGGAGATCGAGCCTCTGTTTGCTGACTTTGTGGATTTCGACACCTTCTCCAAGTCCGACTTCCGGGCGGTGAAGGTAAAGGAATGCGAGGCGGTGAAGAAGAGCAAGAAGCTCTTGAAGTTCGTCCTGGACGACGGCACCGGCACCGACCGCGTGATCCTCAGCGGCATCCATGATACCTATGAGCCCGAGGAGCTGGTGGGCAAGACCTTGATTGCCATCACGAACCTGCCCCCCCGCAAGATGATGGGCATTGACTCCTGCGGCATGATCATCTCCGCTATCCACCACGAGGAGGGTGTGGAGAAGCTCCACTGCCTGATGGTGGACGACCACATCCCCGCAGGCGCTAAGCTGTATTGATTGCAGCGCATAGATGAATAAAGATAAGAACGTGGCTCTGTATGATGCAGAGCCACGTTTTTTCTGCCATTGCCGGGGGTTGACAAAGAAGCTGGGATGACTATAATAAGTAATTGGTTACGTATTTGACAAGGGGTGAAACAATGCCAGGCCGGATGCCCTTCGGGTTAAAAATTGCCATTATCAACCGGGCCTTCCGGAAACGGATGGATGAAAAGGCCGCTGCCATGGGGCTGACTTCGGTGCAGCTCCGGGTGCTGGGGTCCATCAGCCGTCTGGAGGCCTCTGGGGAGACGGAAGTCCATCAGAATGATCTGGAGCGGATTGAGCATGTGACCCATCCGGCTATGACCAAGCTTCTCCAGCGCCTGGAGAGTAAAGGGTTTATCCAATGCGTGCCCAGCACGAAAGACCGGCGTTACAAGAAGATCACTTGTACGGAGCGCTCCACCGGGATCTATAAGATGATCCTGGCCCAGGACGAGGAGGTTCTGGCCGCACTCTGCAAGGACTTTACCAAGGAGGAGAAGGAGGCATTGCTCCACACCACCAACCTGCTGCTGCGGAACATTGATGCCCAGTGATTGGTTCGGTTAAAAATGAATTCCAAAGGCAGTGCGCTGAGGAGAACACTCAGGCGTGCTGCCTGTTTTTTTGCGCAAATAGGTAACTAGTTACTTAAATGAGGAGAGAATGAGAATGGAACAGACCGTAGAATGTAAAAGTCCCTTTGCCACCGAACCCATCGGACGGCTGATCTTAAAATTTGCCGTTCCCTGCGTGATTTCCCTATTAGTCAACTCCCTGTATAACATCGTAGACCAGATTTTCATCGGCTGGGGAGTAGGTTACCTGGGCAACGGCGCCACCAATGCCGTCTTTCCCATTACCATCGTGGCTCTGGCCCTGTGCCTGATGATCGGCGACGGCGGCGCGGCCTACCTGAGCCTGAAGCTGGGTGAGGGGGATATCGCCAACGCCAAGCGGGGCGTGGGCAACGCCATTGTGATGGTGGTGACGGTCAGCATTGTCCTGGCTGCCGTGTTTCTGATTTTTATTGATCCCATCCTGACCCTGTTTGGTGCCACGGATGCTCTGCGGGACTATGCCCTGCAATACGGCACCATCATCGGCATCGGCCTTCCCTTTATGATGATCCCCGGCGCGGTCAACTCCATGATCCGGGCCGACGGCAGCCCCAAGTATGCCATGCTGTCCATGGCCCTGGGTGCAGTCATCAACACGATTCTGGATCCGGTGTTCATTTTCATCTTTCATATGGGCGTGCGGGGCGCTGCCATCGCCACGGTGATCGGCCAGGTGGCCACCTTTATTATGGCAGTTTCCTATCTGTTCCGCTTCAAAACCTTCCACATTGACCGCAGCGCCTTCCAGATGAGAGCAAAGACCTGTACCACCGTGCTCAGCTTGGGTGTGAGCAGCTTTATCACCCAGTTTGCTATTACCATCGTCATGGCTCTGACCAACAACCTGCTGGTCTCCTATGGTGCCCTGTCTGTCTACGGCTCTGAGATCCCCATGACTGCCACCGGCATTGTCATGAAGGTCAACCAGATCCTCATTTCTATCCTGGTAGGTATTGCGGTGGGGACTCAGCCCATTATCGGCTTCAACTACGGGGCCAAGAACTTCACCCGGGTGAAAAAAGCCCTGGATATTGCGATTGTAGTCTCGGAGATCATTGCGGTGATTGCGTTCCTCATTTTCCAGTTTGCCCCCATGTCAGTGGTTTCCCTGTTTGGCTCGGAAGAGGGCCTGTATAACGAGTTTGCCGTCAAGGCCTTCCGCATTTTCCTGCTGCTGTGTCCCTTGACTGGCTTTCAGACGGTCGTTGCCGTGTACCTCCAGGCCGTAGGAAAACCCCTCAAGTCGGCTATTTTGTCCCTGGCCCGTCAGATCATCTTCTTTGTGCCTGCGGCTCTCATTCTTCCCAGATTTCTGGGAGTGGAGGGCGTACTGTGGACTGGTCCGGTGGCCGACGGCCTGGCCTTCCTGCTGTCGGTGGGCCTGCTGATTTATGAGAGAAAGCAGCTTAAGGAGATTGAGGCCGCGGAATAATCTGTGGACAACTTACATACTGCGAAAGGAGCACATTGTATGAAAAACAGAGTCATTACCATCAGCCGTGAATTTGGCAGCGGCGGGCGCACCATCGGCAAGAAAGTGGCTGAGAAGCTGGGCATTCCCTGCTACGACAGTGAGCTCATTGAGAAGGTAGCGGAAGAGAGCGGGTTTCATGCCAATTACATCAAGGAAGCAGGGGAGTATGCCCCGGGCGGATTCCTATCCTCCGCCTTTTCTCACCGTTCCTCCGGGCCCAACAATGCGGACTACCTCTGGAAGATCCAGTATAAGATCATCACCGAGCTGGCAGAGAAGGGGCCCTGCGTCATCGTAGGCCGGTGCGCGGACTATATTCTCCGGGACAAAGCGGACTGCCTGCGGATCTTTATCCACGCAGACATGGCCTTCCGGGCGGAGCGAATCGTCAAAGAATACGGGGAGCGGGAGGAGTCCCCGGAGCAGCGTCTGAAGGACAAAGACAAGCGCCGTGCGGCTTATCACCGTTTTTATACCAATATGAAGTGGGGCCATGCGCAAAACTACGACATTACCCTCAACAGCGGGACGCTTGGAATTGATAAGTGTGTAGATATTATTAAAGATCTTTATTAAAAGGATGTACAGGGAAGAGAGCCGTAAGGTTTGTTTTCCGTGTCCAATCATCCTTTTCAAAAAGAAAAAAGAAGCCTCCCTTCCCAACCGGGAAGGGAGGCTTCTTTTTTCTCAGGTGGTGTGGTCGTGGCAGTGACAGCCGCTTCCGTAGTTGCCGGGGCAGCCTGCGCAGTGCTTACCTGCCTTGTGATCTTTCCACATGGCGCGGCCGGCCAGGCCTGCGCCCAGAATTACGATAGCTAATACAATGAAAGTTCCCATATTAAACTCCTTGATTTTATACACGGCTCACCGAGCGGCGGGCGGAGCGCAGCTCCTGTTCTCCGGGCTGGTAGCCCTTACGCACCAGCAGGTAGAGAATCGCAGCCAAAGCGATAACAGCGGCGATGGTTCCGACACCAAAGGCTACTTCACCAAGGGCAAGACCTACCAGTTGATAGACGATAAGAGAGACTACATAGGCAAAGCCGCACATATAGCCGATGGCAGCCAGAGTCCACTTGGGGTTGTTCATCTCCCGCTTGATGGCGCCCATAGCGGCAAAGCAGGGGGCGCACAGCAGGTTGAAGATCATAAAGGAATACGCATCAATTGCGGTGAAATGGGTGGCAATTTCCAGAGAGGTATTGCCGGGGAAAAGGACAGACAGGGTGGATACCACTTCTTCCTTGGCGATCAGACCGGTCACCACGGCCACGGTGGCCTGCCAGGTACCAAATCCCAGGGGAGCGAAGATGAAATCTACTGTCTTGCCGATGGAGGCCAGCAGGGATTCGTTGTTGTCGGTCACCATACCAAAGCCGCCCTCGGTAAAGCCAAAGCCCTGGAGGAACCAGAGAATAATGGAGCTGAGCAGAATGACGGTTCCGGCCCGTTTAATAAAGGACCAACCCCGCTCCCAGGTGGCGCGAAGGACATTGCCCCGGGTGGGAATATGGTAGGCGGGCAGCTCCATGACAAAGGGGGCTGGCTCACCGGCAAAGGCCTTGAACTTCTTCAGCATGACGCCGGAGATAATGACTGCTGCCACACCGATAAAGTAGGCGGAGGTGGCCACCCACGCCGAGCCGCCGAACAGGGCACCAGCAAACAGGGCAATAATAGGCATCTTGGCGCCGCAGGGGATAAATGCGGTGGTCATAATGGTCATCTTCCGGTCCCGGTCCTGTTCAATGGTACGGGAGGCCATGATGCCGGGGACGCCGCAGCCGGTGGCCACCAGCATGGGAATAAAACTCTTGCCGGACAGGCCAAAGCGGCGGAAGATCCGGTCCATGATAAAGGCGATGCGGGCCATGTAGCCGCAGTCCTCCAGCAGAGCCAGCAGGAAGAAGAGCACCAGCATCTGAGGCACAAAGCCCAGCACAGCGCCTACGCCGCCCACGATGCCGTCCAACACCAGGCCGGAGACGACCTCGTTGCAGCCGATGCTGTTAAGAAGGTTCTCAACCAAGACAGGAATGCCAGGCACCCAGGTGCCGTACTCCGTGGGGTCAGGCTCCTCAACCGTAAGTGCCTCCTCAAAGTGGGAGAGGTCTACCGTCTCGGTGGTGGTGACGCCGGTCTCGTCGTCGTAGAAGTATACGTCGGTGGTGAGATCAGCAGTCTGGGCGGCAAAGGCCTGGATCATGGCGTCATCCAGAGTGCCATCTTCCCGGGCGGCAGTAAACTCGCTGGTATCCACGCCGGCTTTTTCCGCTGCGGCCAGGAAGCCTTCGATTACAGTATTGGCTTCCTCGTGAGCGCCAGAGGCCTCTTCCCAGGCCTCTGTGTCTGCGGTGAAGGGGACAAACCAACCGTCGCCAAACAGGCCGTCGTTGGCCCAGTCAGTGGCGTGGGTACCGATGGAGACCGTCCAGCTGCCCATGGCGATGGCGTATACCAGAGCCATGACCACCACAAAGATAGGCAGGGCCAGAATGCGGTTGGTGACGATCTGGTCAATGCGGTCGGAGGGGGTCAGGCCAGTGCGTGCCTTTTTCACCACGCTGCCGATGATGGAGGTGATGTACTGGTAGCGCTCGTTGGTGATGATGGACTCGCTGTCATCGTCCAGCTCCTCCTCGCAGGCGGCGGTGGCCTCCTGGATGGCAGCGGGCAGCTTCATCTTCGATTCCAGAGCGGCCAATACCTTCTCATCCCGCTCAAACAGCTTGATGGCATACCACCGCAGCTGAGATTCTTCCACATGGCCGGAGAGATTGTTTTCAATGGTTTCCAGGGTTTGCTCCACCCGCTTCTGGAAGCTGTGGACCGGCTGGAACGGCGCCTGAAGGGATGCTACCTCGATGGCCTTGTGATAGAGCTCTTTCAGCCCGGTACCACGCAGGGCAGAGACCTCGATAACCGGGCAGCCCAGTTTCTCAGACAGCTTGACGCTGTTAATCTGGTCGCCCCGCTTTTTTACAACATCCATCATGTTCAGGGCCACCACGACAGGGATGCCCAGCTCCAGCACCTGGGTGGTAAGGTAAAGATTGCGTTCCAGGTTGGTGGCATCCACCAGATTGAGAATCACGTCGGGGCGCTCGTTGAGCAGGTAATTTCGGCTGACCACCTCTTCCAGCGTGTAGGGGGAGAGGGAGTAAATGCCGGGCAGGTCGGTGACAGTAACGTCGGGATGACCTTTCAGCTTGCCTTCTTTCTTTTCGACCGTCACACCGGGCCAGTTGCCTACGTATTGGTTGGCACCGGTCATGGCGTTGAACATGGTGGTTTTCCCACAGTTGGGGTTGCCCACCAGAGCCATACGAATGGACATAGTTGCTTCCTCCTTATATTAGCAAGTGCTAACTCATAGACAAAAATAAAAGCGGTCCTGCAGAGTTGGCGGAGTTACTCCACCAGGATCATATCTGCATCCGCTTTGCGCAGAGAAAGCTCATAGCCACGGACGGTGACTTCCACCGGATCTCCCAGAGGAGCTACCTTGCGCACAAAAATACTGGTGCCCTTGGTAATACCCATATCCATGATCCGGCGTTTGACGGGTCCTTCTCCCTGCAGCTTCTGCACAGTGACAGTTTCTCCGCACCGGACCTGCTTGAGTGTTTTGTTCATTGCTGTTCTCCTTTCCAACCACGCGTAGCAGATCAGACCATGATCCGGTTGGCCATGCTCTGGCTGATTGCTACCCGGCTGTCCTTCACGCTGACAATAAGATTCCCGTTGAGCTGTGCCACAACGGTTACTGGTTCACCCACCGTGAAGCCCAAATTTTCCAAGAAACGGCGGGTTTCATCTTTGCCGCGGATGGCTTTGATGTTGGCAACACTGCCTGTTTGAGAGAAAGAAAGCGGCATAATAGGGATCACTCCTATCAGATTGATTTTATATAGTTCGCAATAACTAACCTTAGAACAGGGTAAGTTTACCACTGCTAACCTTGGTTGTCAATAGCTAACTTAAAATTTGAAAGCGGTTTTGATTGACTTTTTTCCCTTGGTTAGGTATGATTGTGTATGCTGAATGTCTCAAAGAGAAAAATTCAGTGTGGGATATTGTCCCTGCGAATGAAGCGAAACGCTCCGCCTCGGGCATCCCCTCCCCGAGTAAAAGTAGAGGGCAATTGAATATGCGGGTATGATGAAATTGGTAAACATGCTGGATTTAGGTTCCAGTGCCGCAAGGCTTGTGGGTTCGAGTCCCACTACCCGTACCATGTCGCCGCGGACATCATATCGTTCGCGGCGACTTTTTTAAAGTCACCTCTCACTCATTTTGTCACGGCTCCTTTCCAAATCGAACCCGCTGCGCTGGGCTTCGATTTGATTTTGAGTGCAAACGCGAAAGCCGTGGCATCTATACTGTTGCAATGTTCCATGGCGAGTGTTCTTATAGCAGTTGAAAAGCGATAAGAGCACTCGCCTTTTTTGTTTTTATAGGGCGATTTCTGCTAGCACATACTTGACGAACACATCCTTTCAGAGATTGACGGTCACATCGGGGACTGGCAGGGGCAGCACTTTGGAACTCGTGATTTCTCCCACGCAGTTATAATGGAGTATGATCCCATTCAGCTCATGTAGCTGCCGGCTGCCATCTGTGTGGGTCTGGTGGTCAAGCAGATCAACCATCCCATGGAGGCCTTTGCCAAGCGGTATTTATAACCGAATATCAAGCGGCCCGGACACGGAGACAGCTTCCGTGTCCGGGCTTTCTTTTCATAACTCCGGGATAGGTGGGGTCACCGCAGCCGGAGAGATCAGGAACGGTGGGAACGGCCACGATGGTCTGGCTGGCCTCATTCCATCCCACGATCAGATTACCGATTTTGGTCTTGCTGCCTTGGTAAACAATCAGGTCCTCTTTGGAGGGGAAAAAGGTGTAGAAAAAGGTGCGGGAAATGCCAACTGCCTTGTAGACCTGCTCCACAGTGGTGTGTTGGACGCCCTGTCGGGACATCAGATCCAATGCAGTGGTGATGAGCGCGGTGCGAACCCGTTCCCAGTCCACGTAGGAACAAGCAACCTTTGGTATGTTCGCGCCCCTTCAATAAAGTCATTTTTAAAATTCAATCTTTATTCTGTCTCATCGTCTGGAAAAAAGCAAGGGGCGGCGTGATCAAACGCCGCCCCAGATGAAATCAGGATTGTAATGAAGAGAGAAGAGAAGGGGATTACTCCATTTCCTCCCGGAGGATGTTGTGGTCCCGCAGGACCTTTTCTACCACCGTGCCACGAATCAGTTTAAGAGCTGGCTTTTTCAGCAGATTCAGCGGACCGGGCAGTTCCATGTCCAGAGGAGACTTGCCGTCCATCAGACACACCGAGCTGTCCAGCAGACAGCGGATGTCGTATACACTGCCCCATACCTCAGGCACACCCCGGTCCACACCCAGCAGGCCGTAGACGGCCTCCATGGCGGTGCGTACGGAGTACTCGGTGGTAAACACCGTATCCCGGGGCGTATCGGCAAACTGGCCCAGGAAGGCAAAATTCACACAGCCGTCGGGAATCACGTCGGGACGGTCGCCCTTAGTCCGGGGCATAAAGAAGGCGGTAATATAGGGCATCATGGTGGGCACGCATACCGCGCTCTCCTCGGCCAGTTGGGGAATCAGCTCTGTTGGTACACCCAGGTGGTAGAGCCACTCCTGGGTGATCTCCTTGCCGGTACACTCCTTCATAGGCTTTCTAATAAAGTCACCTGGCACATCGGTGAAGAGGCCATATACCCAGACACAGACCTTCTCCGGCTCCTGCTCCTTGAACTGTCCCTGGCGGTTGATGGTCCAGCTCAGAAGCCACTTGGAGTCCTGACAGCTGACGATACCACCAGTGACCACCTTGCCGGTCCGGGGATCCCGCTGGCAGATGTTTTTGATATAGGGTAGGATCTTGTCGTCCAGAGTAGTGATGGTGGCCGACTCCCAGTTTGTCTTGGTCACATCGGAACAGAACTTCTCCGGATGGCCAAAGGCCGGGTCCTGCTTGGCGATGTTCTTCCACAGGCTCCAGCAGCCGCTGGTGCGCACCTCGGCGTCCCCGTTGGGGGCGTGGTCCTGGTCGCCGTAGATGGTCCCCTCGGTGCAGGACCCGTTGGTGACAAAGACCAGGTCGTTCTCGGTGAGCACGATGCCCTGCTCCACGCCCTTGACCTTGCACTCAATGGCGGTGGCTACCTTTCTGCCCCCCTTGATATCAAAGAGAACATTGGTCACCTCTACACCGAACTGGAAGTCCACCCCGGCCTCTTCCAAATACTTCTTCATGGGCAGAATGAGGGACTCATACTGGTTATAGCGGGTAAATTTCAGGGCGCTGAAATCGGGCAGGCCAGCAATGTGGTGGATGAAGCGTTGGAAATAGAGCTTCATCTCCAAAGCGGAGTGCCAGTTCTCAAAGGCGAACATGGTGCGCCAGTAGAGCCAGAAGGTGGAGAAAAATACCTCGTCGTCAAAGACATCCTCAATGGTCTTGTCGTACAGGTCCTCGTCCGGGGTCATAAAGAGCTTGATGATCTCCATACAGCCCTTTTGGCTGAGGTTGAATTTCCCGTCCGTGTGGGCGTCCTGCCCCCGGTTGACGGTGGCACGGCACAGGGAGTAGTTGGGGTCATGCTTGTTGAGCCAGTAGAACTCATCCAGCACAGAGGAGCCGGGCTTCTCCAGGGAGGGAATGGAGCGGAACAGGTCCCACAGGCACTCAAAGTGGTCCTCCATCTCCCGACCGCCTCGCATAATATAGCCCCGGGTGGGGTCGTAAATGCCGTCACAGGCACCGCCGGCTACGTCCATGGCTTCCAGAATGTGAATGTGGGATCCGTCCATCTGTCCGTCCCGCACCAGGAAGCAGGCCGCCGCCAGAGCAGCCAGACCGCTTCCCACAATATAGGCGCTCTTTCCCTCCACGCCAGCGGGCTTTTCCGGGCGGGCGAAGGCCTCGTAGTTGCCGCTGGTATAGTAGATGCCCTTGGCGTTTTTCTCGTGGCGGCCCAGCTCTGTATTGCGGTAGTCGTTGGGCGCAGAGATGTGGGCATCCTCGGGTTTCCGCTTAGCTGCTGCCGCTTTTTTTGCCAATACCACTGCCGTGCCGGCCCCAGCCAGACCAGCCGCCGCCGCAGTCCATTTTCCAAGATTCCTTGCCATAAGAATATAGCCACCTTTCCGGTAATCACTGTTTTACAGTCTGTTTGATGGAATGTGGTTATATCCTACCCCGGCTTTCTGATTTCTACCATATACAAACCGGGCTCGGTGATAAAAAACTAATCATCAGGTTCGGTTTGATAAAATATCATGCCAGATCGGCAAAATTTTTTATGGAGCGGGAGACATTGCCCCGCATAGTAGTGCTGATTTTTTCCACGATCAGTTGATAATCTGCGTGCATTCCCTGTTTGATCCAGTCCAGCATGATACCCACAAAGCTGTACTTATAGAATTCAGCAATAAACGCCTTGTCTGCCTCGGAGATATGGATTCCCTGGCTCTGTTCCTCTACCACGCCGCGAATCAAGTCATAGGTTAGCTTAAAGAGAAAATTCTCCATCTGATCCCGGCTGATACAGCGATATGCGTTGAGAATGAAGGGCTTGTTTTCCAGCACTGCCTCAAAAATCTGAAGCAGGCCTTCCGACCAGGTGGTGGAAGTCTTTTTTCCTTGCAGGGCCCGGGCAGCGTCCTCAACGCAGGACCACTCGACCAAGTCGTAAATATCTTTGAAATGATAGTAGAAGGTCATGCGGCTAATGCCGCAATCCTCTGTAATGTCTCGTATGGTGATCTTATCCAAGGGCTTTTTTAAAAGCATCCGTTTTAAAGAGGACTCCAAAGCCTGCTTCGTGGCGGTCGACATCGCGTTCACTTCCCTCAATTATGTAGTTGACTCCATTATACAAAAAGTTTGCCGGAGTGCAACCGATGCGGCCATGGCAGTCCTGAAGATTGATCGGAAGGGCGGCTGAACAGACGTTTGCGGATGATTCCCATTGACATTTTTCCCTTCGTTGGGTAGGGTTACTTGTACTGAGTTAGAAAAGCTGGTTTTGCTTGTTTTAGAGATGAGTCAAGTAAAATACTCCGCTTTGGGTATTCCTCCTCAAGTAAATGAAGAGGGAAAATTGAATATGCGGGTATGGTGGAATTGGTAGACTCGGAGGATTTAGGTTCTCGTATTTTCCAGCGTTGGGCGTCGAGGACGGGCTTCCTCAGCGCCCACATTTTTTGTAATTTCACAAGCTTCTCCCGCTCTTTGACTCGGCTGGCCCGAGCCGCTGTGAGGTACTCCCACATCATGGTGTCCAGCGTTTCCTCGTGGATAAGGTGGGAGCTGCAATAGCTTTTTCCACTCCGCTGGTAGCCATTGCAGACATATCCCACACGCCGCTTGCCGTTCCAGTACCGAATCATGGGGACGAATACATTACCGCACTCCTGACACCGGAGCAGCCCTGCATAGCGGTGCTTAGAACGGTTCCCGTTGGCTGGACGGGCCTGCTCTTTTTGTTCCTTCCTCTCCGCCAGCAGTACCTGAGCCTGCTCCCAAATTTCTCTGGATACGATGGGAGTGAAGAAGTTCTCATGCTGAAATTGCTCCTCGGGCTAGGTGAATATGATGGGGTGAAACAGATGTAACCTGTTATTGTGCCATCGTTTCGGCAAATCGCATCAGGATTGTGGCGGCCTGAGCTCTGGTGGCCTGCCCCCAGGGATCCAGCCGGTCATTGCCAACACCAGAGATCAAACCCTGATCTACAGCCCAGATCATGGCTGACTGTGCCCAGTTGCTGGTCTGTTCCCCGTCCACAAAGGATGAGAGACTTCCATCCACATCGGGGCTTCCTGCATAGCGCCACAGCATAGCTGCCATCTGTTCCCGGGTAATGGGATCGTTGGGACCGAAGGTGCCGTTGCCATAGCCGGTGACCACACCTGCGCTGTTAGCCCAGCAAACCGCTTCCCCATACCAGTCCTCCAGCTTTACATCGTCATAGCCCATGGGGGCACTCACGATAGGACTGCCTTCCAGCCGCCACAGGATGGTGGCGATCATACCTCGGCTGGTGGAGCTATTGGGGGCAAAAGTAGTTTTGCTGGTGCCCGCCATCAGACCATGTTCCACACAGTAGTGGACGCCGTCATGGTACCAGGCGGAACGATCCACATCGGTAAAGGGAGCCATGGGACAACTTTCATCCCTAGGACAGTCGGATATATCGGTCGTTTGCCGGAAAGTGACAGTAATGGTCACTTTGCCAGCCGGCTGCGTAAAGGTATAGGTTCCATCGTCGCTGCGGGTGACCTCCACAGTCTGGCCGTTGGGATCGGTGACCGTGACCGTATCCACGGCATAGCTGTCCTCCGGCGTGGCCGTAATGGTGACGGTGTCGTCCTTTTGCGGGGTCTTGGGGCTGATGGTAACCGAGCCGTGCTCAGTTGGCTGGATGATAGGCGGGTAGGACGGCTCGAACGAGCCGCCGGAGCTGCCGCCGCTGGGAGTTTCGGTGAACTCCGTATAGCCGATGGCATAAGTAGAGAAGCACTTCACATACAGAGTCAGTTGGGTCTTGTCGCTGCTGACAGTAAAGTATTCGGCCAAAGCATTAGGGGTCGTGGTCAATTCCTGTACTTCTTCCTTATGTACACGGTAGACCGAATATTGGTCTTTACCTTGCAGCTCCGTGGGCAGGGGCAGGAGAATCTCCAGCAGGACATTGGACTGGGTGATTGTTTTGCTGGCAGCGTCAATCTTCTGTCCTTCCGCGTTAAAGACCTCTTTTCCCAGTTTGTAATCCATTACCAGACCTATGGTGACAGTATCATCCTTTTTCTCCGCGATCTTGTCCATATCGTTGGAGATGGTCAAATCGCCCATCTGCTTTTCGTCGGCAGTAAAGGTAAATTCTACCTTGCCGCCGCCAATAACTGTGGTTTGATCGGCCTGGGTGTATACCGTATCGTCGGGTTCCTGATGAAATACGGTATCCAGATTGCCCACCACGATGTCGGGGCTGCCGGGAGTCACTTCCACGATGGAGTTTGTAGCGCCTTTCGGCAGGGTGGCGTCGCAGGTCTTGTTTTCGGTCAGCTCCACTTTGATGGTAACGGTGCGCACGTCCTTGGTGACCACCAGATTGTAGATACCGGGAATCAGGTTTGCAAATTTGTATGTTCCGTCCTTGTTTGTGGAGGTCTCATCAATTTTGTTTGCTCCCAGCCACAGGCTGACTGTGGCCCCAGTTACCACCGGACTGTCTGTTCCTTCGGTTTTTTCGGTGATCGTACCGCTTACCTGGAACACCTCCTGCCACTGGGCCGTAAAGGTCACCGCCCGGTTGGGCATGGTGAAGCGGTCTCCGGGCTGGTAAGTCTTGCCGTCGTACAGCCAGCCGGTAAATTGGACGTTGTCCTTGGTAAAGCCGCTTGCCGGCAGGGTGAGAACGCTGCCCCCCACCGCTTCTGTCGAGGCCATGCCGCCCGCTGCTCCCTCGCCGCCGGAAAAGGTCACGGTGTATAGTACCGGCGGGGCCTGGGTAATGGTGAGGGTGCCCACCTGCATGGTGTCGCTGCCGCCGGTGTGGCGGTAGTTGGAATCGGTGATTTCCACCCAGATCTCATAGCTGCCCGCCTCTTTTGGGGAGGCCACCTCGTTACCGTTTTGCTGATAGGTGACGGTGTAGGAGGTACACTTGTCGTCATCTGCGGCAACATCTGCGTGTTTCACGTTGCCGTCAGCCTCCGCCACATTGTCTGTCACGGCGAAGATCACCGGTTTGGGCTGGATGGTCAGGGTGGCAGTACCGTTTTTCAGAGTGTAGTTGGCTGATTCGGCGCCGGTAAGCGTGGCAGTCAAATCGTAACTGCCTGCTGTTTGTCCGGCCTCTGCCACGACGGCTGAAACATTATCGCCGCTCACCACGCCGGAGAGCATTGCCTGCACCGGTTCCGTGGTGTCGTACACCTGCGCCAGACCCGACCAGGTGGCCATCACGTCTTTTTTTGCAATGGTGAAGTCGGCCTGGGCCTTCGCTTCTTCATAGTTTGTTGTGGCCGCGAAGGTAGCAGTGACAGTGTAGTCTCCCGCGTCGGTGGGAATTTCGATGCTATCATAGCTTACGCCGCTGATAGTGGTGCCGGTGTAGCGATAGGTCACATGGTCCGTGCCGTTGGTAGTCGAGACGGGGGACGGCGCATGGTTTGCGGTGCCGTCGTAGGTCCAGCCCTCCATGATGACGGAGGCGGTGCCCGCAATTGGCGTGATCTGCCACTCCAGCGTCGTATTGATGCCGCCTTCCAACGTATAGTTGGGATTGCTCAGAGCAATAACCTCAGCGATGTAGGTTCCGGCATCGACCTTTTGGTATGCCTCGCAGGTCAGGTTGCAGGCATCGCCTTGTACCAGATTGTCGATAGAGGGAGTGACGGTATGCTCCAGGCCGTCATACGGAATGTGGGTCTTGCCGCTCCAGGTCAGCTCCACCGGACGGGGCGCGATGGTGAAGATATCCTGGACGGTTACTTCGTTGTAGTTCTCCGTGGCCGCAAAGGTAGCGGTGACGGTGTAGTCTCCCGCGTCGGTGGGAATTTCCGGGCTGTCATATTGGACGCCGCTGGCGGTGGTGCCGGTATAGTGATAGGTCACATTGGTGGTGCCGTGGGTGTCGGAGGCGGGAACGGGGGCCTTGGCTTTTTCGCCGTAGGTCCAGTCCGCCATGGTGACGGAGGCTTCGCCCGAAGCCGGGATGATCTGCCACGCCTGTGTCGTGTTTGTCACGCCCTCCAGCGTATAGTTCATGTTGCCCACGCCGGTGACCGTGACCGTATAGTCATTCACATCGGTGGCTTCTCTGGTGCCTGTGTAAGTCAGATTGAAGGTGTCGTTCCCCACTTGGTTGTCCACTGTGGCGGTAATGGTGTGTTTCTGGCCGTCGTAAGTGATGGGATCGGTGTAATTCCAGCTCAACTCCACCTTAAGGGGCGCAATATCGACCGTCACAGCGTTACTGGTGACCGCTTGGGTTTGGCCATCACCCTCAGCAGTGACCACCACATGATAGCTGCCGCTGTCGGTCACATCGGAAAGGGTCAGGGTATTCCCGGTTTTACCGCGCAACAACGTTCCGTCCTTATACCACGCATAAGAGAGGGGCACGCCAACTCCTCCGCTGTGGCCAGCATTGGCGGTAAGGGTAATGGGTTCGCCGTAGGTGACGCTGATTTTGTCGGCTTTCAACTCCACCGTGGGCGTGTTCAGCGTCCACTTGGCGGTGAGATTTAGATTTTTAGTAACAGCGGTATCAAACTTCCATGGCGTTGTGCCGTCGTACCACCCGTCGAAGGTGTAACCCTCACGGGTAGGCGGGGTGGTGGGCTCTGTGGCTGTGCCGCCGCTGACCACCAGCTGGCTATCCACCTGGCTGCCGCCGTCGCTATTAAAGGAGATGCGGTAAACCTGCATTTCTTTGGTGGTGGTCAGTCCGGCGTTGGAGGTAGCGGTAAAGGTGTATTTTCCCGGCTGCGTCACATTGTAGGTCGGTCCGGTGACGGGCACGGCCTGGCCGCCGTCTTTGGCGACTGTAACGCTGTCACTGCCGTCGGAGGTAATCGTCAAATTCAGGCTGCTCGCGCCGGTGTCGCCGCCGGTGACAGTCAGATCAGGAGGATTTTGGTTGATCTGGATGGGGCCGACGAAGCCGCTGGTGGTATTGGCGGGGCGAGGAGAGCCGTCGCCGTAGGTGCCGGCGGTGTTGTCGGTGACCGCATAGTAAATATACCATTCGCCATCTTGATCTACGGTCACATTGCCGCCGGAGTTGGAAGAAAACGGGGTCAGCTCCGTGGGTGTGTCGGTGTTGTTCGTTACGACCGCATATTTGGCGGTGTTCAGATTACTGCCACCCTGGTCTGCAAAGTCGAACTCAATGGTCACCGGTTTCGACTGCCACCCGTCTGGCAGCGGAGTATGGGTGACGGTGGGGGCGGTGGTGTCGATTTTGTCGATTGTAAAGCTTGCGGAATTGCTGCCGCCGTAGGTGTTGTCCACCACGGAGACCGTATAGGTATCGTTTTGGGACACCAGAATGGTGCCGGAAATGTCGGTGGTGGTTCTGCCATCGGGGAGGGTGACCACACAGCTGTCGGTATGTCCTCCTACCAGCTTCCACTCCAGGGTCTGGGCCTCGTTGGTCCAGCTTTGGCCGTCCCAGGAGGTAAAGCCCTCGCCACTATTGGAGGCCAGACCGATGGTAACAGTGGGGGCGTAAGCATCTGCGCCCGCCGGCGAGATCACCTGGTAGGCCGGAGAGGTGACGGTGGTCTCGTTCCCCACTTTGTCGGTGACCTTCAGGTGGAGATAAATCCCCGTTTCATCATTCTCAGAGGCATCATAGGTCAGCTCCGTGGCGCTGTCCACCAAACTCCAATCACCGCCGGGGGCGGTTTCCGAAGTACTCCACAGATATTCCGCTTTTGCTATACCGGACTGGGCGTCTGTACAGCTCACGGGCAGGGTGATGCTGTGGTAGACGCTGTTCTTTTGAGTGGGTTCATTGGCCGTCATGGCCCCGATGGAGGCCGTGGGAGCCGTGGTGTCGATCTTGCTCACCTCGGCGGTGTCGGTAACCGCTTCGCCGCTGGAGGACACGCAGCGGAAGGCGTAGGTGCCGTTTTTGTCCACGGTGACGCTGCCTCCGGAGATCGTTTCCCATTCCTCGTTGCCGTAGCGGTACTCCGCGGTGCCGTTTTCGGCGTCTACCTGGATGGTGCGGCTCTTTGCCCAGTTGGTGTTGTCGACCGAGACGCGGATGGTGGGCGGCTGGACAAGCTCTGTGCTGCCGGAACTGCCGCCGGTAGTAAAGTTTACACTGGTGTGCTTATAGGTCAGCGCGCCGTTGCCATCGCACACACCCAGCACGTGGAGGTACCAGGTGCCGCTCTCCTGACGGGTCATGGCCGTAAAGCCGGTAGTCTTGGCCTGCTCCAGTTCAGTGCCGGTCAGGGGGATCCAGCCGGTGGCGGGCATAGCAGTGCTATTCGACCAGGCGTAGCGCAGAGAAGTGGTGTTCTCATTGGTATTGGAGATGGTGGCCTGGCCCACGCCGCCGGAGATGGAACCGTCGGACAGGTTAAAGGACGGCGTCCGGGTGTCCACGCTGGCCGTAGTCTGAACGTCGATTGAGGGAGTTCCCCCATTGTTTGCCATATCCCTAATCGTGGCGGTGATGCCCGTGACTGTAAGGGTGCCGGGGGCATTGGCGGGTACCGTGCCGGTGAAGTAGAGCACATTGGTGTCCCCGCCGCCGGCGTAGGTGGCGGGACCCCAGCTGGTGCTGATAGTGCTGCCGCTCAGATTGCCGCTGTTCGTACTGTCCACGATTTCGTCGAAAATGAGGGAAACAGTAAAGCTGTCGCCCACCCGGTAGGTGCTGTCGCCCATGTCGCCAATGGCCAGCAGGGTGGGCTCTGTGTTGTCAATGAACTGATAGTGGTAGACAACATTTTGCGTGTACCAGGTATCGCTGTTATCGCCGCAGGCACCGTAGGAGACAGTGACCTGATCGGTGGTTACAGGAAAGGCGATGTAGTTCTTGGTGGCGGGTCCCATCCACTTCTCCTGTGTCAGTTTGGATTTGTTGCTGTTTCCGGTGGTAGCGATCTCAGTTCCACTTGCAGCATTCACCGGAAAACGATAGGAAGCCCAGCTGGTATCTTTGTCGCTCCCGCCATGCTCAAAAAGCCCTGTATAGCCAACCAATGTAGACTCGGAATAACTGCCCTTCAGTTTATCTCCGCTGCTATCATATGGATAAACGCCGGTGTCGGTGGTACTTCCCGGCACAATTTGAACGGCCTGATAGCCGCTCTCTCCCTCTTTTGCGTCAAAGGTCACATAAAATTGAATCTCGCTTGATACAGCCTGTACATAGGAGCGGATGCTGGCGTCAGGCTGAACGGAGATGTGATCCTGCTCACTGCCCCGGGCATTACTTGTCCAGCCTTTTTTTCCGTCATCGTTATAGTCGCCCCGCTCTTTTTCGCCGGTGTCTCCGTTTTGCGTCTGTTCGATAAAATTGTTGCGGTCAATGGTCTGGTTCCCCGTCATGGTGCGGGTAGCCACATCCCGGTTGCCCTCGATCACCGCGCCGCCGTCCACCCGGTAGATCTCCACCGAATAAGTGCGGTTGGCGTTGGAGTAGCCGGTGGCGGTATTCCCGTTATACTGCGTGTTGACGCTGTGCTCGGCAATGGTTATGGTTGCGGAAGTTTCTCCGTCGGGAATGGTGACCGTACTGCTTTGATGTTCAAAGTGGGTGCCGCCCACGGCGGAGCCGTTGATGGTACGGAAGTAGACGGTTTGCTCTCCGTTAGTGCCTCCGGTGCGGCTGACAGTAAATACATTGTTGCCGTTATTGCGAATTGTGAACGTGCCATATTCCGGGATGCTGTCGCCGACGGTGGCCTCAGGGCCGTAGTAGGTGACGTTCCCCACCACGGCGTAGGCCCGGGCGTAATAGGTCACGCCCTGAGCCAGTTCCACCGTGGTGCTAATGGATGTATCCGGCGTTGTCACTGGGGTGTCAGTTTTATATATCCCGTTGTTGACCGTGGTGGTGGGGCTGCTGATGACACCCCAGACGATGCCGGTCTCGGTGATCTCATCCGGCCCCGGCTCACGCAGGGTAACCGAGAGGGTGCTGCCGCTGTAAGCGGGTGCCGTAAAGGCCAGCGGGCCGGGGAGCACGTTCAAGGCGACGGTTCCATTTACAGAATTGCCCGCCGCGTCGGTGACGGTAACGGAAACCTGTTTTGTACCCCGACTTTGGGCAGTGGTATCGTCTGCGTTCACCGTGACGGTACATCCGGTCAACGGCTCATTGTCGGTGATTTTCAGGGCTGCTTTGATGGAGTTTTGCACCACTTCGCCGGTAGTGCCGGTGGTCACAGTCATTGGATCACATTCAAATGTAGGGGCTTGGATGTCCTTCCACACGGCGGTCAGGGTGTAGCCGTTCTGCTTATAGTTGAGGGTAGCTCCGGGCTGGTATTGCGTACCGTCTGCATCCACCCAATGCTGAAATTGGTATCCCCCGGTACGGGTAGGACGTTCACTGACAACCTGTACCGAGCCGCCGAGCTGGATGCCCTGATTGGCGGGCATCCCCGACACATTCAGCCCGCCGGGCTGATAGATCACCGCGCCGGGCAGAGTCACTTGGCCTTGGATGGTGTTCCCGGCGTTATCCGTGATAGCAACCGTGGCGGTTTTCCCACTGCACTGCACCGTGTAGCTGCGGGAATCCAGGGTGACGGTCTGATCCGCTCCATAGGTCAACGCTACCGTGTAGTCGGCGCTGTTACTGGAGTCGGTATTACCGGGGTCGTTGAGATAGACGGTCACATTCTCCCAGGTGATTGTTGCAGTCTCATAGGTGTAGGCGTACAGGGGGCCGCAGTCCTTCGCACCGCCTGCCCAGCAAAAGTACCGATACTGAGTGGGGGTTGCTGTGTTCGGCACCCGGTAAAGTCCACCTTTTGGGCAGTTGTCAAAGCCTTTGCCCTTGGTTACCACCTTCACATAGGTGGCCAGGTTTTGGGATGCCCCGTCTCCATAGACCCGCTCAATGTATTTGGTGCAGTTGTTTGAATCGCTGGTGGCCTCCAGCACCGCGCCGGAGCCCAGCTGGGCCACAGCGTCATTCTGGTCATATACCCCGTCCAAAAAGGCGTACTCGGTGCCTGGGTCAAATTGCGTCGTTTCCACAAAGTTGTAGTAGATAAAGCCCCGGCCGGAACCAGAGCCCTCCACCTTCGTCAATTCCATTGGCCCAGTCCCTGCCGCTGCGGCGGGGACTTCCAGGCTGGGCACCATACCGATCACCATACACAGCGCAAGCAGAATGCTCAAACACCGTTTTCTCATCTCTGTTCCTCCTCGCATTGGTCATACGCTCTGGTCGTTCCGCCTGCTTTACCCCATCTGCACTTCCGGCCAGCAGCAGATTCCTACCTCCAGCGCTACCGGGCACTTCAGGTGAAAATCCGCATAGCGGCAGAACCAGCACTGCCTGCCGTCCATGGGCAAATATTCTTTTCTGGGGGTGAACGCCGGGCAGCTCTGCCGGGGCCACACGCTGCCGCCTGGCTTTGGGGCTGGCAGAACTTCCTGCCGGTTACAATATGCTGTACAGTCGTATTGCATCGCCAGGCCTCCTCTGGAACCCCTCTTGACGGACTTCCGCTTCCATGCTATGTTCATTGTACAAATCGCGGCGAAATCGGAAAGCGATTGTTCAAAATTTGCAATAATTTGCGTAAAATTTGTGTATTGATGCGGAGAGGAGGCCAGCTATGCTGCGAATTGCCCTGTGTGATGACGAAGAAAAACAACTGAACCAGGCGGCAGCAATGCTGAATACCTATCTCAGCTCCCGTCCTGATTTAAGTGGACAAGTGGAGACTTTTCGGAGTGGCATCGCGCTGCTGACACGGGTGGAGGACGCAGGAGGCTTTGATCTTTATGTGTTAGATATTCTCATGCCGCAGCTAAGTGGGATCGATACCGGACATCGTCTGCGGGCGCTGGGAGACGGCGGAGAGATTGTCTATCTCACCACTTCCAACGACTTTGCCGCCGACAGCTATGACGTCCGTGCTTTTTTCTATCTGCTCAAGCCCGTGAATGAGGCAAAGCTTTTCCAGGTGCTGGACGGTGCGGTAGAGAAACTGAACCGAAGGCGGAGCAGTGCCGTTGTGGTAACCACCGTGGACGGTCCCCGGCGTATCTTGCTGGAGCGCATCCGATATGTGGAACGGATGGGTCGCTGTATGCGCTATTACTGTACCGATACC
>CABVDR010000048.1 GCA_902497145.1 uncultured Oscillospiraceae bacterium
CGCAGATGGCGGGGGTGTCGTCCTTGGTGGAGCCGTCGTCCACCAGGATGATCTCAATGTCGTCGCCCCCCTGGAGCAGAGTCTCCACGCAGTGCTCCATATAGGCGGCGGAGTTATAGCAGGGGACGGCAAAGGTAATCAGCTTATCCTTATCCATATGTAATTTCTCCTCTCGTGGCAGCGGTCTCCCGCTCCCCCGGGCGTCACTTCAGCAGCTGACCGGCCAGGTCCAGCGCCCGGCCGGCAATGGCGTCCATGTTGTAGTACTTGTACTCGGCCAGGCGGCCCAGCAGATGGAGGTTGGGGAACTTGTCCGCCAGGGCCTTGTACTGGCTGTACTTGGCGTTGTTGTCCGGATTGATAATGGCGTAGTAGGGAATCTCCCCGGGGGCGCCGGTGTAGGCCCGGGAGTACTCCTTCACGATGGTAGTCTTTCCGGGCACCTCCTGTCCGGTGAGGTGCTTAAACTCGGTGATGCGGGTGTAGTCCTGATCCACTGTGTAGTTCACCGTGCCGTAGCCCTGGAAGTCGTCCTGCTGGAGGGTTTCGAACCGGAAGTCCAGAGTGCGGTAGGGCAGGGGACCGAACCGGAAGCCGAAGAGCTCGTCGGCCTGGCCGGTGTAAATCACCGGGCCGTGGAACTCTTCCCCATCCACCTTCAACTTGTCCCCGCTCACATTCAGCCGCTTCAGGGCGTCGCAGCCCAGCTCCACGGTGATGTTTGGGTGGTCCAGAATCCGCTCAAACATGGGGGTGTAGCCCTCTTCCGGCATGCCCTGGTAGGCATCCTGGAAGTAGCGGTCGTCCCGGGAGAGGAACACGGGCACCCGGGCGGTGGTGTTGGGGTCGATCTCCTCGGGGGTCTGTCCCCACTGCTTCATAGTGTAGTGGACAAACACGTGCTCGTAGACATAGTCGGCCAGGGCGGAGATCTCCGGGTCCTCATTCTGCCGCAGGGCCAGGATGGTCACCTTCTTCTCCGCGCCGTACTCCGCCACCAGCTTGTCCCCCAGCCGCTTGCCCTCCACGAGGCCGAAGGCGGTCTCCAGGGAGGTGAGGTTGAAGGGGACGGGGTAGGTCATGCGGCCGCCGGCGTTGTCGGGGATGTTGGCAATGACCCGGTGCTGGTAGTCCCGCCACTGGGTAAAGCGGGACAGCCAGTCGTAGACCAGCCTGTCGTTGGTGTGGAAGATATGGGGGCCGTACTGATGGATCAGCACACCGTGGTCATCCAGGCAGTCGTAGGCGTTGCCGCCGATGTGGCTGCGGCGCTCCAGCACCAGCACCCGCTTTCCGCCCTGTTCCGCCAACCGCCGGGCGCACACCGCCCCGGCATAACCTGCGCCGACTACCAGCGCGTCAAAGGTACGCTCCAACTTAAATCCCGCCTTTTCATTGTCTTGACATCAGACAGGGAAGCCTGTCCAGATAGAATCAGTATACCATAGTTTCCCGGACAAGAGCAACGAAAAAAGTATAAAGGATCCCTTAAGGTGTGGTTAGATACTGGTTAAAACCAGTCCGCCTCGTCCAGAGCCAGAAATTGACTCTGCGGCCCCAGGCACAGGGGACAGCGCTCCGGCGCCCCCTCCTCATACTGGGTGTGGCCGCAGACGGTGCACCGCCACAGGCAGGGGAGAGGCCGGGTAAACAGCTCCCCCTCCTCCAGCCGCCCGGCCCACCGGGCAAACCGGTCCCCGTGGGTCTCGTCCACCTGGGCCACCCGCTCAAACAGCTCTGCCGCCGCTTCCGCTCCGTCCTCCCGGGCCTGCTGGGCAAAGGTGCGCCACTCGTCGGCCTCCCGGTCCTCCTCCTGCTTGGCCCGGCGCAGCCAGCGCAGGGTGTCCTCCTCCATCTCCAGGGGACAGGCCCCCTCGGCCCGCACGTCCTCACCCCCCAGCTCCTGGCTGAGCCGGGCAAACTGCCGCCCGTGGACCCGCTCCTGCTCCGCCGTGCGCACAAACAACAGCTCGGCCACCGCCAGGCCCTCCCGGTGGGCCGACCCCGCCGCCAGCATATACCGGCTGCGGGCCAGATTCTTTTCCGCCAATCCCCGGGCCAGATTTTCCAGGGTACGGTTGGGTCGCTGCATAAAAAAGGCCTCCTTTTGCCCCTAAAATTCCCTTTTAGTATCCCCAGTCGATGAAAACGGCATACCTCGCCGGATGCCTCCCCCTGTTTTTAACAATTTTTTTACCAAAGTAAAGGCTTGTCCTTGCCTTTCCTGGGGGGAGCGAGTATAATAAAGGCAATTCGGGGTGTCTTGTCACCCCCCACAGAGGAGGCATCCCCAGTCATGAAAGCAAAAACAAATCTGACCATGCTCTGCGATTTTTATGAGCTGACCATGGGCAACGGCTATTTTCAGACCGGACTGGCCGACCGGATCTGTTACTTTGATGTGTTTTACCGCTCCGTCCCCGACAAGGGCGGCTTTGCCATTGCGGCGGGCCTGGCCCAGGTGGTGGAGTATATCCAGAACCTGTGCTTTGACGAGGAGGACATTGCCTACCTCCAGTCCAAGGGCTGCTTTGCCCCGGAGTTTTTAGACTACCTGCGCACCTTCCGCTTTACCGGCGACATCTGGGCCGTCCCGGAGGGCACCCCCATCTTCCCCGGCGAGCCCATCCTCACCGTCCGGGCTCCCGCCATCCAGGCCCAGTTTATTGAGACCTTCGTGCTTTTGTGCCTCAATCACCAGTGCCTCATCGCCACCAAGTCCAACCGCATCGTCCGGGCCGCCGAGGGCCGCCCGGTGGCGGAATTTGGCTCCCGCCGGGCTCACGGCCCCGACGGCGCCCTGCTGGGCGCCCGGGCCAGCTATATTGCCGGCTGCTCCGCCACCGCCTGCACCATGGCCGACCAGCACTACGGCTCCCCCGCCACCGGCACCATGGCCCACTCCTGGGTGCAGATGTTCCCCGACGAGTACACCGCCTTCAAGACCTACTGCCAGCTCTACCCTAACAACGCCATCCTGCTGGTGGACACCTATAACGTACTGAAATCCGGCGTGCCCAACGCCATCCGGGCCTTTAAAGAGGTGCTGGCGCCTATGGGCATCACCAAGTGCGGCATCCGCCTGGACTCCGGCGACCTCACCTACCTGTCCCGGAAGGCCCGGGAGATGCTGGACGAGGCGGGGCTCACCGACTGCAAGATCTTCGCCTCCAACGCCCTGGACGAGTATATCATCCGGGACCTGGTGCGCCAGGGGGCCCGCATCGACTCCTTCGGCGTGGGCGAGCGGCTCATCACCTCCCGCTCCGAGCCCGTCTTTGGCGGGGTCTACAAGCTGGTGGCCATTGAGGATGAGAACGGCAATATCGTCCCCAAGATCAAAATCAGCGAGAACGCCGCCAAGATCACCACTCCCCACTTCAAGAAGATCTACCGCATCTTCTCCAAGGACACGGGCAAGGCGGAGGCCGATCTCATCTGCCTGCACGACGAGGAGTTTGACTTCACCCAGCCTCTGGAGCTCTTTGACCCCGACGCCACCTGGAAGCGCAAGACCTACACCGGCTACGAGGTGCGGGAGCTGATGGTGCCCATCTTTCAGAACGGCGAACTGGTCTACCAGGTGCCCGATCTCCAGACCAGCCGGGCCTACTGCCAGCGGCAGGTGGACTCCCTGTGGGACGAGGTCAAGCGTTTTGAGAACCCCCACAATTACTATGTGGACCTGAGCCAGAAGCTGTGGGACATCAAGCAGAACCTCCTCAACAGCCACGACGCGCTTTCTTGAAAGAAAGCTTGGCAAAGAACTTTCTGCGAAACTTCGTTTCGCCTCTGGCCCCGTGAGTGAATTTTTTGTGGGAGTGACGTTTTTCGTCGCTCCCACTTTCTTGCAGATCTCGCTCTGTGGGGCGGGCAGCCACGACATAGGACCAGCTTACACAGTTCTGCCCAAGCAGGCGGTGTGCGTACAGCGCGGACACCACCAAATTTTGCACACCCAGGGCCCAGTGGCCCGGCGGCAAAAAGGGCAAGCCACTCAGATTTTGCCCGCCGGATGAGATTGCCAGGAAATCAGGAAGGCATCCTCCGTAAATGGGGGTCCGGGGCGGCGACGCCTATGAACACCCGCCTGCGGCGAGGTGTTCATCGAAGGAGCCCCCCGGCGATTCTTTGGTTCCTTTCTGATCGCTCAGAAAGGAACATCGCCTTCTCCCGCCCCGCAGGGCGGAACCCTCCACTATCAAAAAAACAGGCCGTCCCTGCCGGGACGGCCTTCTTTGATTTGAGATTTTAAGTTATGCCGCCGGCTGGGCGGTATTTTCGCCCGGATCGGCTTGATTGGAGGCTGCCCGGCCATCAATGGTCAGGGAGTAGCCGTCCAGGATGGAACCGCCCTCCTCGGTAGCGGCGTGCTCAATGGTCACCTTGTCGCCCACATTGAGGATCACGGCCAACTCATTCTTGGCCGCCGACAGGGAGTAGAAGACCTCCTCACCGTCCAGGCGGACGAAGTAGTAGGTGTTGCCTTCCAGCACCGCGGAGCGGATCTCGGCCACAGTACCCTGGGCCGTGGTCTGAGGTACCTCGTCTGGCTGGGTAATGCCCTTGTCTGAGAGCTGTCGCACGTAGCTCTGCTCACACTGGGACACGGTGGTACCAGTGGCCACGATCTGATACTGGGCCACGTTGACCATGGCGTACATTTTTACCAGGTTGCTCTGGTCCTTCAAGGGGATAAAGTAGGTGGGCTCCCCGGCGATGTTGAGGAGCAAGGGGAAGGTGGCGGTGTAGCCCAGATCCTGCACCACGCCCTGAGCCGACGACATGGCGGCGTACTCGGTAGCGCCGGGGGCGTCATAGAACTTAGTCTCCTTGGTGCGCTGATTGCTCAGCAGGAAGCCCAGGTTGGACTGGTCGGCGTTGGCGGAGGTGACGCCGGTGTACACATACACATCGTCGTTGAGGGCGATATAGTTGTACCCCTCGGTGGTCACCGTCACATCCCGCTGGCCCAGCACGGAGTTGATGAAGCCGTTAATCAGGGTGCCGTGATAGTCGTACTGCTGCATAATAAGCTGGGGGGTGTACACGTTATCCACCCAGCTGGGCACGTCGGCAATGTCGTAGTAGGTGCTCTCGCCGGTGATGGCGTTACACAGCACCGCGCCCTTGATGTCGGTGCCGCCGAACAGGCCGATGGTCTTTACCACCCGGGGGGCGATCCACCAGGGCTGACCCTCCTCGTCGATCTCAAACTTAGGGGTATCAAACAGATACGTGGGGTACTGGAAGCGCAGGTGGCGCACAATGTTGCGGTTGAGGGGCTCGGAGAAGGAATATTTCATGCCCTCCTGGAGCCGCACCACGCTGGCCTCCTGGGTCACCATGTCCACTACCACGTAGGCGGGCAGGCCCTCGCTTCGGTTGGTAAACCATTTGATGAGGTCGGCGTAGGCGATGGGGGAGACCCGTACGGGACGGCCCTGGTAGTTGATCTGCACCGACTGCTTGGAGGGGTACTCAAACTGGCTGACCATATCGCTGAGGGTCCCCATCTGCCGGTCGCCCAGGTACTCGGCGCTGTCCCGGTCCAGGGTGGGGATCTTGTCAAAGGAGATCTGGCTGATGTCCTCGGCAAAGGTGCCGGTTTCCACGGTGAGCAGATCCCGGTAGGCTCCGGCCCGGAAAATGGGCAGGGAGATGATCTGGCCCACCAGGGCCACCACGATGAGCAGAACCATAAAGATGCCCACGGGCAGGCACTGCTGCTTAATAAAGCGGAAATAGTCCCCCACCCGGGCCTTGCCCGTCTTCTTGCCGTCCCGGAAGCCGGAGGTCACCAGGGCGCACAGCACATAGATGAGGCACAGCACAAAGATGAAGCTGTAAAACTCTGGGGACTGGAGATTGATGGCAGGCAGGGCCAGATAGAAATAAATGAACCCCAATACTGCCGTCACCAACAGATTGATTAGGATCTTGCCCGGCTTGCTCAGGGTCTTCCGGGGCTTGTTTCCTTCGTTGTTCAAAATGTTCTCCTCTCTGCGGAAAAGATACCGCTTGGAAATGATGCAAGTATACCTGTTTTTCCGGGAGAATGCAACGGGATTTTGACGCTCTTGCCAATTCTTAATCCAATTTAAAGAATCGCTGGTATGACAGGAAACACGAAAGGGCATACTGACAGAAACGGGACGCCCTGCGTCCGGAAAGGATGATCCCTGTGCAAGTGAAGGATCTGATGAATCCCAGCGTGGTCACCATTGAGCCTACCTCCTCCGCCGCCCTGGCCGCCCGGCTGCTCAGCCGCCACAATGTGGGGGTGCTGCCGGTGTGCGGGGAGGACCGGAAGCTGAGAGGGGTGGTCACCGACCGGGACATTGTGCTGCGGTGCGTGGCCGCTGAGGAGGACCCCGCCCAGACCCTGGTGCGTGAAATCATGACCCGGGGCTGCGCCACGGTGTCGCCCCAGGACGACTGCCGGGCCGCCACCCAGCTCATGGCCCGCCAGCAGGTGCGCCGCCTGCCGGTGGTGGAGGGAGGAAAACTGGTGGGCATCGTCTCCCTGGCCGACCTGGCCCGCAGTCAGCGCTTTGACATGGAGGCCGCCCAGGCCTTGGGGGAGATCTCCGAGAATATCGTCCGCCGCTAACCTACTTTTCTTGAAAGAAAAGTAGGCAAAAGAACTTTGTGGGAAGCTCCGCTTCCCTTCTGCGCTCGTTCTGAGATACTTTTGTGGGAGTGACACACTGCGTCGCTCCCACCTTTTTTAATCCTTTCGCCCTGCGGGGCGGGAAAAAACGGATGTTACTTTGCCCGCGGCGGCAAAGTAACCAAAACGCCGCCGGGGAACGGCTCCGATGAGCGCCTTCGCGCAGCGGGCGCTCATAGTCACCCTTCCCCCGGTCCCCCGTTTACGAGAGCCGGCCCCTTTGGATGGGCTATCAGTTCCGGCGGGCAAGACCTGAGTGGCTGTTTTCTTCATTTTCCGGCCCACTGGGGCCTGTTTCCATTAAAATCTGTAAGCGAGTAGTTCTATCTTACACCGCCTGGTACCTGCCTACTTGTTCGGTGCGGCGGTTGTTGGAGCGTTGCCCCAACTACTGCCCAGCTGCCACAGCTATGCCAGAGTAGGCGGTGTCATTTCAACACACTTGTCCACCAAATTTTGTACACTCAGGGCCCAGTGGCCCGGCGGCAAGAAGGGCATACCACTCAGGTTTTGCCCGCCGGAAAGCTCTTGCCAAGGAAACTGGAGGGCGTCCCCCGTAAATGGGGGTCCGGGGCAAGCCGCCTGTGAGCACCCGCTCCGCGAAGGTGCTCACCGAAGGCGGCCCCGGCGATTCTTTCGTGCCTTTCTGATCGCTCAGAAAGGCACATTCGCCTCCCAAGGCAAAAAACTCCCCCAGGGACAAGCCCTGGGGGAAACAAGATATTACCGATTCAGAATATCCATAAACTCCTGCCCGGTGATGGTCTCATGCTCATAGAGATACCCGGCAATTTCATGGAGCTTGCCCTCGTTTTCCTTCAGCAGCCCCATGGCCTTCTGATACTGCTCACCCACCAGCTGGGTGACCTTCTTGTCCATGCGGGCCTGGGTCTCAGGGGAGCAGGCCAGGGAGGCGTCGCCGCCCAGGTACTGGTTGCTTACCGTCTCAAAGGCCACAAAGCCAAACTCCTCGCTCATACCGAAGCGGGAGATCATAGACCGGGCCAGCTTGGTGGCCTGCTCAATGTCGTTGGAGGCTCCGGTGGTGATGGAGTGGAAGATAAGCTCCTCGGCCGCCCGGCCGCCGGTGTAGGTGGCGATCTTGTTGAGCAGCTCCTCCTTGGACATCAGGAAGTGGTCGCCGTCGTCCACCTGGAGGGTATAGCCCAGGGCGCCGGAGGTGCGGGGGATAATGGTGATCTTCTGCACGGGGGCGGAGTGGTTCTGCAGGGCGGCCACTAGGGCATGGCCCACCTCGTGGTAGGCCACGATCTTCTTCTCCTCGTCGGAGAGCACCCGGCTCTTCTTCTGGTAGCCTGCAATGACCACCTCCACGCTCTCCTGCAGGTCCTCCTGGGTGGCGTACTGCCGCCCGGAGCGCACCGCCCGCAGTGCTGCCTCGTTGACGATGTTGGCCAGCTCCGCGCCGGAGGCACCAGCGGCGGTCTTGGCGATGGGTTCAAAGTCCACATCCTCCGCCAGACGGATCTTCTTGGCGTGGACCTTCAAAATTTCAATCCGGCCCTGGAGGTCGGGCAGTTCCACGGGGATGCGCCGGTCAAAGCGGCCGGGACGCAGCAGGGCGGGGTCCAGGCTGTCGGGGCGGTTGGTGGCGGCCAGCACTACCACGCCCTTGGAGCCGTCAAAGCCGTCCATTTCGGTGAGCAGCTGGTTGAGGGTCTGCTCCCGCTCGTCGTTGCCCATCATCTGTCCGTCACGCTTTTTGCCGATGGTATCAATCTCGTCGATGAATACAATACAGGGTGCCTTCTCGTTGGCCTGCTTGAAGAGGTCGCGCACCTTGGCGGCGCCCCGGCCCACGAACATTTCCACAAATTCGCTGCCTGCGATGGAGAAGAAGGGGACGTTGGCCTCACCGGCCACAGCCTTGGCCAACAGCGTTTTGCCGGTACCCGGAGGGCCTACCAGCAGGGCGCCCTTAGGCAGCTTGGCGCCGATGGCGGCGTACTTAGCCGGGTCGTGGAGGAAGTCCACGATTTCGCTCAGCAGCTCCTTGGCCTCGTCCTCACCGGCCACGTCGGCAAAGCGGATGCCGCTGGAGGAGGGGACATACACCTTGGCTCCCGAGCCGCCGCCCATGCCGAACATCATGCCGTCGCTGCCGCCCATGCTCTTCTGCATCCGCTTGCGAATGAAGTAACCAATGAGCAGGAAGGGCACCAGAGGCAGCACCCACCCCACCAGAATGGAGGTGAGCAGACCGGGCTGAGTATCCACCCGGTTGATATCGCCGCCGTGGTCGTAGACCCGCTGAACCATCTCGGTATCGCTGTCAATGGCGGTGGTCTTGTAGATCTTTTCCTGGGCCTTGTCGGTAAAGGTGATTTCCTCCCCTTCGATCTGCACCAGACCGATGTTGTCGTCCAGAGTCATGGACATAAAGGTGGAGTAGCTCACTTCCTGAACCTGCTTCTCCAGTACCGAGGGGAAAAACGTCATGTTCAGCACCATTAAAATGAGCATACCAATCAGATAATAAAAAACCAGGGGGCGCTTGGAAGGTTGTTTCACTTCCTGCATAGAGGCCTCATCCTTTCTCTTCTCCCAATGGGATGACGTGATCGTTTATCACGAGTTTATCTTATCTTAGCCCATTTCCCGGGAAATTCAAATTTTATCTGTGAATAAATTATGATTCTTTTATGAACAAAACGCAAGGGACAGATGTTGCTTTCTGGGCAAGAAAAAAGCGGGAGCGACGCAGAACGTCACTCCCACAAAAATCTTATTTACGGACACAGAGGCGAAGCGGAGCTTCGCAGAAAGTTCTTTGCCAAGCTTTCTTTCAAGAAAGCGGGCAGAAAGTTCTTTTGCCTACTTTTCTCTCGAAAAAAGTAGGTCAAGAAAGCGCCAGGCGCTCCAGGCGGTTCTGGGGGATCATGGAGCGGAAGAAGGACACACGGGGCAGGGCGGCCAGCAGCACGCTGCCCAGGATATAGCAGGCCAGCAGCTCGCCAAAGCCCACAGTAAACGCATTGAACGCATAGGCGGGCCAGAAGGCGGGGCCAAAGCCTCCCACCTGGTACCAGGCACATTCCGCACCCACGATGACCGCATTGCAGATCACGGGGGGCAGGGGAGCCAGATAGCGGTTGGGCATGTGCTGGGTCAGAATGCAGGCAACCAGGGTGGCGGCGGTACCAAAGATCATGTCCAGAGAGTAGGGGGAAAACAGGTTGGCAATAAAGCAGCCCACAACCAGACCCGGCGCGGTGGCGGGGAACAGGAAGGGCAGCACGGTGAGGGCCTCGGACAGGCGCACCTGGATGCCGGTAAAGGCGGGGATGGGCAGGATCAGGGTGAGAACCGCGTACACCGCCGCGATGATGGCGGCCAGAGACAGGTCTCGGGTGGTAAATTTGCGCATAAAAAAACCTCCATTTTCTTATTTAGAGAACGGCGGGGCATTGCCCCCCGAACGAACCCGAAACAACACGATTTGCGCTTCGCATTGTCACGCTGCGGACTGGGCCCATGGCCGGGTCGCTTTCACTTCGTCTCAGGGCACAAACAGCCCGGCACATGCCGGTCTTGGTTTGCGCCCTTCGCTCCGCTCCAAGCTCCCCTATGGGCTTGTCCTCCGCGCTTCGGGCTTGGACGAGATAGATTCAAACTCGTCGCCGGTATCATATCACACCCCGTGCCTTTTGTCCACCCGCACCCTTTTTCTCCCCGGCCATCACAAAAACATATGCAAAATCAGTTGGGATGTTGTATAATATAGGCAAATCGTTGGCGGTCTCCCGCCCGGCGAAGGAGGTTAATCGGTTATGAAGAAAAGTATCATCACCGTCAGTCGGGAGTTTGGCAGCGGCGGACGCACCATCGGCAAGACGGTGGCCCAGCGCCTTGGCATCCCCTACTACGACAAGGAGCTGGTCAAGCAGGTGGCTCTGGAGAGCGGCTTTGACCCTAAGTACATTGAGGAGCAGGGGGAGTTTGCCCCCGGCAAGACCCACTTTGCCTTCTCCTTTTTAGGCCGGGGCGTCCCCGGGGTCATGGGCGGCATGACCGCCGCCGACTTTTTATGGACCATCCAGCACAACGTCATTCTGGACCTGGCGGACAAGGGCCCCTGCGTCATTGTGGGCCGGTGCGCCGACTACATTCTGAAGGACCGCACCGACTGCCTGCACACCTTCATCCACGCCAGCATGGACTTCCGGGCTAAACGGATCGTGCGGCTGTACGGCGAGTCGGAGGTGGCCCCCGAAAAGCGGCTGCAGGACAAGGACACCCGCCGCCGCATCAACTACAAACACTACACCGATCGGGAGTGGGGCATGTCCCAGAACTACCACGTCAGCCTGGACTCCAGCGTACTGGGGATCGACAAGTGCGTGGACATCATTCTGGACCTGGCCGAGAACTGCCCGGACCCGGCAGACCCTGAATAAAGCAAAACAGCCCGTGATTTTCCGAGGGAAAATCACAGGCTGTTTTTTAATCCACCCCCCGCAGCTCCACCGAGGGGACCCAGGGCCGCACCAGATCGGCAAAGGTTTGCAGGCTTTCCCGGTCCCAGGGGTGCAGCCCCTCCCGGATCACCGTGTCCCGGTCCACAAAGGACTGCAGAAAGTACTGCTTCGCCCCCGCCAGCCAGGGGCCGATAGCCCGGAAGCTGTCCCCGTCGTGAAACTCCCGCACCACCGTGGTGCGGAACTCATAGTCCACCGTCCCCTCCAGCAGGAAGGCCACGCTCTCCCGGATGGGCCCCAAGTCCAGCTCCGGCACCCCCGCCGTCAGAGGGTAGAGGGCGGGGCTGTTTTTGATGTCCATGGCCACGTAGTCCACCAGCTTGCGCTGCGCCAGATCCCGCAGGGCCGCCGGGTGGCTGCCGTTGGTGTCCAGCTTCACCGGGTAGCCCAGCGCCTTCACCGCCTCCAGCAGCTGTCCTAAGTCGGGCCGCAGCAGGGGCTCCCCGCCGGTGACGCACACTCCGTCCAGCAGGCCCCGGCGTTTCTTTAAAAAGGCCAGCAGCTCCTCCTGGTCCATCTGGGCCGGGGCGGGGGAGAGGACCAGCTCCCCGTTGTGGCAAAAGGGACAGCGGAAGTCACACCCCCCCAGAAAGACTGTACAGGCCACCTTGCCGGGATAGTCCAGCAGGGTCATTTTTTGCAGGCCCTGAATCTCCATGGCCGCCCCCTCCTTGTTTCTCATGATTTTTCTATTTTACCACCCAAAGCCTCACCGGGAAAGGGAAAAATCTACACTCTGTTGGGAAATTCCCCGTTGTACCACGGGGGAGAACATGATAAAATAGGGTCCATCCTACTGTATTATGTTGCCTAAAAAGGAGCTTATCCTATGTTATACGCCCTGCTTGTAGCCGCTCTGGTGGCCTTGGATCAGCTGGTGAAGCACCTGGTGGTCCAAAATATCCCTCTGGGCCACCACGTGCCCTTCCTGCCCCACATCATGGATCTGACCTACGTGCAGAACACCGGGGCCGCTTTCTCCCTGTTCAACGAGCACACCTGGATTTTGACCCTCATCTCCCTGGCCATGTCGGTGATTCTGGCGGTGGCCCTGGTGAAAAAATTCTTCCGCCACCCCCTGGGCCGGGTGTGTCTGGCCCTGCTGCTGGCGGGAGCGGTGGGCAACCTCATCGACCGGGCTCTTCAGGGCTACGTGGTGGACATGTTTAACGTACTGTTTATGAACTTCGCCGTCTTTAATGTGGCTGACATCTGCGTGGTGGTGGGGGGCATCGGCGCCGCTCTCTACTACCTGCTGCTGTGGGACAAGCTGGAGGGACCCAAGTCCCGGGAGAGCGCCCAGTGACCCCCCTGATCCTTACCGCCCAAGAGGGGGGCGAGCGGCTGGACGCCTTTGTGGCCCGGAATGTGGAGGAGCTGACCCGCTCCGCCGCCCAGCGCCTGCTGGAGCAGGGGGCGGTGACCAGCGGGGGAAAGCCCCTGAAGAAGAACGCCAAGACCGCCCCCGGCATGGTGGTGGAGGTGCTTTTGCCCGACCCCCAGCCGGTGGAGATCGTGCCTCAGAACATCCCTCTGGATGTGGTCTACGAGGATGACGACGTGATCGTGGTGAACAAGCCGGTAGGCATGGTGGTCCACCCCGCCCCCGGCCACCCCGACGGCACCCTGGTCAACGCCCTGCTCTACCACTGCGGGGACTCCCTGTCTGGCATCAACGGGGAGCTGCGCCCCGGCATTGTCCACCGCATCGACCGGGACACCTCCGGCCTTATCATTGCGGCGAAAAACGACCGCGCCCACCTGGCCTTAGCCGCCCAGCTCCAGGACCACACCCTGGCCCGCGTCTATGAGGCGGTGGCGGTTGGGGGCTTTAAAGAGGACAGCGGCACGGTGAACGCCCCCATCGGCCGCCACCCGGTGGACCGGAAGAAGATGGCGGTAGACCCCAAAGGCCGGGCGGCGGTGACCCACTGGAAGGTGCTGGGGCTCTACCCCGGCTGTACCCATCTGGAATGCCGCCTGGAGACCGGCCGCACCCACCAGATCCGGGTCCACATGGCCTACCTGGGCCACCCCCTGCTGGGGGACACGGTGTATGGAGCAAAAAAGCCGGTTCCCGGCCTGGCGGGACAGTGTCTCCACGCCCGGCGCATCCGCTTCATCCACCCCACCACAGGGCAGAGCGTGGAGCTGGAGTGCCCCCTGCCCGAGTGGTTCACTAACTTGCCTTTTTTCCGGCAATATCAAGGATAAAAACACCCCGGAACCTAATGTTCCGGGGTGTTTGCTATGTATTTGAGTTATTTGATTTCGTAGTCGCGACCGAACTGGAGCTCCCCGAAGTCGATGCGGGTAGTGGGCTCCAGGTCCTCGTCCACCTGGGGCTCCTTGTCCTTCTGGGCGGGGAACTCGGCGGTATCGGACAGGTCGTCCTGGGCCTGCTCCTGGCGGCTGCGCTCATTCTCCTCCTTGGCCTCGGCCATGGCCTTGGCCACCAGACGCTGGACACTGTCGTCAATGTCGGACACCGTCTGATCCACCGGGTCAGAAGCGGCGGCGGGCTGCTCCGGCTGGGGCTGCTGGGGCGTGATCTGGTCCAGCTGGTCCAGATAGGCCTGGGCCTGCTCATGCAGGGCCTTCACCTTCTGCACATAGGCGGCGGTCTCCTGCTGGGCGCTGGTGAGACGGAACTGCTCCACCTCCACCTGCTTGCGCACGGCCTCCACCTGCTTTTCGGCCTCACTCTTGGCCTCCTGCAGGATCTGGTCCCGCTGATCCTGGGCCTCCTTGACCATCTCGTCTGCCATCCGCTGGGCGGTCATCAGCGCCTTCCGCATGGCCTCCTCCGTGGAGCGGTACTCCTCTACCTTCTCCACCAGCACCTTCATTTTGCTCTTGAGTACCGCGTTCTCACTGTACAGGGCACTGTAATCCTCGGTGAGCACGTCCAGAAACTCGTCCACCTGGGCCATATTGTACCCGCCGAAGGACGCCTTGGGAAAGGCGCGCTCGGAAACCTCCTGCGGAGTCAGCATAGTAATCCCCCCAAAATTTGATCTCTTTTACCCAAAATCGGGCGCAGCAGAGCTGTACTTAGAAATAGAGCCCGTTGTTCTCCAGCTCGTCGATGAGGTCGCCCAGAATGTCCACATTGTAGGGCGTGATGATGTAAGTACTGATGGCCACCTTCTTGATCTTGCCCTCGTTGGCGTAGGCCACGCCGGACAGAAAGTCCAGCAGGCGGCGGGCGATCTCCTTGTTGGTGGACTCCAGGTTCAGCACCACCGTGCGCTTCTCCCGCAGGTGGTCGGCGATCTCGCTGGCGTTCTCAAACCGCTCAGGCTTCACCAGCACCACCTGCAGCTGGGTGGCTGCCCGGATGTTCACCACTTTATTGCTGCGGCGGGCCTCCAGTTCGTCTACCGGCGCATAGCTCTGCTCATTGCGGGCGGGACGTTCCCGGCGCTCCACGGGACGGGGAGACGCATCAAAATCTTCGTCAAACTCGTCCTCTTCCTCATCCTCATAGGGGTGGGCCAGGCGCTTGAACTCGTCTAAAAATCCCATGGTAGTAACCCTCTTTTCTCTGGAATATATCTCTTCATTATTGCTTTCCCATGGGGGGCCGGGGCCCAAACAGGGCCGTACCCACGCGCACTATCGTGGCGCCCTGGGCAATGGCGTCCTCATAATCGCCGCTCATTCCCATGGACAGGCAATCCATATCATCTTGATTATGGGCCATTTTTCCCTTTATGTCAACAAAAAGCTGCTTCATTTGGGAAAAATATGGGAGGTTGTCCCCCGGCTGCTGGGAGATGGGGGGAATGGCCATCAGACCCCGGAGACGCACGTGCTCCAAGGACTGGGCCAGTTGAGCCAGCTGCCTGGCCTGGTCGGGTGTACAGCCCCCTTTGCTCTCCTCTCCGGCAACATTTACCTCCAGCAGCACGTCCTGCACCAGGCCCAGCTTGTCCGCCTGGCGGTCAATGGCCCGCAGCAGATGCTCCGAATCCACCGAGTGGATCAGATCCACCTTGCCCACCACCTTGTTCACCTTGTTGGTCTGAAGGTGGCCGATGAAGTGGACCTGGGCCCCCTCATAGGCGTTGGCCTGCAGGTGAGCGGTGAGCTCCTGGACCCGGTTCTCCCCGCACACGGTAATGCCCGCGGCGATGGCCTGACGGATGGTGTCGTCGGTCTGCACCTTGGTGGCGGCGCACAGGGTAATCTCCCCGGGATCCCGCCCGGCGGCCACCGCCGCCGCGGCGATCTTTTCCCGCACTGCGTTCACATGCTCCTGAATGGACATACCTATTTCCTTCTTTCTCTCATGTCCTGCCGCCCCGGTTGGGACGGACAAAGGGTGTTTGGCTGCTTGTATCAGTACAGCAGCAGCTGGCCGTCATACAGTCCCGTGGCCTGGACGATGACCTCGTCTCCGGCCCGCAGGGCCTTCTTATCCTCCCGCACCGACTGGACCACATAGAAGTCGTCCCCCTCGGTGAGGATGGTCACCGGCTTGAACTCCGCCCGCCCGGCGGTGACCACGTACACCCCCAGGGTGTTGGTCTCGGTGGTCTCGCCGGTCTCCTCGTCGGTGGAGGTAGAGGTCACCATACGCAGGGCGCTCTTGGGCACCCGCAGGCCGGTGCGGCTGTTGAAGATAAGCTCCGCCGTCTCCCGGCGCAGCAGGGTGGTCTGCTCCAGGTAGCGGTCGGTGGACAGCACCACCACCGCCTGGCCCTGGCCGTCCTGGTTTACCTTCTCCACCGTCATGGACACCTCCTGGGTGAAGTCCCCGGCAAAGCGGAGGGTGAGAGTCCCCGCCTGTTCCAGCCGCTCGCCCTCCTCCTGGGTGACTACGGCGGCAAAGTACCACGTGTCGGAGGAGATGAGCTTGCCCACGGCGGCGCTGTCCCCGGAGGGGGTCTGGCTGAGCAGGTCCTCCAGAGCCTGGGGGGTCAGGTTCATGGCGCTCTCCGGGTTGACAAGCCCCTCATACCCGTCCACCAGGGTGGAGAAGGTACCTGAAGCGGGGGCGGTGATCTGGGTGATGGCGGAGTAGCTCTGGTTGCGCAGGGTCTGGTACTGCGTTTGCAGATCCTGGAGCCGGGCGGTCAGCGTGTCGGTGCTCAGCTCATCGCTGTATGTGTACTCCCGGCGCAGCACCTTGCCCTTCACCTCCAGTACCTGGTCCTCCAGATCGCTGAAGTCCTGCTGGGCGCTGGCGGTGCGAAGGGACACCATGGCGCTTAAAATGTCGTCGTTGAGCTTGGCCGCTGAGCTGACGTTCTCCCCCTGACCCAGGGCATACTGCAGCTGGGTGATCTCCAGACGCAGGGCATCCTGCTGCTCCTGGGCCTGGCGGGCCTGGTCGTCCCGGTAAATAAGGGCCACCGTCTGACCTATGCCCACCTTTTCTCCCTCGCCCCGGGTGACATCCACAATGCCGTTGCTGCCGGAGAGCACTTGCTCCTGGCGGATGATCAGTCCGTCGGTCTGGATGCTGTCGTTGAGGGTGTAGCTGTATGTGTAGGTGGTGGTGAAGGGGTCCTGAAAGGTCTTCCACAGGCTGACCAGGAAATAGAGCACCAGCGCCCCGGCAAACAGGGCGATGACAAACGTAATAAGGGGCCTTCCTTGTTTCATGGCATACTCTCTTTCTGTGCGCTGGTAACGGGTTGCCGCCCGGCGGGAGTAAAATCAGCTCTCCGGGGAGGCGGTGAGGGGAATGGGCCGCTCGGGTACAATGGTGGAAATGGCGTGCTTATAAATCACCATCTGCTTGCCATCGCTGTTTAACACCACGGTGAAGGCGTCAAATCCGGTGACATAACCCCGCATTTGATAGCCGTTCATCAAAAAAACCGTGACATTCCGGTGCTCCCGGCGGACCTGGGTAAGAAAGACTTCCTGAAGATTATTTGTTTTCTGCATAAGTAGCACTCCTTTTTCTATGGCCGGGGTCCCGGCCTGAGTGCCCTTATGATATACCAAATTCTTCCAGATATTCTGTCGAAGCCCGCCGCCCCTGCTCAAAATCCGGGGGATTGTCCCAGCGGATCCAGCGGGTGTTGGGGTTGCGGCCAAACCAAGTGAGCTGCCGCTTGGCGTACTGGCGGGAGCGCAGCTTCACCACCTCGGCGGCCTCCTTCCAGGTCATCTCCCCGGACAGGGCTTGGGTAAATTCCTTGTAGCCGATGGCCTGCATGGCGGTACACTTGGGGGAGATCCCGCTGGTCAAGAGCCGCCGCACCTCGTCCTCCAGCCCGGCGGCCACCATCTCGTCCACCCGCTGGTCGATGCGCCGCCACATGGCCTGCCGGTCCTGGAAGGCCAGGCCGATGGTCAGGGCGTCATATCGGGGCGGAATGCTCTGGGTCTCCCGGTTGTGCTGGGTGATGGTCTTGCCGGTGGAGCGGTAGACCTCCAGGGCACGAATGATCCGCTTGTGGTCGTTGGGGTGCAGGCGCTGGGCGGCCTCCGGGTCCACTTTCGAAAGCTCCTCCAGCATGGCCCGCCCGCCCTTTTCCGCCAGCTCCCGCTCCAGCTCCCCCCGCAGGGCGCTGTCGGGGGAGAAGGGGGCAAAGGTGCGCCCGGACAAAAGGGAGTCGATGTACAGCCCCGTCCCACCGGCCACGATGGGCAGCTTGCCCCGCTCCAGCACGTCGTCCACGCACCGGGCGGCCATCTCCACGTACCGTGCCACGGAGAAGTCCTCCTCCGGGTCGGCCACGTCAATCATGTGGTGGGGGATGCCCCCCATCTCCTCTTGGGTGGGCTTGGCGGTGCCGATGTCCATAGTGCGGTAAATCTGCATGGAGTCGGCGGAGATCACCTCGCCGTTGTGGCGCTGGGCCAGCTCCACCGCCATGCGGGTCTTGCCCGAGGCTGTGGGGCCGACGATCACTAAGATTTTAGGGGGCATGGGGGTTCACCTCTTTTCCGCTTTCTTGAAAGAAAGCTTGGCAAAGAACTTTATGCGAAACCGCGTTTCGCCTCTGGGGTTCCGCCCTGCGGGGCGGGTTTCTCTCTTGCGTGGGAGTTTACCTCTATTATACTCCCCCGGTCAATGGTCTATTTTGGTGCCTCATAGGTCTGGGGCATGGGCCAGGCGGTGACGGCGCCCCGGGCGGCCTCCAGCAGGTCCACCAGATCGTCCAGATTTTGAAAGAGACTGCTCTCCTCATAAGCCCTCTTTCGCTGCCAGTCCTCCAGCATGAAATCGTCCATATCCAGGCTGTCCATGTCGGTCAGGACACAGACCATGTGCTGGGTGCTCTCCGGGAACACAGGCTCCACCCGCACCGAGGCCTTCTCGCACTTTTTCAACCCCTGCCGCAGCTCAGCGCTCTGGAGCACCCACCGGGTAAACTGGGGGTTGTCCGATTTCAGCCCCCGCTGGGCCGCCAGCTCCGGGGCTCCATAGTCGGGGGTGAGCTCCCCCTTGCCTCCCAACATCTTATAGCCCTGCTCCAGTCCATCTAGCACCGTATTGAGTCCCCGGCGTATCATGCCGCCACCGGTGATCTTCAGGGTATAGGGAGCCTGGAGCTCCACCTGGCAGGTGAGCAGCACCTTCCAGCTCACCCCATAGCGGCCATAGTCATCCATCCAGGGTTGGAGGTGGATCGCCCCCTTGTCCCGGGAAAGTACCAGGGCGGCGTGGGCTTTGTCCTCCTGGGGCAGGCCGAAGTAGTCTCCGCCCCGGGCGAGGTGGTAGTAATAAAGACCAGCGTTCCAGCTCATAACAAGGCTCCTTTCTTTTTTCAGTCAGGTGCTTTGGGTCTTTGGGTAACGAGGCGAAACGAAGTTTCGCAGAACGTTCTTTTGCCTACTTTTCTTTCAAGAAAAGTAGGTTAGGCACGCTTAAACTGCTTCTCCAGCTCTTTCCGTGTCAGTTCAATGGCCACCGGCCGCCCGTGGGGACAGTATTTCACGCTTCCATCCATCACTGCCTGGGCCACCCGCTCCAGCTCCTGGGGACTGGTCTTCCAGCCCCCCTTGATGGCCGCCTTGCAGGCCATGGTGTGCAGCAGCTCGTCCCGGGCGGCGGCGGGGTCGGCGTGGCCGGTGGTGAGCAGCTTCTGGGCCAGCTGGGTCAGGGTGTCGGGGATGTCCTCCACGTCCAGGTAGTCTGGAGCCTCCCGCACCGCCAGGGCTCCGCCGCCAAAGTCGTCCACCTGGAAGCCAAACTCCTCCAGCAGGGGCACATTGGCCAGCAGCACTGCCTGCTCCTCCGGGGCCAGGCGGCAGAGGACCGGGCTGAGGAGGATCTGGGCCATGGCCTGGTAGCCCTGGGCCTTCATGCGGTCAAAGTTCATCCGCTCGTGGGCGGCGTGCTTGTCGATGAGCAGCACCTTGTCCCCCTGCTCCACAATGATGTAGGTGTTCAGCACCTCTCCGGCCACCCGCCAAGGCTCCGGTTCCGGCACAGGTTCCGGCTCAGGTACAGGCTCTATCTCCGGCTCGGGCTCCGGGATCTGCACCGGGTTTTGCACCGGTTCGGGTCTCGGCTCAGGCTCCACCACCGCCTCCGGGATGGGCTGAGGCTGGGGTTTGTCCGGGACAACTTGTGCGTGTTTCTCCAGCTTTTCTGAATACAAGGGAGTTTCCTGCGGAATCTTATCCACTTTCTCCACCGAGTTTTCCACAGGGTGTACGAAGTTGTCCACTTTCTCCACCGAGTTTTCCACACCGCTTTCCACATAGGGGGCCTTTTTTGGGACAGAAGGCCGGGGTGCGGGGGCGGGGGGCGGCGTCCAGGTGGGACGGGGCTTGGGGGAGAAGCCGGGGGCGGCCACATCAGCCACTGAGAGCTGCCGGTAGGTCTGGGCGGACAGGCCGGGCATGGCGG
>CABVDR010000049.1 GCA_902497145.1 uncultured Oscillospiraceae bacterium
CATTGGCCAGCACACACTTACAGGAGGTGCACCAGTTCACAGGCATGGTGGTCTTGTAGGCCAGACCGTGCTTGTAGAGCTGCAGGAAGATCCACTGGGTCCATTTGTAGTAGCTGGGGTCGGTGGTGTTGACCTCCCGGTCCCAGTCAAAGGAGTAGCCCAGCATCTGCAGCTGCTTGCGGAAATTCAGGATATTATCGTGGGTTACCTTAGCGGGATGGATGTGGTTTTTGATGGCGTAGTTCTCGGTGGGCAGACCGAAGGCATCGTAGCCCATGGGGAACAGCACATTGTACCCATCCATGCGGCGCTTACGGGCCACCACGTCCATGGCGGTGTAAGGCCGGGCGTGGCCCACGTGCAGGCCCTGGCCGGAGGGGTAGGGGAACTCCACCAGAGCATAGAACTTCTTCTTGTCGGTGTCACCGGTGTGGCAGGCAAAGGTCTTCTCCTCCAGCCACTTTTTCTGCCATTTCTTTTCAATGGCTGCGAAATCGTACTTCAAATCAATCACGCTCTCTTGTATTTCTTGCCGCGCCTGTCGGCACTTATATATTGAGACCGTAACATTATACCCGTATTTTGTCCAGATTGCAAGGGTTGTCCCATTTTCTTCCCACGCCGCTGTATATTATTATTGTTTTCCAATGGATTTTTATAAAAATCTTAATCTTCTCTTCCATAGAATTTATATCCCGTCTGCTATGCTGAACATGAAAGGACGGGAAACACCATGACAGAGTCTAAAACCGTATATATTCTTCTCACCCGGTCGGGAACCTGGTTTTCCCGGCTCATCCATCTGGCCACCGCCGACCGCTATACCCACGCCTCCATCGGTCTGGACGGCCCGGATGGTCCCTTTTACAGCTTTGCCCGTCTGGATCCCCGCTTTGCCCTGCCCGCGGGGCTGGTCCAAGAGCGGATGGACCTCCGTTCCTTGCGCCGCAGGGCAACCCCCTGGTGTCTGTGTGAGCTGGAGGTCACTCCCCAGGCCTACGAGCACCTGCGCCGGCAGCTCAGCTCCATGTACGCCCGGCGGGAGCAATACCATTATAATTTATTGGGCGCGCTGGGCTGCTACTTCCACCAGCCCCTGCGCCGGGAGCACCACTACTTCTGCTCTCAGTTTGTGGCCAGTCTCTTGGAGGAGAGCGGCGCGGCGGAGCTTGGAAAATGCCCCGGTCTGGTCCGTCCGGTGGATTTCTGTTCGCTCCACGGTCTTCGCACCATGCGTCAGGGCGTTTTAAACCCCTCTCTTGCATAATAGCTTCCAGTTTCTCCTTCTTCTCAACTTCCAAGGCTTGACAGAACCGTTTGGAACGCTATAATAAAGGGTACTGTACTTCGCCGCTTTGACGCTGTAAAGCATCAACGTGGCGAAAGAAGGAGGATCTAACATGGAACACAAACGGACTGCCGGGCAGTTCGCCACCTCAGCCGGATTTATTCTGGCTGCCGTGGGCTCCGCGGTGGGCATGGGCAACATTTGGCTGTTCCCCTACCGCATTGGACAGTACGGCGGCGGCGCTTTTCTGATACCTTACTTTATCTTTGTCGCTCTGTTCAGCTATGTAGGCCTGTCCGGCGAATTCGGCCTGGGCCGTCTCACTGGAACCGGCACTTCTGGCTCCTTTGACTATGTGCTGAAGACCCGGGGCAAGAAGGGCGGCTCGATCATCGGTATCCTGCCTTTGCTGGGTGTACTGGGCATCGCTATCGGCTACTCGGTGGTGGTGGGCTGGGTGCTGAAGTATGCGGTGGGCTCCCTCACTGGTGCGGTGCTCACCAACGAGCCCCAGGCCTATTTTGACGCTATGGCGGTGGATTTCGGCTCCATCCCCTGGCACCTGATCGCGGTGGTGCTCACGGCGGCGGTACTGCTGATGGGCGTGAAGGACGGCATCGAGAAGATCAGCAAATTCATGATGCCTGCCTTCTTTATCCTTTTCCTTATTATCGCCATCCGCGTGGCCTTCCTCCCCGGCTCCTGGGAGGGCTACCTCTACCTCTTTACCCCTGACTGGAGCTACCTGGGCAAATTTGAGACCTGGGTCATGGCCATGGGCCAGGCCTTCTTCTCCCTGTCCATCAACGGCGCTGGTATGCTGATCTATGGCAGTTATATGAAAAAGTCGGAGGACATCATCCACCACTCGGTAATGACCGCCATTCTGGACACCATTGCCGCCCTGCTGGCCGGCTTTGCCATCATTCCGGCGGTGTTCGCCTTCGGCATCTCCCCCAGCTCCGGCCCCCCGCTGATGTTTGTCACCCTGCCCCAGGTATTCCAGAGTATGCCTATGGGCCGGCTGTTTGCGGTATTCTTCTTCGTGTCCGTCTTCTTTGCGGGTATCACCTCTCTCATCAACATGATGGAGGCCTGCAGCGAGGCCCTCTCCAGCCAGCTGAAGTTCTCCCGCAAGTCCTCGGTGTGCGTCATTGCTGTGGTGGTCTTCGGCGTTTCCATTTTCCTGGAGTCCCTGCCCAAGATGGGCGCCTGGCTGGACACTGTTACCATCTATATTGCCCCCTTCGGCGCTCTGCTGTGTGCGGTGTTCATCTACTTTATTCTGGGCATGAAAAACATCAAGGCAGAGCTGAACCTGGGCCGCAAGAAGCCCCTGGGCCGCAGCTTCGATGTGCTGGCCTACGTCTACGTGATCGTGGCCGCGGCAGTGCTGGTGCTTGGCATATACTACGGCGGCATCGGCTGAGCCAAATTAGAACCTATAAAAAATCCCCGTTGGGAACGTTCGTTCCCAACGGGGATTTTTTGCTTCAAAAAGGTCAGCTGTTTTTCTGATACAGCGCCACCAGAGCGCTGGCACCGATGCGGTCAGCTCCCGCATCCAGCATGGCCTGGGCCTGCTCAAAGGTGCGGATGCCGCCGGCAGCCTTGATCCGCATGTCCGGGCTGATGTGCTCCCGGAAGAGCTTAATGTCCTCCACCGTGGCACCGCTCTTGGCAAAGCCGGTGGAGGTCTTAATAAAGTCAGCCCCGGACATGGAGACAATCCGGCAGGCGGCAATCTTCTCCTCCTGGGTCAGCTGGCAGGCCTCCACGATAACCTTCAGGATGCGGCCCTGGCAGGAGGCCTTGACCGCCCGGATCTCCTGGAGTACACCCTCCCAGTCGCCGGACTTGGCCAGGCCGATGTCCATGACCATGTCGATCTCGTCGGCGCCGTTGCGGATGCATCCTCTGTCTCAAACACCTTCACCTCGGGGGTGGAGTAGCCGTTGGGGAAGCCGATGACCGTGCAGATCTTCAGACGGCTGCCCACGTATTCTGCCGCCCGCTTTACATACCGGGGCGGAATGCACACCGAGGCAGTATGGCAGGCCATGCCCTCATCACAGATTTTCTGTACCTGCTCCCACGTGGCATCTTGGGTGAGCAGGGTGTGATCTACCCGGCTAAGAATTTCTTTCTGGTCCATAAGTCGTTTCCTCCTTACACAGAAGTGGGACTGCGTCCCACAACAGAAGCGATTTGGTCTTATTCTACTCCCGCGGACTTCTTCTGTCCAGCCCAAAAACTGACAAAAAGCGGGCCGGGAAAAGCTTCCCGGCCCGCGCCGCCGGTCTTTCCTACCCTGAAAGGATAGCCAAAACCAGCTCAGAGTATTCCTTAATTTTCCAGAGTTACACCTTCGCCAGCAGCGCGTCGGTGCGGTCGGTACGCTCCCAGGGCAAATCCAGGTCGCTGCGGCCGAAGTGGCCGTAAGCGGCTGTCTGGCGGTAGATGGGACGGCGCAGATCCAGATCCCGGATGATGGCGGCGGGACGCAGGTCAAAGACCTGCTGTACCACCTCAGACAGCTCCTCGTCTGCAATGCGGCCGGTGCCGAAGGTGTCAATACGCACCGAGACAGGCTGGGCCACGCCGATGGCGTAGGCCAGCTGCACCTGGCAGCGGGAGGCCAGACCGGCGGCCACCACGTTCTTGGCCACCCAGCGGGCAGCGTAGGCTGCGGAGCGGTCCACCTTGGTGGGATCCTTGCCGGAGAAGGCACCGCCGCCGTGGGGGGCGCTGCCGCCGTAGGTATCCACGATGATCTTCCGCCCGGTGAGACCGGAGTCGCCCTGAGGGCCACCCACCACAAAGCGGCCGGTGGGGTTGACATAGATCTTGGTGTCGTCATCCATCAGGCTGGCGGGGATAATTGGCCGGATGACCAGATCGATCATATCCTGGCGGATCTGGCTGAGCTCCACCTCGGGGCCGTGCTGGGTGGAGACCACCACGGCGTCTACCCGCAGGGGCTTGTCGTTCTCATCGTACTCCACGGTGACCTGGGTCTTTCCGTCGGGACGCAGGTAGTCCACCAGGCCCTCCTTGCGCACCTGGGTCAGGCGCATGGCCAGCTTCTGGGCCAGGGTGATGGGCAGGGGCATGAGCTCTTCCGTCTCGTCGCAGGCATAGCCGAACATCATACCCTGGTCACCGGCGCCGTTGTCCAGGCCGTCATCCTCGCCCCCTTCTTTTACCTCCAGGCACTTGTCCACGCCCATGGCGATGTCGGGGGACTGCTCGTCGATGGAGGTGATCACCGCGCAGGTGTCGCAGTCGAAGCCAAACTTGGCCCGGTCATAGCCGATGTCCCGGACCACGTCCCGGGCGATCTTGGGGATGTCTACGTAGCACTGGGTGGTGATCTCGCCCATCACGTGGACCAAACCGGTGGTCACCGTGGTCTCGCAGGCCACACGGGCCTGGGGATCCTGGGCAATGATGGCATCCAGCACCGCGTCGGAAATCTGGTCACAGATTTTGTCAGGATGTCCTTCCGTCACCGATTCAGAAGTAAACAGTTTCTTAGCCATAGTCTCTTTCCTTTCTTTTTCGGGGGTGAAAAAAACGCTCCGCATTGGCGGAGCGTTTTATCGTCTAAGCACCCTCATCTTTCGATACACTGCCGCCGGATTTAGCACCTTGCGTTGTTTGCAGGTTGCCGGGTTTCATAGGGCCGTTCCCTCCACCGCTCTTGATAAGGTTTTCAGTTGTACAGATGGATTATAGCAGATTTTCCGCCTTTGTCAATAGGTTTTTACGCCTCCCACCCGGCCAGATAGTCCTTCTGCTCCTGGGTGAGGGTATCAATAGAGAGACCCATGGCCGCCAGCTTCACCCGACCGATCTGATCGTCGATCTCGTCCGGCACCTGATAGACCTTCTTCTCCAGGCCATCCCGGTGCTTGGCCAGCCACTCCAGGGAAAGGGCCTGGACGGCAAAGGACATGTCCATAATTTCGGCGGGGTGGCCGTTGCCCGCGGCCAGGTTCACCAGCCGGCCCTGAGCCAGCACGTTAAGGATGCGTCCGTCCTTCAGGCGGAAGCCCTCGATGCCCTCCCGGCGGGGGAAGCGCTCCAACGCCTGGGCGGCCAGAGCCGCCACGTCCACCTCACAGTCGAAGTGGCCGGAGTTACACAGGATGGCGTTGTGCTTCATGACAGCGAAGTGCCGGTCCACGATCACGTCCTTACAGCCGGTGGCGGTGACAAAGAGATCCCCCACCTTGGCCGCCTCATCCATGGGCATGACCTGGAAGTTCTCCATGGTGGCCTCCAGGGCCTTGAAGGGGTCCACCTCACAGACGATGACGTGGGCGCCCATGCCCTTGGCCCGCATGGCAATACCCTTGCCGCACCAGCCGTAGCCGGCCACTACCACGGTCTTGCCTGCCACCATCAGGTTGGTGGTGTGCATGATGGCGTCCCAGGTGGACTGTCCGGTACCATATTTGTTGTCATAGTAGTGCTTGGCTTTGGCGTCGTTCACCGCCATCATGGGACAGGGCAGGATGCCGGCCTTCTCCCGGGCGTGGAGGCGGTGGATGCCGGTGGTGGTCTCCTCACAGCCGCCAATGAGCCGGTCGCCCAGGTCGGCGCACCGGCCGCCCAGCAGGGAGATCAGGTCTCCGCCGTCGTCCACGATGAGATGGGGACGGCACTTCAGGGTCTCCACCAGCAGATCCTCATACTGCTGAGGGGTGACGCCGTGGACGCCGTAGGTATCCACGCCCAGCTGGGCCATGGCGGCGGCTACATCATCCTGGGTAGACAGGGGGTTGCAGCCGGTGAGGTGCACGTCGGCGCCCCCCTCCCGGAGCACCAGACCCAGGTTGGCAGTCTTGGCCTCCAGGTGAACCGAGACGGCAATGGTCAATCCGGCAAAAGGCTTTTCCTTGCGGAAGCGCTCCTCAATACCGCTCAGGGCAGGCATAAAATCCCGCACCCACTGAATCTTCATCAGCCCCGAAGGGGCCAGGGACATATCTTTTACAATACTCATAGCTTCCTCGCTCTTTTCTGAAATTTCAAAAACGGCCCGAAGCCGTCCACATTCCCGTTTATTCTATCATATTCCCCTTTTGAGGAAAAGCATAACTTTTTTGTCCACATGAAACCGGGAAAATGTTTACACTTTCGTCATGGACTTTTTTCTGGAAAACGGGTACAATGCTCTCTGGACATTTCTGCCGCTCCTGCGGCAATTTCATTTGGATAAGGAGGGCTGTCCATGAAAGCCATCTCCCGCTGGCTGGACCGCTTTTGTTACAAACATCCCCGCTTCGGCATCCCCAACCTGATGAAGTTCATTGTCATCGGCAATGTGCTCATCTATTTGCTGGACATGTTCTCCAACGGCTATGCCTCTTTGCTGTTCATGTTCTACCCCAGCGCTGTCCTCCACGGAGAGGTGTGGCGGCTCATTACCTTCCTGTTTATTCCCATGAACGGCTTCAACCCCAATGACATGTTCTCCATCTTGTGGTTTGCCATGGCCACCCTGTTCTACTACTATATTGGCAACGCCCTGGAGCGTCAGTGGGGCTCCACCCGGTTTACCGTATTCTACTTCCTGGGTGCGATCCTCAACCTCATCATCGGCTTTGCCTTCCAGACCAGCGTTACCATGTACTATGTGAACATGTCCATGTTCTTCGCCTTTGCCACCTTGTACCCGGAGATGCAGGTGCTGCTTTACGGCATCCTGCCCCTGAAGGTGAAGTGGCTGGCCTGGGTGGATGCGGCCCTGTTTCTGTACGACATCATCCGCTACCTGATGCTGGGTGCCTGGGGCTATGCCCTGATCCCCGTGGTGGCCATTCTGAACTACTTCATCTTCTTCTGGGATGATCTGATGGAGATTTTCCGCCGGAAGACCGGAAGAATGGCCTACCGCACCCGGCCCCAGACTATCAACTTCAAGAAGGCCCAAAAGGAAGTGCAGCAGCGTAAGGGTTATCTCCACAAGTGCGCTGTGTGCGGCATCACCGATGCGGACGATCCCAACATGGAGTTCCGGTACTGTTCCAAATGTAATGGCTACTACTGCTACTGCATGAACCACATCAATAACCACGTCCACGTACAATAAAAACAGGTAAGCCGGCCGCCAAATGGCGGCCGGCTTTTTATCAGCCCAGAAGCGAAACGCAGTTTCGCCGGAAGCTTTTTTGCCTGCTTTTTTCTCGAAAAAAGTAGGTTAAGAAAAGTAGGCAACCAGCAAGTCTACACAGGCACCGTAAGAGCGCATCCCCAGTTCCTGGTCGTTTCCTTTTAAAAAGGAGTCATACACCTGCTCAGCCGCGTCCTCCACCGGAGAGGACAGCGCCGCCCAGTAGGCGTTGTTGTCGTTCCAGTCGGCAATCAGTTCCGGCGTAAAATACTGCTCCACAATAGCTTGCCACCCCTCTGAATCCACCGGATACAGGGCATTGCACAGCTGAATGAGTCCCATCAGATACCCGGAGTAGACATACACCGGGTCCCCGCTGGTCACCGAGGCGGCAATGCCCACAAAGTTCGCCTCCTGCTCGGCGGCCACCATGCGCTGGTGGGCCATCTCGTGGGCGATAGTGGCCGGCAGCAGGCAGGCGGGGGCATCCACATTCACGTTGGCCTCCCCGGTAAAGGGGAAGTACACCCCGGTAAAGCCCAGCCAGCTCTGCAAACGGGAGAAAAAGATAGGCTTGGCCCGGGTGGGATGCTCCAGGTGAAGGCTGGAAAACTCTTGGCCAATGGTCTCATAAATCGAGGGTGCCTTCTCAAAAATGGAGGCAGTGTCCTCGGCGAACAGTCCGTTCTCATCCCGATGAACCTGGGTGGAATACTCCGCCGCCTTCTGGGCAAACAGCTCGGTCACCTGCTCCAGCTTCTCCACGGAGTAGGGCTGTACATCCAGCCCGCTGCGCTGTGTAAAGGTTGGGGCATAGTAGGCGGCATTCCACATCCAATCCAGACCACACCAGATCCACACCACTGCCCCCACCAGGGCCAGGAGCCGCCGGGCAAATACGCGCCCCTCCCGTTTGCGGAAAAGCAGCACCACCGCCCGAACGAGCCACACCACACCCAAAATCAACACCAGGGCGGTGAGCACCTCGGCCACGGAGAACATGGGAAATACGGACCAAATGCGGGCCAAAAACTGCTCCACCGGGGCCATTACGTGGTCCACCCACCAGCCCATTCTGGCCTGGTCCCCTTTCAGCAATTCAAAAAGTCCCACCAGACACAAAGGCAGGACCAGCCCCGCGCCCCATTTGAGCCAAGTGATCTTATTTCCATGCTTCATGGCTGCTCCACCCCCATCCGCACCGGGCCGGTGGTCCACTCTCGCCCCGGGATCGGGACACGCTCACCGCACAGGTCATATAGATCGGTACACCGAGCCTCCAGCTCAAACAGCTGCCGTCCCTCCAAGGGGAGCTGCCTGGCATGTGCCGGCTTGGTAAGCATGGGCAGAGAGGCTCGTTCCTTCATCTGCCGCAGCAGCTCCTGTCCCTTGGCATTGAAGCCCAGCACCCGGAGATAGGGCGGGCTATCCGGCCGATCCGCCTGGATGAGCCCCAAATAGGCCCAGGCCAGCAGCCTGCGCATCCGTGCCTGTGTCCAGTGCTTGGGCTTGGCCAGGGTAAAAAACTCCTCCAGGGAGCGGCACTGTTTTCCAGCCCGCTCCAGACGGGGCGTCAGTCCCTCCCCTGCTCCGCTGTCCGGGAGTTTGGCCCAGTCCTCCGCCGTCATGGTGCGCAGCTTAGCCAAGATCCCCCGCTCCATTCGCTGGAGACTGGGGAACCCGTTCCATCCTTCCTTCAGGACCTCCTGCCCTCCTTGGGGCAAATACGCTGACAGTTCTTCCCATTCTCCACGCTCCAGGAACACCCGCAGCTGGGTAGCGGAGAGATGACGGGGACGCTCTGTCCCAGTCAGCAGGCTGTCATGGGCCGCTCCCTCCCTTCGAACGGTCATGGGCCGGATGCCGCTTTTCAGACTGTGCAGCGTCCTCAGGTACTCTACGCCCAGGTTGTTGTTTGGGTTGGAGAGCAGATCGGCCAGCTCCCCATCCAGTATTTCCCACGCCGCTCTCTGCCGGGCGGCTGCAAAGGGTTTTCCCCGGTCCAAAAAGCGGCGCAGCCCGGCCTCATACTCCGGGGTATTGAGACAGTCGGCAACGGCTTGAAGCTTGTCCACGTCTCCACACTCGCTGCCGAAGGACAGGATATCCACCACACCGCTTTTCTCCAACACCGTCACCGCCCCCCGGGCAAAGGACTCCGCCGAGGACATGGCCCACACAGTGGGCAGCTCCAGCACCAGGTCCACGCCGCCCAGGAGAGCCAGCCTGGCACGGGTCCACTTGTCCAGCACAGCGGGCCGTCCGCCCTGGACCCAGTTTCCGCTCATAACGGCTGCGACCGCACTCTCTTCCTCCAGGGCAGAGCGGGCCGCGCGGATTTGGTAGGCGTGTCCGGAATGAAAGGGGTTATATTCGGCAACGATGCCAATGACCTGCATGAGATTGACCTCCTGGTGGAATATCTTCCTCTTTTTCAGAAAAACGGTTGTCATCTGGGAGAAAGCGCGTTAGAATAGGAATGTAAGCTGGGTTTGCCCCTATTGTATTACAACATTACCGGGCCAGGCAACCCAAAGCGTGTTTAAATTTGACGTGTGAAGGAGACGATTCCCATGAATATTTTGGTAATCAACGCCGGCAGTTCTTCCCTGAAGTATCAGCTGCTCAATCCTGAGACTCAGGAGGTTCTGGCAAAGGGCCTGTGTGAGCGCATCGGCATTGACGGCAAGTTCACCTACAAGCCCACCGGCAAGGAGGCCATCAAAGAGGCCGACGTGGCCATGCCCACCCACTCTGAGGCCATCCAGACCGTGCTCCACGCCCTGGTGGATGAGAAGAACGGTGTGATTTCCTCCATGGACGAGATCGACGCGGTGGGCCACCGTGTGGTTCACGGTGGTGAGAAGTTCGCCTCCTCCGTACTCATCACTGACGAGGTTATGGCCACCATCGAGGAGTGCAATCCTCTGGCCCCCCTGCACAACCCCGCCAACATCATCGGCATCAAGGCCTGCCAGGCCCTCATGCCCAACACCCCCATGGTCGCTGTGTTCGACACCGCCTTCCATCAGACCATGCCCCCCGTGGCCTACACCTATGCCCTGCCCTATGAGTACTATGAGCAGGACAAGGTTCGCCGCTACGGCTTCCACGGCACCAGCCACAAGTACGTCTCCCAGCGCGCTGCCGCCATGCTGGGCAAGCCCATTGAAGAGCTGAAGCTCATCTCCTGCCACCTGGGCAATGGTTCCTCCATCACTGCCATCAACGGCGGTAAGAGCGTAGACACCTCCATGGGCTTCACCCCCCTGGCCGGTGTTCCCATGGGCACCCGTTCCGGTGACCTGGACGCGGGCATCCTGGAGTACCTGATGAACAAGCACGGCTATAACATCGATGAGATGCTGAACATCCTCAACAAGAAGTCCGGCGTGCTGGGCATTTCCGGCGTGTCCTCCGACTTCCGGGATCTGGAGGCTGCCGCTCCCCAGGGTAATCAGCGTGCTCAGCTGGCCCTGGACTCCTTCGACTACAATGTAAAGAAGTATATCGGCGCTTATGCCGCCGCCATGGGCGGGGTGGACGCCATCATCTTCACCGCCGGTGTGGGCGAGAATGGCCCCGACACCCGCGCCAACGTGGTTTCCGGCCTGGAGTACATGGGCGTGAAGCTGGACGCGGAGAAGAACAACACCCGCGGTAAGGAAGTGGATGTGGCTGCCGAGGACTCCAAAGTACGTATCCTGGTCATCCCCACCAACGAGGAACTGATGATCGCTATGGATACCGCCGCCATCGTGAAGGGCTAAGTTTTCCTGCCATTTTGAAAGGCGCTGGAATGGTTCCAGCGTCTTTCTTTTTCCCATTGAGGCATAAAAAATCCCGGTTCAAAGCTGAACCGGGATTTTTTATAGGGTTGACTCAGAAAGGACCGTAACCGATGGCATTGGCAATCACAATGAGGATATAGGCCGCAACCATCATAGTGCCAATGGCCTTAATGGCGAAGCGGAACCACTTGCCGTAGTCCAGGCCGCACAGGGAGCAGCTGACCACGCAGCCGGCGGGCCACAGGTAATTGGTCAGGCCGTCGCCCAGCTGATAAGTAAGCACCATGACCTGCTGGTTGATCCCCAGCATCTGACCCAGGGGGCTGAGAATGGGCATCATCATGACCGCCTTGCCGGAGCCGGAGACCACAAAGAAGTTCAGGCAAGTGACGAAGACGTAGATGATGAGCAGAGTGATCATGGGGCTCTTGCCCTGGAGAGCGTTGCCCATGTAGTAGACCAGGGTGTCCATAATGTTGGCCTCGTTAAGCAGCACCATCACGCCGTTGGCAAAGCCGATGGCCAGGGCGGGACCCAGGACCCGGGCGGCGCCGGCGGTGAAGCGGTTGCACATCTCGGTGGGGCCAACCCGGAACACGATGGCCAGGATGATCATGAAAATGATGTACGCAGCGGTAATATTGGGGAAGCTCCACTTCAGCGCCACACAGCCATAGCCTTGGATGACAACCAGCGCCACAAAGGCGATGAGCGCAAAGATCCGGCGTCCATCCATGGGAACTTCCTCCCCCAGGTCGGACTTGGCAGCCTGATCTTTATACTCCTCGTAGCAGTAGCTCTTGGTGGGGTCCTTCCGGGTCTTGATTGCATAGTGGAGCAGGTAAGCCAGACCAATAAAGAAGAACACCAGGAACACCACAAAGCGGTAGCCCATGCCGGAGAAGATAGGCAGACCCACGATCTGCTGAGAGATGCCGGTGGTAAACATGTTCAGCATACCGCAGGCAAAGCTGCCGCAGGAACCCAGGATCACGGCGGCGGTACCGGTCAGCCGGTCATAGCCAGCCGACATAATCACCGAGACACCCAGGGCATAGAAGGGATAGGCACCCTCGCCGTAACCCAGCACACCGAAGATGTTGAACAGCACATACATAATAACCACCAGGCTCAGCTCTTTGCCCTTAGTGGCACGCACCAGTTTGTGGATACCAGCGGAGAAAGTACCGGTGGACTCCAGAAAACCCAGTACGCCGGAGCAGATGAGCAGGTTGGCCATGATGTTGATGCCGCCCACAATGCCGTTGTAGAAGGTTTGGAAGAAGGTATCCGGCATAATGTATTCTTTTTCCACGAAATTAAATACATCCGGATTGACGATCTCACGGCCGGAGTTGGGATCCAGCACCCGCTCAAAGCTGCCGCTGGGCACAAAGAAGGAGACAACCCACACAATGACCATGATGATGGTCAGGATCACAAAGACGTGTGGGATACTGAAGGATCGCTTTTTCTTTTCCATAGCTGTCTGCGCGGCAGGCGCCCGCGCACTCCTTTCGGTTTCATTGTGTTTTGACTGCCTGATTCATTTTCTATGGGTTTGGTTGGGTTATTTGCCGTGCTTGTTCAGCCACTCCATGGCGCAGTTGGCGTGGATGGCGGCACCTTGGTAGAAGACACTCTCGTCCAGCACCATTCTGGGATTATGGTGGGGGTACTGGTCCGGTCCGCCGGCACCCAGAATCAGGAAGGTGCTGGGAACCTCCTCCGCCACGTAGCTGAAGTCCTCCGTCCCTGCCATGGGAGGCGTCTGCTGAATGTTCTCCGCCCCTACCACCTCGGCCACCGACTCCAACAGCTCCTTGGTGACGGTCTCATCGGTAAAGGTACAGGGACAGTTGAACATAGTAATCTCATACTCTCCGTGCCAGGCCTTAGCGTAGGCGTCCACGATCTCGGGCAGGCGCTCCAGCACATGCTTGCGGGCCTCCACGCTGTAAGTACGCAGGCCGATCTGCAAATCGGCGGTGTCGGGGATGATGTTTACTGCGGTTCCCGAACGCATCACACCGCCGGACAGGGTAGCTACGGCCTGAGGCGAAATTTCCCGGGTCATGAGCATATTCAGCGCGGTGTAGATCTGGTTGGCGATCATGATGGGATCCACACACAGGTCGGGGGTGGAACTGTGGCCGCCCTTACCCTGGATGTGGATGGCGAAGGTATCCAGGGAGGAACTGGCCACGCCGGAGCAGTAGGTCACCTTGCCCACCGGGGTGGTGGAGAAAATGTGAATGGCCATGGCGGCGTCTACCTTGGGGTTCTCCAGCAGGCCATCGTCGATCATAGTTTTGGAGCCGTAGCCCATCTCCTCACCGGGCTGGAACATGAGCTTGACGGTGCCCTTCAGCTCACTCTCGTGGTCCTTGAGCAGCTTGGCCGCCCCCAGCAACATGGCCGCGTGGGTGTCGTGACCGCACATATGGCTTGCATTGCGCTTGGAACAGAAGGGCAAGTCGTTGATCTCCTCCATGGGCAGAGCGTCAAAGTCGGCCCGCAGCAGGATACAGGGGCTCCCGCTGCCGATGGTCGCCACCACACCGGTGGAGGCGCGCATATCAGGAAAGCCCATCTTGATGTACTTCTGCCGCACACTCTCTTCCATCACGCCGCAGCGGCGGGAGGGAATCCCCATCTCCGTCAGCCGCTTTTCAATGTAGGCCGCGGATTCGGGGAGATCCATCCCTACCTCAGGAATCTGGTGGAGATAGCGGCGGTCGGCCACAATCTGCTCTTGAAGCCCCTTGGCCTCTTCCAGCAACTCTTTCATGTTCGGGGTCTCCTTTCTGTCTCCAGTCTTCCAAACTCTAGAATATTACATGCCTTCCTCCCCGCCCAAAAACTGACCGGGGAGGCGGCACGTGATTTACGATTGTACGGGGGAACCTGCGGCAGCAGGCTTTCTCTTTACAGCGGCGTAGATCACCGCGCCCACTACAAAGCCCACCACAGCGGGAATGAGCCAGTCAAAGCCCAGGCTGCTCAGGGGGATTTTGGCCATGAGCCGATCCAGGCCATCCGTAGAAATGGAGTGCAGGCCGTTGGCCCGGGCCACTACAAATGCATCATAGGCACTGACAATGGTAGCCATGTACACCGCGCCTTTCCACGCCCCGTCGTTGGGCACCAGGCGCTTGCACACACCCAGCACCGTCATAACCACGGACATGGGGAACACCAGGGTGAACAGGGGGCCGGAGAAGGCCAGCACGTTGCTCACACCGGAGGCGGACATCAGGAAAATGATGGCGGTAACCACCAGGGCGATGATCCGATACGGGATCTTGCCCCGGGTCCACTCCAGAATCCAGTCCGAGGCGGTGGCGATCATACCGGCTGCGGTGGTAAAGCAGGCAAAGATCACAGCCACCGCCAGCACCACGATGCCGCCGTAACCGGCCAGACGCTGCACCAGACCGTTGAGCAGGGCGGTCTGATCCATGTCAGCGGGGAAATAGGGGGTGCCGCAGGCACCCAGCCAGCACAGTCCGCCATAGACCACCACCAGGATGATGAAAGCCACACCGATGGCCCGCACCAGGATGTTCTTCTGATCCTTATACTCCGTATACCCCTTGCTCCGGATGCTGCTCAGGAAGATACCTGCGCAGATGAGGCCGGTGGGGATGTCGCCGGTGTTATAGGCGGTGAGAGTGGCGTAGGTAAAGGCATTGTCCACGGTGCCGCCGGTGGGGGAACCAATGGGCGCAGCAAAGACCAGCACCACAATGATCAGCAGGGCCACCAGCAGAATGGGGGTGGCGTAGGCGCCGATCATATCGATCACCTTGGAGCGGTTGCTGGCAAAGAAGTAAGCAAGGGCAAAAAATACGAACAGAAAGGCCACATTGACCCAATCAGGTACGTCGGGGAAAATGCCCCGCATGCCTGTCTCACAGGCCACCGCGCCGCAGCGGGGGATGGTCCCGAAGAGGACGATCAGCAGGCCGATCACCCGGAAGAGCTGGTGCCACCAGGAGTTAATGTGCCGGGACAAATCCACAAAGTCGGTACCCATATTGACCACGGCATACATGGCCAGCATGGGGAACAGGATGCCGGTGAGGGTCATGCCCAGGATGCCGGGAATCACGTCTGCACCGGTGTTGATTCCAATCGCGGGGGGAAAGATCAGGTTGCCCGCGCCGAAGAAGATGGCGAACATGGCAAACCCTAATACCAGAGTGTCCTTTGTCCGCCCTTGTTTCATTTTGCCTCCTCCTTATCATACACTTTCATGCCGTTGGCGTAGGTCTGGAGTACATAGACCTGGTCGATCCGATCGGGATCTACCTCCAGCAGGTCCTCGCTAAGCACCGCGAAGTCGGCATGATAGCCCGCCTTCAGCTGGCCCACCTTGGGGATACCAGCCACCTTGGCGGCCTCCCGGGTGTAGAGGGCAATGGCGGTTTCCATATCCACCTTCTCACCCTGGCCGCAGTCAAAGCCGTCCCAGGCCTTGCGGGTGACGCCGCCCTTCAGGCAGGGGAAGGGATCGGAGGGCACCGCCCAGGAGGTGGCGGGGGCGTCGGTGGAGAAGCACAGGGGCACTCCCTGGTCCAGCATGGTCTTTACCGGGTAAGAGGCCTCCAGGCGCTCCTGACTCAGATTGGCCCGGTAGCTCTCGATCTCAGCATAGAGGAAAATAGGCTGGGTAGCCACGCCGATGCCCTTCTCCGCGCAGCGCTGGATAGCACGCTTGGAGGGCTCGGTGACATGCTCAATACGCAGGTGGGGCACATCGCCGTCGGTCCACTTCTCCTCTCCGTACACCCGATCTACGATCCGGTCGATAGCATGTCCGCCCATGGCATGCATGGACAGCTGGCAGCGGTTCTCTTTACAGAACTGGATCGCGCTCTCCATCAGCTCGTCAGAGCAGACAGGAAATCCCACCTCATCCTCGGAACCCAGGTAGGGCTCGTTCATCCAGGCGGTGCGGCCGGAGACGCTGCCGTCGCCGATGAGCTTCAAGCCGGCGGCAAAGATCTGACGATTGCGGTCCTTCCGCTCTTCAGGAAGCTGGAAGTTCTTATTTCCGGCGTAGAAGTCCCACATGTAGTAGACGCCCACCTTCTGGCGGAATCCCTTCTTCACTGCCTCTTCATAAATGTCGAAGTTGTCGCTGGGGTCCAGGTTGCCCATATCGCAGATGGAGGTGATGCCCTGGGACAAAAGCAGCTTGCCCAGATCAACCACCAGATCCACCTTCTGCTCCTGGGTGGTCTCGGGGATGAGGGGCGTCACCAGATTGCGGGCATTCTCCCGCAGCACACCGGTGGGCTCGCCGTTCTCGTCCCGGTCGATCTGTCCTCCCTGGGGATCGGGGGTGTCTTTGGTGATGCCTGCCAGCTCCAGCGCCTTGCTGTTGACGCAGCGGATGTGGCCGCAGGTACGGATGATGGAAACCGGGGCGTCGCTGCAGCCCTCGTCCAGATCCCAGCGGGTAGGAGAGCGCTTCTCGGCCAGTTTGCCCTCGTCGTAACCCCAGCCCTCGATCCACTTGTCTGGTCCCTGGCTCTCCCGCACGTTGCGGATCTCCTGTTTGAGTTCCTCAATGGAATGTACCTTGGGGGGCAGGCTGGAGATCTTCTTGCTGAAGTCCGCCAGCATCACGGGGTGCTCATGGGCGTCCACAAAACCGGGAATTACCCGCTTGCCGCCCAGATCCACACGCTTCCAATCTCCAGCGGGCAGATCCTCCTGGGCTCCCACCCAGGTGATCACTCCATCCTCCACCGTCATGGCCTGGGCGTAACGATTTGCGTCGTCACAAGTATAAATTTTACCGTTAATATAGGCAATCTTCCCATTTGCGTGCATAGCGCACAGCCCCCTTTCTGTTATAATAAACATGTGAGCAAAATATGTGCCAAAAAAAGGTGCAAGGGTGCACCCGTCTTGCAAAGACGTCAGCACCCTTGCTTTTCTAAAGTGTAATAGCAGGTATTCTGCTCTGTCAAGGCATCTTTCGGCCTCTTTGTCTATTTCCACAATTTTTTATGGCCATCCCCTTGTAATCCTTTTCACTCTGCCCATAGGATTTCAGCTCATTTTTTAGTAATAAAAAATTTTTGATTTTAAGTAAAAATTTTTTGATTAAATCCGTTTTTTTTGATTTACTTCAATTTCAGCTTCTCCATCCGGTACTGTAGCTTCTGGGGAGAGATAGACAATTTCTCCGCCGCGGCATTCAGCCGGTTGGTCTGGTGCAGGGCCTCAGAGATAATCGCTGCCTCATACTGGGCCAGCAGCTGCCCAAGGTTCACCTTGCCCCGGCTCAGCTGTTCCCGCACCTGGGCCAGGGAGCCTGGCTCTTCCACCGCAGGCAGGGGGCCCTCCGCTGCTTCCACAGTCGGTTTTGTCTCCCGCTCGATCTTATCCCACAGCCCTTTGACCGAATCTAGCGTAATCAGATCGCTGGTCTCAATATTAAAGGCCCCTTCAATGGTATTTTTCAACTCCCGGATGTTGCCAGGCCAGGACCAGCGCAGGAACAGGTCCTGGGTCATCTGGCTCAGCCCCCGGATGTGTCGGCCCATTTTTTGATTGTACCGTTGGATATAGTGCTGGGTAAGCAGAGGGATATCCTCCGGCCGTTCCCGCAAGGGGGGCAGCCACAGCCGCACCACGCCTACCCGGTAATAGAAATCGGAGCGCAGCCGTCCCTCCTCAATCAGCCGCTCCGGCACTTCGTTGGAGGCGCACACGATACGCACGTCAAAGTGGACATCCTCTTTTCCACCGATGCGCCGGACCTTATGCTCCTCCAGCACCTTCAGAAGCTTGGCCTGCATGGCGGTGTCCATGGAGTTGATTTCATCCAGAAAGAGGGTCCCGCCGTTGGCCAGCTCAAACAGCCCCTTTTTGGACTCCGCGCCAGTAAAACCGCCCCGCTCGGTGCCGAAGAACATACTCTCCAACAGGTTGACGGGAATGGCAGCGCAGTTCTGGGCGATGAAGGGCTTGTCCTTCCTGCTGCTGAGCACATGGAGTGCCTGGGCAAACAGTTCCTTTCCGGTGCCAGTTTCCCCGTAGATCAAGGTGGCGGAATCGTTCTTAGCCACCTCTTTTACCACCCGTTTCAGCTGCTCCATGGCATCGTTCTGGGTCACAATATCGTCCAGAGCCGACTGGCCGGAGGGGACTGAGTGCTGCGCTCCCCCTTGTGTCCGGTCTGTAATATCCAGCAGCTGGGCAATGTCCACCGCCCCCTCAATGGTGCCGTCCTCCCCCAGGATGGGATAGGTGGTAGTGGTCATGGTAAGCTTAAAATGCCCGGATGTGAGCACCTGCTGCTCCCCCACCGTGATGGTGCCGGTACGCAGAGTGCGGATCACGGTGCTGGTCTCCTCGGTCAGTTCCGGGTAGACCTCCAGCAAATGCTTTCCCCGCACCTGCCGCACAAAGTCCTCCGACAGTCCGCCAAGGGTGCCGCTTGCTTTATAATATTCGATGATCCCGTCCCGGTTGACCACCATCATGCCCTCCACGGAATCGCTGTTGATTTTCAGCAGCCGGGTAATCTGGCGCAGATACTCATTCATGTCCGCTTCCTCCTGAGCCTCCAAGCTGGTACAATTTGCTCTGGTAACAGTTTACAATAAAACCCTTTCTGGTGCAATCACGAAATTCAGCTCCGCCTGTTTCTCGACCGTTTTTCTTCCATTTTATATTTTAAAATGGAAGTTATTATCCATTTTTCTTTGTTTATTACTTTTCTTTCTATAAAAAGTGAACTTTCTGTTAAATTAGCACTCTCCTATTGACAGTGCTAATTTTAAGTGCTATAACGTACTTGTACCAAGAGAGAGGCCCAATGAGGACCCGAATTGGTGGGCACAAAAGTGCAAGAATGGAGGAATGACTTATGTTGCCCAGCCTGTTTGGTGAAAGTTTGTTTGATCGTTTCTTTGATGATTCTCTGGAGAAGGAATTCTTTGGAACCCATAATCCCCTGTATGGTAAGCACGCCAAGAACCTGATGAAGACCGACGTCAAGGACATGAAGGACCACTACGAAGTGGCTATCGACCTGCCCGGCTTCCAGAAGGATGAGGTCAATGTGGAGCTGGAGAACGGCTACCTGACCATCAGCGCCGCCAAGGGCCTGGATAAGGACCAGAAGGACAACGAGGGCCACTACATCCGTCAGGAGCGTTACAGCGGTTCCTGCAGCCGCAGCTTCTATGTGGGTGATATCCAGCCCGAGGATGTCCACGCCAAATATGAGGACGGTATCCTGAAGCTGACCCTGCCCAAGGCGGATCAGAAGGCTGTGGAAAACCAGAACCGTATTGCCATCCAGTAAAACAAAACAGCGCGGCGGTTTCCCGCCG
>CABVDR010000050.1 GCA_902497145.1 uncultured Oscillospiraceae bacterium
ACCAGCTCGTCGCAAGCGACATATCGCTTGCGACGAGCTTTTTCATTTCATTGCAAAGCTCATCGTGCGCTCATTCTGCTGCTCCTCGCTTCCAAATCACAACCGCTTGCGCTGGGTTGTGATTTGGCTTTGAGTTCGAACCCGGGAGTTTCGGTGGCCAGGAGCCGCCTCCCCCCTTGGATTCAAATGCTCGGGCGAAGTGAATTCGCCCTGCGCCAAGGTTTTGGGCCGCTGGCCCAAAACGCTTGGACGGCGCAAATGCGTCGCCCCGCCGTGCGGGGCTCCATGTTCTCCTGGCATCTATACTGTTTTGATATTGCACGTGGTCGCAAAGCTCCCTTTGCGACCACGTTTTTTGTCCTATTCTTTCTCCACAGGAACCGCCATACTCTCCTCCAGCAGGTCCAAAAACTCCTTTAAAATTGGGTTATGGTCCTCCGGGAGACACACCGCCCCGTAGGAGAGGGGCTGGACTCCCTCAATGGGAATATACCGCAGTCCGGGCAGCCGGGCATTGGGAAAGTCTGTCATGACCGCAAAGGCATATCCCGTCTCCACCAGGGCAGCCACCACCTCCTGGTCATCACAGAAAAGCACCTCCCCCGGTTTTCGCTCTCCCACCGCCTGGCTCTGGATGGCAAACAGCTCCGGCGGATAGGCCGGCGGACGGCAGGCGGCAATCCGCCCCGCCCCCTGGAGCTGCTTCATCGTAACTGACGTCCTATCCGCCAGGGGGGCGGCTTTGCTGCACACACAGACAACCGGACACTGCACCAGGGAGCGGTATTTCAGCTTCTTCAGGGCAGAGCGCCGGAAGGAGAACATCAGATTGACGTTGCGCTCGGTGAGCAGATTTTCCATAGAATCGTAGGGCAGCAGACGCAGCACCGGCATAGCATCGGGCTGATGTTCCCGCAGCCGCTCCAACGCCGGACGCAGGATCCGCAATTCCGTCGTGTTGCGGCATCCAATGACAAGGCGCTTGAACACCTCCTCCTTGGATTCCTTCATTCTGGCCTTGGACAGGCCCGTCAGCTTCAAAATCTCCCCTGCATACTGAGTAAAGAGATACCCTTCCTGGGTCAACCGCACACTTTTGCTGGTGCGGTGAAACAGCTTGACTCCCAGTTCATCTTCCAGGGTATTGATCTGGTGGCTAACGGCTGGCTGGGTAATTTTCAGATGCTCCGCCGCCCGTGAGAAGTTTAGAAAGTTTGCCACCTCCATAAAACACTCCAATTGTGTTGTATTCAAAAAAACACCTCCACCAAAAACTTTACTTTTGTACAACAAGCGCAATCTATAAACATCTTTTATTGAATATAGCATATTTGAATTTCACAAGCAAGAACGTTTATGGTATAAACATTACGCAGCGAAATAGTTTAACTTCAAACAAAAGAAACGAGGCAACATGATGGCAGAACTTGATCGGGAGCAGATCCTGAGGGACAACCGCCGTATCTGCATCCAAATGGAGCAATGGGCCAACAATTCTCTGGCCCGTTGGGAACTGACAGCCATCCAGGCGCAGATCCTGCTGTATATTCTGGCCCGCTCGGACCAGGGTACGTCCCTGACGTCTCTCCACCGGGATTTCGGCTACTCCATGGCCGCCCTGTCCGGCATGCTGAAACGGCTGAAAGAGAAGGGCTATGTGCGGGTAGAGCACTGCGCCGGAGACGACCGCCGCAAGCTCCTGTTCGCCACCGAAAAGGCGACTCAACTGCAGGACTTTCTCTCCCACGCCACCTGCCAGATCCAGCACCGGCTTTATGACTGCTTCTCCCAGGAGGAGCTGGCCACTCTGGACCGTTTGCAGAAAAAGCTGCTCAGCAACTTATCCATTCTGACGCAACAACCATAAGGAGGTATCACAATCATGAGGACTGTACTGCGCCAGCTTGGCCGATACAAAAAGGATACGCTTTTGTGTATGGCATCGGCCACTCTGGAAGTAATCATGGAGATCCTGCTTCCCTTCATCACTGCAATCATCATTGATGAAGGCCTGGAAAAAGCCAATCTCTCCGTGGTATACCGCTTCGGCGCGCTGATGGTAGTCATGGCATTCTTCGGCCTGCTCTTCGGCGCCTCCGCCGGTAAATTTGCCGCCAGCGCCTCTTCCGGCCTGGCCGCCAACCTGCGGGAAGCCATTTACAACAACATCCAGACCTTCTCTTTTTCCAACATTGATAAATTCAGCGTTCCCGGTCTGGTCACCCGGATGACCACTGACATTACCAACGTACAAAACGCCTTTATGATGGTCATCCGCATCGCCATCCGGGCCCCGCTGATGTTTATTTTCAGTTTTATCATGTGCCTGATCATCAGCCCTAAGCTCAGTCTCACCTTCCTGATCGCGGTGGTCTTCCTGGTGGCTATCCTGGGCTGCATCATGGTAATCACCATGAAGATTTTTAACCAGGTCTTCCGCAAATACGACGACCTGAACGCCAGCGTCCAGGAGAACATCTCCGCCATTCGGGTAGTTAAGGCCTTCGTGCGGGAGGACTACGAGAACAAGAAGTTCTCCAAGGCCTCCACCACCCTGTACCGTATGTTCGTCAAGGCTGAGGGCCTGCTGGCCTTCAACAATCCGGCCATGATGACCGCCGTCTACTTCTGCATCATTATGATCTCCTGGCTGGGCTCCCACTACATCGTGCTGGGCGATATGTCCTCCGGCGACCTCACCAGCCTGTTCAGCTACGTCATGTCTCTGCTCATGAGCCTGATGATGCTGTCCATGGTAGTCGTTATGATTTCCATGTCCATGGCCAGCATTCGCCGAATCAGTGAGGTACTTAATGAGGTACCCGACCTGCACGATCCCGAGAACCCGGTTATGGAAGTGGCCGACGGCTCCATCGACTTTGACCACGTCAGCTTCTCCTACAAGCATGGCAGCGGCAAAAATGTGCTCTCCAACATCGACCTGCATATCAAGGCCGGCGAGACCATCGGTGTTATCGGGGGCACCGGCGCCGGCAAGAGCAGCCTGGTCAACCTCATCTGCCGGCTCTACGACGTGGACGAGGGCGCCGTGAAGGTCGGCGGCGTGGACGTACGGAAGTACGACATGGAGGCCCTGCGAAACCAGGTCTCTGTGGTACTCCAGAAGAACACCCTGTTCTCCGGCACCATTCTGGACAACCTGCGCTGGGGCAACCCCAACGCCACGGAAGAGGAGTGTATTGCCGCCTGTCAGGCGGCCTGCGCGGACGAGTTTATTGACCGCTTCCCCGACGGTTACCACACCCGCATCGAGCGGGGCGGCTCCAACGTGTCCGGCGGCCAGAAGCAGCGGCTATGTATCGCCCGGGCTCTGCTGAAAAAGCCCAAAATTCTGATTCTGGACGACTCTACTTCTGCTGTGGACACCGCCACCGACGCCAAAATCCGCGCCGCCTTTGCCCAGCGGATCCCCGGCACCACCAAGATCATCATCGCCCAGCGGATCTCCAGTGTGGAGCAGGCTGACCGCATCCTGGTGCTGGACAACGGCCAGATCAATGGCTTTGACACCCACGAGCACCTGTTGGAGACCAACGCCATCTACCGGGAAATCTACGACTCCCAGGTTCAGGGCGGCGGCGACTTCGACCAGCCCGCATGAAAGGAGGACACCCTGCTATGAATCCAAACATGAACCGGGGCAATCCCACCCAGGTACTCAACCGGGTGCTGCGGTATATGCTCCGCCACTACAAATTTCACTTTCTGCTGGTGATTGTGTGCATTCTGATCTCCGCTACCGCCAATGTAAGCGGTACCAGCTTCCCCCAGACGCTGGTGGACGACTATATTGTCCCCATGCTCAACACCGGCTCCACCGACTTCAGCGGACTATTCCAGGCAGTCATCCGGCTGAGCTGTCTGCTGGCGCTGGGTGTGGTGGCCTCCTATGGCTACAACCGCATTATGGTCTCTGTCAGCCAGGGCACCATGCGCCGTCTGCGTGACGACCTGTTCCACCGCATGGAGGCCCTGCCTATCAAATACTTTGACACCCATGCCCATGGCGACATTATGTCGGTGTATACCAACGACATCGATACCCTGCGCCAGCTGATGAGCCAGAGCATTCCTCAGGTCATCAACTCCGGCGTCACCATGATCGCCACCTTGGTGGTCATGATCCGTCTGAACCCCGTGCTCACCCTCATCTCCCTGCTTACTGCCGTCATCATGCTGGTGGTCACCACCAACTTTTCCAAGCTGTCCGGGAAGTACTATGTTCAGCAGCAGAAAAACCTGGGCATTGTGGACGGTTTTATTGAGGAGATGCTGGATGGTCAGAAGGTAGTCAAAGTCTTTTGCCATGAGGAAGCCGCAAAGGCAGACTTCTGCAAGGTCAACGAGGCCCTGCGTGAGAGTACGGACAAGGCCAACCGCTATGCCAACCTGCTCATGCCGGTCAACGGCAACATCGGCTGGCTGAGCTACGCCTGTGTCGCCATTGTGGGCGCCATTCTGGGCATCAACGGCATGGCCGGTGTCACTCTGGGCACCGTCATCACCTTTGTCGGTCTGAACAAGAGCTTCACCCAACCCATCACCCAAGTCAGTCAACAGATCAACTTTGTGGTCACCGCCGCCGCCGGCGCTCAGCGGGTCTTCGATCTCATGGACCAGGAGCCGGAGAAGGACGAGGGCTATGTGGAGCTGGTCAACGCCAAGGAGGATACCGACGGCCAGCTGTCTGAGAGCAGCGAGCGCACCAATGTGTGGGCCTGGAAGCATCCCCACAAGGCGGACGGCACCATTACCTACACCCGTCTGGAGGGCGGCGTGATTTTGGATGGCGTGGACTTCGGCTACGACGAAAACAAGTTGGTTCTCCACGACATCAGCCTGTGGGCCAAGCCCGGCCAGAAAATCGCCTTCGTCGGCGCCACCGGCGCCGGCAAGACCACCATCACCAACCTGATCAACCGCTTCTACGACATCGCCGACGGCAAGATCCGCTACGACGGCATCAACATCAACAAGATTAAAAAGCCAGACCTGCGCCGCTCCATGGGCATCGTTCTCCAGGACACCCACCTGTTTACCGGTACCGTGATGGAGAACATCCGCTACGGCAACCTGGACGCCACCGACGAGGAATGTATGGCAGCGGCCAAGCTGGCCAACGCAGACGGCTTCATCCGCCGTCTGCCAGATGGGTATAACACCCTCCTCACCGGCGACGGCTCCAACCTCAGTCAGGGCCAGCGGCAGCTCATCGCCATCGCCCGGGCGGCAGTGGCCGACCCGCCGGTACTCATTCTGGATGAGGCCACCTCCTCCATCGACACCCGCACGGAAAAGCTGGTGCAGGACGGCATGGACGCCCTGATGTATGGGCGCACCACCTTTGTCATCGCCCACCGCCTGTCCACGGTCCGCAACGCCGACTGCATTATGGTCATGGATCAGGGCCGCATCATCGAGCGGGGCACCCACGACGAGCTGATCGAAAAGAAGGGCACCTACTACCGCCTGTACACCGGAAACTTCGCGGAAGAGCCCGCCTAATACACAAAAAATCCCGGAACGAGTTCCATCGTTCCGGGATTTTTTTACTGCTCCCCCATCTGTCGGAAGGCCTGGGCAATCATCTCCCGGGCCCGCTCCTCCCCCAGGGAGGTGTCGATGCACAGGTGATAGTGCCACGCCACACCCCAAGTGCGGTTGGTGTAATACTGGTAATAGGCTGCCCGCCGCCGGTCGGTCTGGCGCAGACGCCGCCGGGCCTCCTTCTCCTCAAAGCCCTCGGTGCACATGAGCCGCTGTACCCGGTACTCCAGGGGAGCATGGAGGAAAACCCGCAGGCACTTGGCCTGTCCCTTCAGCACAACGTCGGCACACCGGCCCACAATGACGCAGTCCCCCTCTTTTGCCGCCTGGCGCATTACCTGGGCCTCCGCCTCAAAGATGGCGTCGGTGGGAGCGGGGGTTTGCTCCGAGTAGCCGTACATCTCGCTGGCCAAATCGTGGAGCAGGCCGCTGGCGATGGCCTCCTCCCGCTGGGCAATAAATTCCTGGGAGTAGCCGGTGGAGCCTGCCGCCCTGCGGATGATCTCTCCGTCATAGAAGGGAAGGTTCAGCTGCTGGGCCAGGGCCTGGCCGATGTCGTGGCCGCCGCTGCCGTACTGCCGGTCGACGACCACGCATACGGTGCCCTCCCGCTCTTCTTCCTTCTCCTGGGCCTGCTTGGTTTTGCCGAACAGCACCCGGGGCAGGATCTCCAGCTTTCGGCCAAAGAGCCGGGCGATAAAGCCCACCAGAATAGCGGCCACCACGGTACCCTCCCGCACGCCGTTGAGCTTACCCTGGAAGGCAAAGGACAACACCGCTGCAATCACCGTCATGGACACATCGAAGCACACCTTGGTCACACCGAACTCCGTCTTCCAGCGGAACACAATGGCGCGCACAAAGGACTCGCCGGGCAGCATCACCACGTCAGCAACGACCTCCAGAAACACACCAAAGCCCAAAATGACGCACCCGATGAGCAGATCCACAACCTTCACCGGATAGGCCTGGGGCTGGACAAAGGACAGCAGCACCATACACAGGTCAATAAAATAGCCGAAGGCGATGGACACCGGCACCTGCAGCAGATGCTCCAGCTTAAAGTTTCGCCCCAAAATCAGCAGCTGTAAAAAAATCAGCAGAAGGCTGAACACGATGGTGAACTCGCCCAAGGTCATAGGGAAATTCAGACTAAGTACATAGGGGATGGAGGAGATGGGCGAGGTGCCCAGGTCCGCCTTGGTGATCAAACTGACGCCCAGGGAGTTGATAAACAGCCCCACCAGGAATACCAAATATCGCTTTGCTTTTTCCATGCTTTCTCTCCCACTTGATAGTGTCGCTTACCGCCCTCCCCGGCGGCACAGTGCCTCTCCAGATTATCACGCCTTTTTCAACATGTCAATATAGACATGTTTGTCTCGTCTTATTTCTCTTGCCTTTTTTCTCGTTTGTGGTATGATACTGGGGCAAGCGTGAAATCCGCGAACTAAAGTGAGGTGATCCCCCATGGGTACATTGGGTTACGCCATCCTGGGTCTGCTCCACCGCCGCAGTATGACGGGGTATGAACTGTCCAAGGAGTTTGAATCCGGTCTGTTCGAGGTCTGGAGCGCCAAGCACAGCCAGATCTATCCCGAACTCAAGGGCCTGTATGAGGCTGGTCTCATTGAATATCAGGTGGCCATCTCCGGCACGGTGCTGGAGAAAAAGGTGTACACCATCACTCCCGCCGGGCAGCAGGCTCTGCGGGACTGGACTCAAGGGCCCTGCGGTCCTCTCCAGACTCCCAAGGACGAGTTCCGGCTGCGGCTGTTTTTCTCCGACTGCATCCCACCCCAGCGGCGGCGGCAGCTGCTGGAGGAGCGGCTGGACCAGCACCGGCAGCGGTTGGCACAGATTGAGCAGGACCGGGAGAAGTTTGATACCCTGCCTCCCCAGGAGGACCAGGCTTTCAGCGACTACCTGGTGCTGCTGGGCGGCATCGCCCGGGAAGAGGCCACCTGCCGGTGGCTGGAGACCTGCCTGGAGCTATGCCGGCAGCGGGAGGAATAAACAGCAAGGCGGCGGAAGTTTGAAACTTCCGCCGCCTTGTTTTATCGGTTTACTTGTCATTGACTGCCATATCGTAGAGCTCATTGCGGGATAGACCCAGCTCCTTGGAGGCCTGCTTCACCGCGTCCCGCAGAGAGGCACCCTCTTCCCGCAGGGCGCGCACCCGCACTAACCCGTCCTCCAGGGTGGCCTCCTCTTCCGGGGCTGGCTCCGCCCCCCGGACCACCAGGACAAATTCTCCCCGGGGCGGGTTCTGGTCGTAGTAGTCCGCCGCCTCCCCCAGGGTGGTGCGGATGATCTCCTCGTGGAGCTTGGTCAGCTCCCGGCACAGGGAGACCGGCCGGTCCGGCCCGAAGGTGGCCACCAAGTCCTTCAGGGTGGCGGGCAGCTTGTGGGGAGCCTCATAGAAGATCATGGTCCGCTCCTCCCCCCGGAGAGAGTCCAGGTGGCGGCGGCGGTTCTTCTTGTTCATGGCCAGGAACCCCTCAAAGGTAAAGCGCCCGGTGGGCTGGCCGGAGGCCGCCAGGGCAGTGACCAGGGCGCAGGGGCCGGGAATGGACACCACCGGCACCCCGTTCTGGGCACACAGGGCCACCAGATCCTCCCCCGGGTCGGAGATGGCAGGAGTACCCGCATCGGTGACCAGGGCACAGCTCTCCCCGGCCAGCAGTCGCTGCAGGATGGTCTGGCCGCTGTTCTCCGCGTTGTGGCGGTAGTAGGAGACCATGGGCTTCTTCAGCTCCAAATGGTTGAGGAGCTTCATGGTCACCCGGGTATCCTCGGCGGCAATGAAGTCCGCCTGGGCCATGGTCTGGGCCATGCGGGGCGAGATATCCCCCAAGTTTCCGATGGGGGTGGGAACTAGATATAAGGTTCCGGACATGGGATGAACCTCCTCGTTTTATTCCAGACAGGGCAGCACCTGTAAGCCGGGCCTGCCCTGACGTACCCCCTCAACCAGCAGGGCGTAGGGGGGCTTTGTGGGGGTATGGGACAGCAACTTGAGCCGCTTGGGCTCCAGGTCCCAGCGGCGCATGGCCTCAAACAGGTCGGCCATCCGCTCTGTGGGGAACGACAGGGCAAACCGCCCGCCGTTGCGCAGCAGCCGAGCCGCCGCCTGACACAGGGAGTCTAACCCTTCCCGCTCCATGCGGGCCGGGCCGCCGTCTTTGCCGCTGCCCGGAGCAAAGTAGGGCGGGTTGGACACCACCAGGTCAAAAACGCCTGGTTGGAACGGGACTTGGGACCAGCTTCCGGTCCAGATCTGCCCCTCCAGGCCGTTGCGCCGAAGGTTATCCTGGGCCAGCGCGGCGGCAGCCGGGTCCTGATCCAAGCCAAACAGCTTCAAGCCGGGCTGCCGCTCCTCCAGCAGCAGCAACAGCACACCGCTGCCTGTCCCCAGGTCGCACACCCGCCAGCCCTTGCGCACCGTGGCAAACCGCCCTAGGGCCAGGGCGTCGCTTCCCAGAGGGAACACGCTGGGGCGCTGCTCCAGCTGATAGGGACCCAGCTGCTCCAGCTTACTCATGGGCTGTCTCTCCCCCGCTCTCTTGGATGAGGGACACCAGATGCCGGGTGATCCGCCCGGTGATACCCCAGATGGCTTTCCCCTCCCAGGGATAGACGGGCACATTCTCCCCGCCGGGCTGCCACTTGTAGTCCCGGGGGATGCCCAGCAGGTCATAGGGGAAGCCCTCCCCTGTCTGGGGCATCAGCTTGTAGCTATACTCCAGAGGCGGATGGCTGCACAGGTGGTCTAGGGAGACCAGGAAGGTCTCCTCCACCTCGGCAGGGCTTTTCTTCATACACTCCAGACCCTCCCGGTCCACCACCCCCAGGATGGGGTAGAGGATAAAGTTGGCCCGGTGGGCGATAAAGTCCAGCCGTCCCAGCAGACGGATGTGAGTTTGGGGGATGGACAGCTCTTCCCAAGTCTCCCGCAGGGCGCAGGACTCGGGGCTCTCTGTCCCCTCCATCTTTCCTCCGGGGAAGCACACCTCCCCCGGCTGACGGTGGAGCTTGGCGGCCCGCACCTCGTAGAGGACCTGCCAGCCCTGATCCCCCTCCACCAGAGGGACCAGCACGGCGTAGCGCCCGGTGGCATCCATCAGGCCGGGGGTGCGCACCTCCAGCAGCTTGCTCAGCTTTTCCAGTTCCATCAGGCCACCCCCAGATTGGCGGCCAACAGGTTATACACCAGCAGCAGGCTGATCACCGCCCCCACAAAATAAGCGATCTCCCGGGGCCAGCGCCAGAACAAAGCGCAAAAGCCTCCGGTCATCCCCAGATGGACCAGCAGCATCACGTTTTTAGGCCGACGGATCACGTCCACCCCGCTGCCCGCCACCTGGACCGAGACCTGATCGGGCAGCAGCCTCCACCCAATCAAACTGCCCAGCAGAGCCAGCAGCACAATGAGGTAGACGATGGTATTCCGGTTCTTCTGCAAAAAATCCTTCTGCTCCCGGAAGCGCTCCCGCTTGTTTGACGCCATACAATCTCCTCTCTGCCAAAAAACACGCCGCGAGGGCGTGTTTTTCGGCGTAAAAGGGTTTTCTGTCCCCTTCTGATTACATCTTCTCCGGCGCGCTAACACCTAGCAGACCCATGCCGTTGGCCAGCACGGAACGCACGGTGTCCGCCAGCTTCAGCCGGGCGCCCAGCACCTGGGGCTCCTCACCCTTGATGCGGCAGGCGTTGTAGAAGCGGTGGAAGTCACCGGCCAGGGCCACCAGATAGCGGTTGATGCGGCTGGGATCGTAGTCCCGGGCGGCCAGGTGGATCTCCTCGGGGAACTGAGCCAGAGCCTTGATGAGGGCCAGCTCCTCGGGGGTGTTCAGCACGGCAGCGTCCACATCCCCGGCCTGGGGCACCTGAGCGCCCTCCTCGGCCAGACGGGCAATGAGGGAGCAGATCCGGGCGTGGGCGTACTGGACATAGTACACGGGATTCTCGCTGTCCTCCCGGACAGCCAGATCCAGGTCGAAGTCCAGGGGACTGGTAGAGGCCCGGGAATTGAAGAAATACCGGGCGGCATCCACGCTGATCTCGTCCAGCAGGTCATGCAGGGCGATGGTCTTGCCGGAGCGCTTGGACATCCGCACAGGCTTGCCGTCCTGCATCAGGTTGACCAGCTGCATCAGCACCACCACCAGGCGGTGGGAGCCGTCCAGTCCCAGTCCGTCCAGAGCGGCCTGGAGACGGGCCACATGGCCGTGGTGGTCAGCGCCCCAGATGTTAACTGCCTTGTCAAAGCCACGTACCTCCAGCTTGTTGCGGTGGTAGGCGATATCAGCGGCAAAGTAGGTGTAGAAGCCGTTGCCCCGGCGCAGCACGTCGTCCTTCAGGTCCAGCTTGTCCACCTGCTCCTGGGTCTTGCCCTCCCGCATGAACTTCTCCTTGAGGAGCTTGGTGGTGTTGAGCCACAAAGCTCCGTCCTTCTCGTAGGTCCAGCCCTTCTTCTCCAGCAGCTCCACCGTCTCGGCCACATAGCCGCTGTTGTGCAGGGAGGACTCAAAGAACCACTGGTCGTACACGATGCCGTAGCGCTTCAGGTCGGACTCCATGCGGGGGATGTTCACCGACAGGCCGTACTGGGCCATCTTGTCCAGCCGCTCCTCCTCGGGCAGGTCCTTCCAGCTATCCCCGTGCTTCTCGTAGATAGCCTGGGCCAGCTCCTTGATGTCGTCGCCGTGATAGCCCTCCTCGGGGAAGGGGAAGTTCTCCTCCCCCACGATGAGCTGCATATACCGGGCATTGATGGAAACGGCAAACTTGTGGATCTGGTTGCCGGCGTCGTTGACGTAGAACTCCTTCCAGGTGTTGCAGCCGTCCCGCTTGAGGACGTTGGCCAGGGTGTCGCCCAGCACGCCGCCCCGGGCGTTGCCCATGTGCATGGGGCCGGTGGGGTTGGCGGAGACGAACTCCACCATGACCTTTTCCCCGTTGCCCTCGGTGTTGGCGCCGTACTCAGCCCCCTCCTGCTCCACCGCGGAGAGAACCTCACCGTACCACTTGGGACCCAGAGTAAAGTTCAGAAAGCCGGGGCCGGCAATCTCCACCTTCTGGAAGTAGCTGCCCTCCAGCTCCAGGTTATCCACGATAGCCTGAGCGATAGCACGGGGGGCCTTGTGCAGGGCCTTGGCCCCCGCCATGGCAAAGGAGGAGGCGTAGTCCCCGTGGGCGGTGTCCTTGGGGATCTCGATGGTGGCCTTCACCTGAGCTCCCTCCGGGAGCAGTCCAGCCTGGGCCGCCTTCTCATAGGCCTGCTGGGTCAGCTGTGCTACCTGTGCCCGGGCCGCTTGGATCATATTTGACATTTCATTCTCACCCTTCTTCAAACCGGCGGGTAAACCCAGCCGATACAATATAATAGTTACTGCTTCAGGCTCACGCCGTCCGCTTCCTTTACCTTAATCTGGAAGATATTTCGTCCGGCGATGGCGTGATCGATTTCGATGGCATAGTCGATCTCGATGTCGCCGCCCTGATCGTCCAGCTCAGTCAGCAGGTGGCGGGTATTCACCCCGATGGTCATGGCGCCGTAGGGGGTGTTGTACATAGACATGTGCCGCCGCCCCTCCTGGAACACCATCTGGGAGTTGAACTCCCCCACCCGCATCAGGGTCACCCGCTCGGGCTCGATCTGGAAGGTGGTCAGGGTCCCCTCCAGCCCGGTCAGCTCGCTCTCCTGGTAGGACAGGGTGTAGCTGCTGCCCTCCCGCTCCAGGCGCCCCTCGGTCACCAGCTCGATCACATCCGGATCGGCGTTTTCATATTTCTGCGTCCCCTTAATGGAGATGATCACATCTTTTTCCATGGGTTCCTCCCTGGTTTACGAATTTCTGCTGTCGGGCACAGGGTCCGGCAGAAAAACAGTGGAGGTATTATACACTGGACCGCTCCGCATGTAAAGGGTTCTGGACCGCCGCCGCAGTATCTTATATATTTTATGCGATTTTTGCTGGAAAAACAAGGGGCAGTTTCCCTTCTTACACAAAAGAAAAGGAAGGCCCTGAGCCTTCCTTTTGGTCTTTTTTCAGGAGCACTCCTCCTGGGGCTGGATTGTCTCTTCCTTTTTCGCTTTGTGGGTGAGAAACACGCCTGCACAAAGAGCGGTAAAGGGGGCCACCGTCACCAGGCCGAAGGAACCGATCACCGTGTGGATGAGCTCCGCGGCCACATATTTGTAGTTGAGGATGTTCTCCACCGGAGTGCCCTGAGCCATGAACACCATCAGCAGGGCCACATAGCCCCCGGAATAGGCAAACAGCAAGGTGGTGGTCATGGTACCCATAGCCGCCCGGCCCACGTTCAGTCCCGAGCGGGCCGCCTCCTGCCAGCTTAAGTCGGGCCGCTTCTCCACCACCTCATAGACCGCCGAGGTGATGTCCACACTCAGGTCCATGATGGCTCCCGAGGCCCCGATGAAGATGGAGGCCATGAAGATCTGGGTCAGGTTCAGGTCCTGGTAGCCGGAGTAGAGCAGGCTCTCCGAGTAGGACATGACCGCTCCGTGGATGTGGAACAGGTCGGTAAACAGCACACCCAGCACACAGGTGACCAGGATGCCCAGAAAGGAGCCGGACACCGCCGCCCAACACCGCCGGTCAAAGCCGTACACCAGAGCGATGATAAGCACCGTCAAAAACAGGGTGATGGCCAGACCGATCCAGATGGGGTTATAGCCCTTGAGATACAGGGGGACCAGCACCTTCCACAAGGTGAGCACCGTCAGCACAAAGGATGCAATGGCCCGCACGCCGGTGGGTCCAGCAAACAGAATGAGGAAAATAGCAAAGCCAATGGCCATCACCAGCTCCCAGCTCAGGCGGTAGTGGTCGCTCATGGTGACGTTGGTGATGGTATCCCCGTCATGGCTCACCACCACCAGGGCCTTGTCTCCAGGCTGGAACACCTTGTCCTGTTCCAGGGAGCCGTTGAGCATGTTGACGCCGGAGACCGTCTGACCCTGGAACATCCCGTCCAAAATCTCCAGCTGGCAGCGCTGCTCGCCGGAGCGCACCAGACCGGTATCAATGATGGCAGAGTCATCCACCGACAGCACCTGGGCGGTACACCGCTCCGCCTCCTGGTAGACCAGCGCCCCCTCAAAGCCGGTGGGCAAAAATAACAAAATCAAAATGGCCAGCAGGCATACCGCCACCGGCGCGTGGTAGCGGACTGCCCCGCGGGAAAGTAACTGTTTCACAAAATGAACTCCTTCTGAATGGATTCTTCCTTATTCCAGGGCCTGGGCCACCCGGGCGGTCAGCTCCGCCCCAGCCCCGTCCCCCACCAAACCGATTTGATAGACGGCACCGTTGATCCAGGCATAGCGGTTTCCCAGCAGGCTCACATCAAAACCAGGCCCATAGAAGTAGCAGTGTACCTCCCCCAAACCGGAGACAGAGGTATCACCCCGCAGGGTCTTCCAGCACCGGCGGTAGATGTAGCCGGACATAATCTCTGCTACCTCCTCCGCTTCCGGAGAGCCGGGTGTGAGCACATAGCGCTCCCCATCCATCTGTGGGATGGCAACGAAATCCTCCACAATGGGATCCGCCTCCCGCAGGACGGTGACGGACACCTCTTCCTGGGGCAGGCTGGGCAGGGCCATGGGCCAGGTGTACACCGCTGTCCCCACCCCCACCACGGCCACCAGCACCAGGGCGACAACCATGCTCCATCCGGTGTGGACGTCATCTGGAACAGACGCCCCGCAGTGGGGACAGGTCATCTTCCGCAGGATGCGAGGGCCGTAGCTGTAACCACAGGCTGGGCAGGCCAAGGCATTGCTGGTACGCAGAGGAAGAATCACCACCAGAGCCAGCCACGAAAGGCCGCCTATCGCCTCAGCCAGGGCATATCGCCACTCTCCCAGCCAGAGGCCCAGACCGACCTGAGCCACGATCCATGCCAGAGTGCCCACCGCCAGCACCCGCACTGCCCAAACATGATTGCGCAGAGACATGCCGTACTCCTTTCTTCCCCAAAAACAGAGGATACATATGGACCCGCCCCACCTGAATCCAGGCGGGGCGGGCCGAAGGTTGTGGTTTCAAATCAGGCGATGCTGAGCATCTCGGCCAGCTTGTTGTAGATCTCGGTGTTGTCGTAGTAGCCGTCAAACACCTCGCTGCCCACACCCTGGGCCAACACGGCCACAGGCAGGCCGGTGTGGCTGTAAGAGGAGAAGCTCACGCCGGACTTGTTGTTGATGATGTGGGTGATGGTGACGGTGAGGGGCTCGTAGGTGCCGTAGAGCACATACTCCTGCTGCTCATCCATGCCGGTGTCCGTCTCGTTGATGCTCTTCTCATAGGCGGTCTTCAGCTGGCTGAGCTCATAGGGGGTAAGCACCAGCTTGTCCCCCTCCTCGCCGGAGGTCTTCAGACCGAACAGCTCGGTCACATCAGCCATCACGTCGTCAAAGGAGGTCTTGTTCTCCTTGTACTTGGCCACATAGTCGCTGTCAAACTTGGCGTAGGAGATCTTCTGGCTCTCCAGCAGGTTGAGGTAGGTGTCGTAGTCGGTTCCGGCAAAGCCAATGGTCAGGCCGCCGGTCTCGTGGTCGCCGGTCACCAGGATCAGGGTCTCATCAGCGTGGTCCTTGGCAAAGTCGATGGCCACCTGCACCGCGTCGGCCAGAGCCATGGTGTCGTGGATGGAGGAGCCGGCGTCGTTGGCGTGGCAGGCCCAGTCGATCTTGCCGCCCTCACACATCATAAAGAAGCCCTTGTCGTTGTCCAGCACCTCGATGCCCTTCTCTACGTAGTCGGCCAGAGACCACATATCCTCAGTGCGGTCCAGCTCATAAGCCATGGCGTCGCTGTCGGCCAGATCCTCGTCCACCAGGATGGCCTTCTCGGTGTCAGCACCCACGGTTTCGGCCTCCTCATGGGTCATAGCCACGGTGTAGCCGGCCTCTTTGGCCAAGTCATAGAGATTGGCCTGGTCCTCGTTCTCACCAGTGGGGGACAGCAGGCCACCGCCGGCAAAGTAGTCAAAGTCAGAGCTCACCAGCTCCTGGCCGATCTCGTAGTAGTTGTTGCGGCTGGCCTGGTGGGCATAGAAGGCAGCGGGAGTGGCATGGTTGAGGTTGACCGAGGTGATAACACCGATCTCCCAGTCCTTCTGGTCCTTGAGCTGCTCGGCAATGGTCTCGTAGGCGGTCGTACCCGTCTCATCCATGTTGATCGTACCGGAATAGGTCTTGTGTCCGGTGGAAATGGAAGTGGCGGTAGAGGCCGAGTCGGGGCAGAAGCTGTTGGAGTCGTAAGTAACAGCGGAGCCCACCGACTCAAAGTTCATAAAGTTCAGATACTCCGGACCATCCAGCTTGGCGCCCTGATTGTCGTCCAGGCTGGGCTCGGCCTGCCAGTAGTCATCATCCTTCAGAGCGCCCAGATAGTCGGAAGTGGACTGGATCTGGGGATAGCTCATACCGTCGCCGATAAACAGGAACACATACTTGGGCGCTTTGACCTGCTGGGTCTGGGATACAGTCTCAGCGTTGGCAGCCTCCTGGTTGGGACCAGCAGCCACCCCGGTGGTGCAGCCGGCCAAAGATGCGGCGGCCAGGGCCAGGGTCAGCGTTGTAGCAATCAGTTTTCTCATGGTTGTTTTCCCTCCAATAGTACTCGCCGCCCGTTTTTCTTCCGCACCGGAACGGCAAGCAATATTGTATGGGGAATTTGTAAAATCATCCACCGGCTCTAAGTGAAACTCCGGTTAAGAAAGGTTACTTTCCTTCTTCCGGCCGCTCCAGCAGATCCGCCAGGGAGACACTGTCCAGATAGTTTTCTACCATGGCGTCCAGTTTCTCCCACAAAGGACGGGTACGGCACCGGGCTGCGTTCTCACAGTGGCCATCCAGGGCCTGGCAGTTCACCGGAGACAAACTCCCCTCGGTCAGGCGCAGAATCGCTCCTACCGAGTATTCCTCCGGCGTACGGGTCAGGCGGTAGCCGCCTCCTTTGCCCCGCACACCAGCCAGATCCCCGTTGCGGGCCAGCAGCTTGACAATACTTTCCAAATATTTTTCAGACAGTCCCTGTCGTTGGGCAATGTCCTTCAGGGGAATATAGCCTTCCCCACCGTGCTGGGCCAAATCCACCATAACACGCAGGGCATAGCGTCCCTTTGTGGATACCATCATATCCCGTTTCCTCCCTTTTTCGGCTCTATATTTTTGCGCTCTTTTGGGAAAGCGATCATTTTTCTATCAAATTATACCATAGCAGGTCAAAAAGGCAATCATTCCTTTTTCTTATTTTGGTGCATGACTTGCTGCATATATTCTGACTTCCTGACCAATTTCTAATTTCCAGTTTCCGCTTTCAATTCTCTCCGCATCCAGCCGCTCGCTCCATCCCCTTCCGCCTAACAAGGGGTTATTTCAGTTTTGCACCAATTCTTCCCGTTCTTTCCCAAACATGTTTCTTTCTCCCCTCTTTTTGCACACCATTTCCCGCCCGAGCTTCCTCCTATTCTCGTCACTAATTCCAAACAAAATAGGAGAAAATCAGTGGAATTTCTCTGTTGTCTCCCGGGAAGATATGTTGTAAAATGAGGTAAGCTATGGTAATATGATGCTGACAAGTGTGAAAGTTTTCTTGCAAAATCGAAGAGGAGGAAATTTTATGCGGGGAGTCCACACCTTTATCAATGACATACGGCGTCAGGTCTTTACCGAAGTGGCCCGTCTGGCCTTCGAAGGCGGAGATTACGCCAAAGCCATTGAGCATCTGCCCTACAAAATCATTCCCGGCGAGGTAGCCCGTCACCGTCAGAACATCTTCCTGGAGCGCGCCATTGTCAGCGAGCGCATTCGTCTGGCCATCGGCCTGCCCCTGCGTGAGGTGGACGAGTATACTCCCACCAGCGCCAACATTGAAGAGAGCGCCATTGCCCAGAAGTACTATGAGCCCCCCCTGATCAACATCATCAACTTTGCCTGCAACGCCTGTCCCCCCAAGCAGGTCCGAGTCACCAACATGTGCCAGGGCTGTCTGGCCCACCCCTGTATGGAGGTTTGCCCCAAGGACGCTATTTCCCTGGTCCAGGGCAAGAGCTTTATCGACCAGACCAAGTGCATCAAGTGCGGCAAGTGTGCCGACCAGTGCCCCTATGGCGCGATCCTGAAGCTGGAGCGCCCCTGCGCCGAGGCCTGCGGCATGGATGCCATCGGCTCCGATGAACTGGGCCGGGCCAAGATTGACTATGACAAGTGCGTCTCCTGCGGCATGTGTCTGGTGAACTGCCCCTTCGGCGCCATCTCCGACAAGAGCCAGATCTTCCAGCTTATCCAGGCCATCAAGCGGGGCGACAAGGTGGTCGCCGCCGTGGCTCCTGCCTTTGTCAGTCAGTTCGGTGACAACGTCACCTCCTCCCAGATGCGGGAAGCTATGCGCCAGGTAGGCTTCGACAAGGTCATCGAGGTAGCCGTGGGCGCCGATATGTGTACCGCGGAAGAGGCCGAGGACTTCCTTAAGAAGGTCCCCGCCGAGCAGCCCTTCATGGCAACTTCCTGCTGCCCCGCCTGGAGCGTGATGGCCAAAAAGTTCTTCCCCCAGTTTGCTCCCTATATCTCCATGGCCCTCACCCCCATGGTGCTCACCGCCCGCCTGTACAAGAAGGATCACCCCGACGCCCGCATCGTCTTCATTGGCCCCTGCGCCGCCAAGAAGCTGGAGGCCTCCCGCCGCACCATCCGCAGCGATGTGGACTTTGTGCTTACCTTTGAGGAGATGCAGGGTATCTTCGATGCCAAGGGCATCGTTCCTGCGGACATGCCCATCAACCCCGATGATGAGTTCAGCACCGGTACGGCTGCCGGCCGCGGCTTCGCGGTGACTGGCGGCGTAGCCGCCGCGGTCAAGGCCGCCATCAAGGAGATCGATCCCGACCGTGAGGTTCTGGTGGAGCATGCTGACGGCCTGCGTGAGTGCCGCAAGATGCTGCTGATGGCCAAGACCGGCAAGTACAACGGCTACCTGTTGGAGGGCATGGGCTGCCCCGGCGGCTGTGTGGCCGGCGCCGGCACCATCACCCCGGTGAAGAAGAGCACCGCCGCAGTCACCAAGTACACCAACGCGGCTCCTGTGAAAAGCGTCTCCGACTCTGCCGCTGTCAAGCGTCTGCACGAGGTTCAGGAGTAATATCCTCTCTTTAAAACGCAAAGCGCCCGGCCAATGGCCGGGCGC
>CABVDR010000051.1 GCA_902497145.1 uncultured Oscillospiraceae bacterium
CGCCATCCACGGCAACAAGAGTCAGACCGCCCGGCAGCAGGCCCTGGCCGATTTTAAGTCGGGTGCCATCCGTTGTCTGGTGGCCACCGACATTGCCGCCCGGGGACTGGACATTGAGGAGCTCTCCCATGTCTTTAACTACAACCTCCCCGAGGTGCCTGAAACTTACGTCCACCGCATCGGCCGCACCGGCCGGGCCGGTCACGGCGGTACCGCCATCGCCTTCTGCGATTTCAGCGAAAAGCCCCTGCTCAAGGAGATTGAAAAGCTCATCGGCCGCTCCATCCCCGTGGTAGAGGATCACCCCTACCCCATGGTGGATCTGCAGGCCCCTCGCCGGGACAAACATGGCCGGATCATCAACGAGGAGGACGCCCAGGCCCGTGCCGCTGCCAAGGAGCAGCGCCGCGCCCGGGACGCCGCCAACAAGGCGGCCGCTCAGAAAAAACAGGAAGCGGCACAGGCCGCGGCCCAGACGGAAGCAGAACCTGTGGCTCCTGTCGCGGCGGAAGCGCCTGCCAAGTCCCGGCGCCGCCGCAAATCCAAGGCCAAGTCACAGGAGACTCAGGCCGCCCCGGTGGTGGAGATTCCGGAGCCGGAACCCCAGCCGGTCCAGAAACCTGCACGCCGCCATAAGCTCACCCGTCCTGGCAGCCGCATGAACACTGGGGATGCCATGCCCCGCACTGACTTCTCCCGCCCCAATCCCCTGGCCGGCGACCACATCATGGATGCTACCGCCCGGCTGCTGGCTCCCCGCAAGCCCCTGAGCACTCAGGAAAGCACGTCTTCTCACCGCGCCTCCCGCAACCGCCGAAAGGAGCGCCATGGGGAAAAGGCTCCCCAGGTCGAGACCGCTGTGAGCAGCAAAAAGGCCAAGGCCGCGCCCGCCACCAAGAAAAAGGCAGAGGATCCCGCGCCTGCCAAGAAGAAGGCCCGCCGTCCGGACCACCGCCGCAGCCGTGGCCCTCGCGGTCCCATGGAGCCCATGCGGCATGATCGGGTAAAGGACTCCACCGAGCAGAAGAGCCTGATGAAGCCTTACTATTTGGATAACTAATAGTATTTTTCAATTTTAACATAACTGGAGGGTATCAAAATGGATTATCAAGCCATGTATCAGCAGAAGCTAACCACCGCCGAAGAGGCGGTCAAGGTGGTCAAATCCGGTGACTGGGTAGACTACGGTTGGTGCACCAATCACCCTATCGCGCTGGATAAGGCCCTGGCCGCCCGGAAGGACGAGCTGCGGGACGTGAAGGTCCGCGGCGGCGTCACCATGTGGATGCCGGAGATCGCCAAAGCAGAGGATGCCGGTGAGCACTTCACCTGGAACTCCTGGCACTGCAGCGGCATCGACCGCAAGATCATGACCAAGGGCATGGGTTTCTTCAGCCCCATGCGCTACTCCGAGCTGCCCCGCTTCTACCGGGAGAACCTGACCGTGGACGTGGCCATGCTTCAGGTCACCCCCATGGACAGCCACGGCAACTTTAGCTTTGCTCTGGCCGCCTCTCACCTGGCCGACATGCTGGAGAAGGCCAAGGTCATCATCCTGGAAGTGAACCAGAACATGCCTTGGGTGTACGGTCTCACCGGCTGTGAGATCAACATCAAGGACGTGGACTACGTGGTAGAAGGGGACAACCCCGAGGTCGCCCAGCTGGGCGGCGGCGGTGAGCCCACCGATGTGGACAAGGCTGTGGCCGAGCTCATCGTGCCCCAGATCCCCAACGGCGCCTGCCTGCAGCTGGGCATCGGCGGTATGCCCAACACCATCGGCGCTATGATCGCTCAGTCCGATCTGAAGGACCTGGGTGTGCACACCGAGATGTACGTGGACGGCTTTGTGGACATGGCTATGGCCGGCAAGCTCACCGGCAAGAACAAGGCTCTGGACAAGGGCCGCCAGGTGTACGCCTTTGCCGCCGGCACTAAGAAGCTCTACGACTATGTGGACCGCAACCCCGACGTGATGGCTGCCCCCGTGGACTACACCAACGACGTGCGGGTGCTGGCTCAGCTGGATAACTTCATCTCCATCAACAACGCCATCGACATGGACCTGTTTGGTCAGGTGAACGCCGAGTCCGCCGGCCTCAAGCACATCTCCGGCACCGGCGGCCAGCTGGACTTCGTCATGGGCGCTTACCTGTCCAAGGGCGGCAAGAGCTTCATCTGCATGTCCTCCACCGTCACCGGAAAGGACGGCACCGTGAAGAGCCGCATCGTGCCCACCCTCACCCCCGGCTCCATCGCCACCGACCCCCGCTCCTGCGTGCACTACATCGTTACCGAGTACGGCATGGTCAACCTGAAGGGCCTGTCCACCTGGGAGCGCGCGGAGGCCCTCATTTCCATCGCCCACCCCGATTTCCGGGAGCAGCTCATCCAGGACGCCGAGAAGATGCACATCTGGCGCCGCAGCAACAAGTAAAACATATAAGTTCAGCCCCGCCGTTTGGCGGGGCTGTTTTTTTACCCTTCCAGGGTCCAAATAAAGTTTTCCAGCTTCAGGCGGCTGCCCACCGTGGTGCCCTCCGGCAGCAGGAACATGGTGACAGAGTGCTCCTGCCCCTGGTCCCCGATCATCTGTGCATAGTCCCCGTTGATGTCGGTGACCGTATAAAAAATCGGTTCCATTCGTATTCCTCCCCGTTTTTTCTCAGTATAGCTAATCTTCCTTTTCCTGTCTACCATATTTATTTTTATCCCGTTTATTGGACACTTTCTCTGGTATACTCGGAGCATCCAAAGGAATGATTCAAAACGCGAAAGTAATATTTTAAGGGTAAAAGGAGGATTCGTCATGGATTACAGTATTGTTTGGGTCAGAGGGCATGTGGAGGTATACGACTGGGCCGGGCGGTTCTGCTTTTCCGCCGACAGCGAGCGGGAGGCTCTGGAGGAACTGGACACCGTGGCTTGACCTGGTTGTTTTAAGATTTTTCTTACATTCGCCCCAAGAATATGCTAAAATATAGTTACAGCGTGTGGTTCTGAGAACGTAAGTCCAGTTGTCAGAACCACACGCCGTTTATTTTAGACAGAATGGGGGATCTTGGATGTTTTCCATCGGAAGTCTCATCGTATACAGCGGCACCGGTGTGTGCCGGGTGGAGGCCGTGGGGCCGCCCCCCTTTGATCCGCGGTGCAAAACAGAATATTATACCTTAACTCCCCTGCGTGGCAACGGCACCATCTATGTTCCGGTCAACACCAAGGTGTTTATGCGGCCCATCCTCAGCAGGGAGGCCGCTCAGGAGCTGGTCCGACGCATTCCAGAGATCCAGCAGGCCCAGGTGGGCAATCTGGACTACCGCATGCTGGCCCAGCACTACCGCACCTTTCTGGATACCCACTCCTGCGAAGATCTGGTCCAGCTTATTAAAACTGTGTACACCAAGAGCAAGACCAGCACCCAGAGCGGAAAGAAGCCCAGCAAGGTGGATCAGGACTTCCAGAAGCGGGCGGAATTTCTCCTCCACGACGAGCTCTCGGCCGCCTTGGACATCCCCTTCGATCAGGTGGGTGAGTACATCACCCAGCAGGTGGAGCAGATAAAGCGGACCGGCTGAGACTCAGGAGTCAATATAGGCCCGCACCCGCAGCTTCACACCCAGACTCTGGGCAATGCGGCGGCTCTCCTCAATAACTGCGGGGTCTGTCCCCTTATCCACCACCGTGAACACCACGTGGGGCACATAGGCCTTGGCTTCCTTGGCAAAATCCAGCATGGCCTGGTAGGCCGCCTCCCCCTGGATGGGATGGCACAGGGCCACATAGTCGGCGGCGTTGTTGGCGTTGAGGGAGATGGACAGGGTGTCGATACGGCCCTTCAGATCCGGGCACACATTCCGGCCGTTGATCAGGTCGGCGTGACCGTTGGTGTTGATACGCACCGGAGGCAGCTTGTCCCCAAAGCGCGCTTTCAGCTCATCCACCAGCCAAAGGATGTCATCCAGGCGGTAGGTGGGCTCGCCGTAGCCGCAGAAGACGATCTCCCGGTAGCTGGGAATATCCCGGCTGAGAAAGCTGTCCAGCGCCTCCTGCCGGGTGGGCTCCCGCTCCAGCCACAGGGAGTCCTCGGTGTAGATGGATCCCTGTGCCTTGCCGTGGCGCAGGCAGAATTCACAGTTGCAGTTACACTTGTTGGTGAGGTTGACGTACAGCGCCCCCTCATATTCATAGGTAATGGTCATCCCCATTATGCCTCCTCGATGTGGAAAAATCGCTTGCCGTTCTCCAGGGTAATCTTGGCCACCTCTTCCGGCTCCATGCCCTTCACCTGGGCGATCTTCTCCGCCACCAGATGGACCTTCCCCGAGTCATTGCGCTTGCCCCGGAAGGGCTCCGGGGTGAGGTAGGGGGAGTCGGTCTCAATCATGATCCGATCCATGGGCAACCAGTCGATAACTTCCAGAGCTTTCCGGGCGTTTTTATAGGTGATAGTTCCGGTAAAGGACAGCATCCACCCCAGCTTCACCAGCACCTTGGCGTCCTCCAGGCTGCCGGAGTAGCAGTGGTACACCCCCCGCACCTGGGGATGGGATCGAACGATCTCCAAACAGTCGTGGTGGGCCTCCCGGTCGTGGATGATGACGGGCAGGTCCAGCTCCTGGGCCAGCTCCAGCTGCCGGTGAAACACCTTCTGCTGCAGCTCCTTGGGAGGGTTCTCCTTCCAGTAGTAGTCCAGGCCGATCTCCCCGATGGCCTTCACCTTGGGATGGGCGGCCAGCTTCTTCAGCTCGTCCACCCAGCTGTCCTGCCAGTCTCCGCAGTCGGAGGGGTGCACTCCCACGGCAGCGTAGACAAAGGGAAAACGCTCCGAGAGTTCCACCGCAGTCTTGGAAGTCTCCAGGTCGCAGCCTGGATTTACAATGAGCGCCACATCCTGCTCCGGCATGGAGGCCAGCAATTCCAGCCGGTCAGCGTTGAAGGCACCGGAGTCGTAGTGGGCGTGAGTATCAAATACGCGCATACTCTTTTCCTCGTTTTCTTTCATGAAACAATTTGGAAGCGGCCCGAAATCGGACCGCTTTTTCTATCATCATACCGCCCGGCGCGCAAAAATGCAAGGGGCTCTATTTTTGTGGTGTGAGATCCATAATATACAGATCCCCCAATCTTCCCTCCTGGGTCCCATCGTCAAAGACCTCCTGGAAGAGGAATTGGATGTCTGTTTCCTCTTCGGGTACCTGATAGACCAGCACCCCGCTTCGGGTCTCTTTTTCCGCCAGATCATACTCCGCCGGCAGCTGCTGTTCACAGTAGTACTCCACCGGCATACAGCGGGTGTCATCCTGACTCATCCCGGGCCAGGCAAGCTGAAAATCGCTGTCATACATGGTAACAGGCTGGGAGTAGGTGCTCTTGATGGTCAGCTCCACCACCACCAGCTGGTCTCCCTCCGCGCTGATGTAGCCGCCATACTCCCCCACTGATTTGGAATTGGTTACTGTATAATCAAACCATGCCGTAGACACGGTATCTCCCTGCACAAAACGCTGGTCGTTTTCAGCCTGGGTGCCGCCGCAGCCGGTCAGCAGCATCGCCGTCACCAGAAGCCAGGGCGCGGTTTTCTTCACATAGCCCACCCTCTTTTGTTCTTTTCTGAAATTATACCCGACACCGAGGAGAAACACAAGTAAAAACACCGGTCTCCTATGGACCCACTCCAAAATTTTTTTGCATATCTTATTATTTTTTATCGCTTTCGTAACCATCTTGCCTCCCCGCAGTTGACGGTTGGCCAGTTTGCGGATATAGTTAAAGCGTTCAAAAGAGCGGTACGCCTCCCGCGGGCGTACACAAAACGGGCTCTTCCCCGCTCAGGTGCGAAGCCGCCTGTCCTTGCCGCATTTTTCTGGACAAGGCCGGGCGCTCTATGATAGAATTAAGTATCACAGTTTCCGCCGAAGCTGGCGCCTACTTAGGGGCCAGAGCCAACAACTACATCATAGAGAAGGAGATCAACATGGAAATCCGCAAAATTTTCGTCGTCGGTTCCGGCCTGATGGGCAGCGGTATTGCCCAGACCGCCATTCAGTGCGGCTATGAAGTGATCCTGAACGACCAGAGCAAGGCCGCTCTGGAGCGCGGCGTGACTGGTATCACCAAGCGCCTGGAGCGTCTGGTGGAAAAGGGCAAGATGACAGCCGAAGAGAAGGACGACTGTCTCTCCCGCCTGACCACCTCCGTCAGCGTTCACGTGGCTTCCAACGTGGATCTGGTCATTGAGGCCATCTACGAGAACCTGGAGGCCAAGCAGGCCATCTTCCAGCAGCTGGACAAGATCTGTGACAGCCGCACCATCTTTGCCTCCAACACCTCCTCTATCTCCATGACCAGCCTGGCCGCCGCCACCAGCCGTCCGGAGAAGGTCGTGGGCCTGCACTTCTTCTCCCCCGTGCCTGTCATGAGCCTGGTGGAGATCGTTTACGGCCTGCGCACCTCTCAGGAGACCATCGACGTCGTCACTGAGGTGGGCAAGCACATGGGCAAGCGCCCCATCCTGGCCAAGGATAAGCCCGGCTTCATCGTCAACCGTATGCTGCTGCCCATGCTCAACGAGGCTGTTCAGGTTCTGGACGAGGACATCGGCACCGTGGAGGACGTAGATGAGGGTATGCTCCGGGGCTGTAACCACCCCATGGGCCCCCTGGCCCTGGCCGACATGATCGGTCTGGACATCCTGCTGGAGGTTATGGAGACCTTCTACATCGACCTGGGCGACACCAAGTACCGCCCCGCCCACCTGCTGCGCAAGATGGTGGCCGCCGGCTATCTGGGCCGGAAGTCCGGCGCTGGCTTCTACCTCTACAAAGAGGGCAAGAAGATTGGCGTCAACCCCGTGCTGGTTAAGGGCTGATCCCCCTTTACCATAGATTCACTGTTTCCGCTCTGAACCGCTCCCTGGGGCTCCGCCGGGCCCCAGGGAATCTTTTTGCCATTTCTCTCTTCAGAAAGGAGAATGATCCCTTGGAACTGCGCGAATATTGCCCACCGGACTGTCTGGCGCTTGCACAGCTCTTCCATGATACAGTACATGCCGTGAAGGACTACACCCCGGAGCAGTTGGATGCCTGGGCCGACGGCCACCCTGATCTGGCCGCCTGGAACCGCTCCTTCCTCTGCCACTATACCTTGGTAGCGGAGGAGGAGGACCAGATCATCGGCTTTGCCGACATCTGTCAGGACGGATATCTGGACCGGCTGTATGTTCACCCCAGCTGGCAGCGACGAGGCGTCGCCACCGCCCTGTGTGACTTGCTGGAGAGCCGGTGCAGCGCCCCTTGTCTCACTTCTTACGCCTCTATTCCCGCCCTTCCCTTTTTCCAAAAGCGGGGCTATCAAGTGGTGAAAGAGCACCAGGCGCAGCGCCATGGCGTGCTGCTGACCAACTATCTGGTCCAGAAAAAAAGGTAAGAAAAAAGGCCGCTTTCGCGGCCTTTTTTGCTTTTAAAATTGAAAGATAATGCCCACCACCGCAGCGGCGGCAATAAACAGGATGGGGTGCAGCTTTTTCAGCGGCGTCCACTTCATACACACGAAGATGGCCGCAGCCAGCAGAACAGCCCGCCAGCGGATCGAAGGGAGGCTGTCCGGGGCCAGCTGATTGGCCACAGTGAACACCGACCAGGCCACGCTCAGCCCCGCCGAGGCAATCAGTGCAGTGGAGGCGGGCCGCAGTCCGGAGAACACCGCTTCCACGCTCTTGCTGTGGCGGAACTTCTGCAGAAATCCGGCGATGATCAGGATCACAATAATGGAGGGGGCAATAAGACCCAGAGTCGCGATCACAGCTCCGGGAATTCCTGCCGTCTCAAACCCCACATAGGTGGCCATGTTGACGCCCATAGGTCCGGGAGTGGACTCGGAGACGGCAATCATGGTGGTCAGCTCTCCGTTGGTAAACCATCCTGTGGTCTCACCCATGTGCTGGAGGAACGGAATCGTGGCCATGCCGCCGCCTACCGAGAAGAGGCCCGTTTTGAAAAACTCATAAAACAGACGCAGCAGAATCATGCCTTCTCACCCCCTTTTCCCCCGTTGTGGGGATAGAAGAGGAACCAGCCCAGTACACCGGCCAGCACCACCAACACCGCAGGCGAGGTGAGCGTGGAAATCACGCTGGCCGCCGCGCCCTGAAGGCCCAACGAGTCACTGAACAGACCGCCGCCCTGGGCCAGCACCAGCACCACGACGAAAATCCACGGTGCAACCTTGCCCTTCAGCGTGCTCTTACCCAGCTTAAAGACACTCACCGCGATCAAAGCTACCACAGCGGCGTTGATGCCGGCCAGAGCGTGGGCTACCACAGGGTAAGAGGCAAAGTTCTGCAAAAAGGCTGCAATGATGGTAATGATAATCAACGACGGGAAAACCACTCCCAAGGTGGCTAAAATACCGCCCAAAATACCCTTGTACTTATGTCCAATAAACGTGGCGGTATTTACCGCGATAATGCCCGGGGTACACTGGCCAATGGCAAAGTAGTCGGTGAGCTCTTCCTCTGTGGCCCACTTTTTCTTCTCCACCACCTCCCGTTGGAGGATGGGCAGCATGGCATATCCGCCGCCAAAGGTGCACACCCCGACCTTTGCGAAGGTCAAAAACAGATCCAAATAGATATTCAAGCAAAAGCCTCCTAAGAGATGATTTCCCGCAGATACCGGGCCTCAACCAGAGGTTGAACCTCTGATCGGGGCCCGGCAGAATTTACTCCAATCCCTCCAGCTCATCCAGCCAAAGGGCTGCCACTGCGTCAGACGGCATCCGCCAGTCACCGCGGGGGCTGAGGGCCACGGTGCCCACCTTGGGTCCGTCGGCCAGGCAGGAGCGCTTAAACTGCTGGGAGAAGAAGCGGCGGTAGAAGTTCTTCAGCCACTTCAAAATCGTCTCCCGGTCGTACTGGCGGCCCAGGGCATACAGGGCCAGCCGGAACACCTTCTTGGGCGGGAATCCCCAGCGGAGGATATAGTAGAGGAAAAAGTCGTGCAGCTCGTAGGGACCCACCAGATCCTCCGTCTTCTGGCTGATCTTGCCCTCAATGGCGGGCAGCAGCTCCGGTGAGACAGGTGTATCCAAGATGTCGCTGAGCACATCGGACAGCTGCCGGTCCTCTTGGGCCTTGTCATCGGAGATAAAGGACACCAAATGGCGCACCAGGGTCTTGGGGATACCGGCGTTGACGGCGTAGTTGCTCATGTGGTCGCCATTGTAGGTGCACCAGCCCAGAGCCAGCTCGCTGAGATCGCCGGTGCCGATGACCAGACCGCCGCTCTGATTAGCAATGTCCATGAGCACCTGAGTACGCTCCCGGGCCTGGCCATTTTCAAAGGTAACGCTGTGGTCCTCCATGCTCTGGCCAATATCCTTGAAGTGGACCTTCACCGCGTTGCCGATGTCGATGGTGCGCAGGGTACAGCCCAGCCGCTCGGCCAGGAGCACCGCATTGGACTTGGTGCGGTCGGTGGTACCGAAGCAGGGCATGGTGACGGCAATGATGTCGCTGGCCGGACGGTCCAGCATCTGCATGGCCACCGCGGTAATGAGCACCGCCAGGGTGGAGTCCAGGCCGCCGGACAGCCCCACCACCGCGGTCTTGGCGTGGGTGTGCTCCAGCCGCTTCTTCAGGCCCAGAGCCGCAATGCACAAAATCTCATTGCACCGCTCCGCCCGGTCCCCGGCGTCCTGAGGCACAAAGGGGCTGGTGGAGACAAAGCGGGTCAGCCGGGTCTCCTCCAAAGTGAGGGAGAAGTCGGTGCGCCAGTACTCCTTCTGGGGATCGGGGGTAAAGGAGGTCATCCGCCGCCGCTCGTAGGCCAGGCGGTCCACATCGATCTCGCTGATGGTCAGGCCGTTGGCAAAGCGCCGCTCACACAGCAGCGCACCGTTTTCCGCGATCATATTGTGGCCGGCAAAGACCAGGTCGGTGGTGGACTCCCCCTCCCCGGCATCGGCATACACATAGCCGCACACCAGCCGTCCGCTCTGGCCGGTGACCAGCTGGCGGCGATAGGCCGCCTTGCCCACCGTCTCGTTGGAGGCGGACAGGTTCAGAATCAACGTGGCGCCGCTGCGGGCCAGACCGGCAGAGGGGGGCTCCGGAGCCCACAGGTCCTCGCAGATCTCCACGCCTACAATCAGATTGGGCATCTCCTGACAGGCAAAGGTGTCGGTGACGCTCATGCTTACCTGCTGGCCGCACAGGGTCACCGTGGTATCCACACCCGCTCCGCTGGCAAACCACCGGGCCTCATAAAATTCCCCGTAGTTAGGGATGTGGGTCTTGGGAACCAGGCCCAAAATCTCTCCCTTTTGGATCACTGCGGCGCAGTTATACAGTTTGTTGTCATACTGGGCCCGCACAGGCAGGCCCACCGCAGCCACCAGCTCCAGGTTGCGGGTGGCCTCCAGGATGGTCTGGAGTCCCTCCTCCGCCCCCTTCAGCAGGGTATCGTGCAGGAACAGGTCGCCGCAGGTATATCCGGTCAGGCACAGCTCCGGCAGGCAGAGCACCTTGACCCCCTGCTTGTCCGCTTCGCGCATCAACGTAAAGATCTGCTCCGCATTATAGCGGCAGTCGGCCACTTTGATCTTCGGTGTGCCGGCAGCTACCTTTACAAATCCATCTCGCATCACGCAAACCTCCTTTGCGGTATTCTCAATAGAAAATATCATACCCCAAACCCCACGGAAAAGCAAGACAGGGTTGGGAAATCAACGGCCCCCGGAGCTGCTGCTCCGGGGGCCGTTCCATATTCTTATTTTATTTTGCCTGTAAGTAGCTGGTCATCACATATCCCTCGTCGTAGTTGCCTCCGCCGGTGGCAAACTTGATCTTGGTCCAGCCGTTGCCCGCATCTTCCAGCACGATGACGGTAGCGCCGTCGGTGGTGCTGGCCTTGGCCTCATAGTCGGTGCCCGGGCCGGAGCGGATGTTCAGGCCGCCGGTAGCGCCGGTGATCACCGCCTCGGTGTTGGGGGCCAGAGATCCTCCGGTGGTGGTGGTTCCAGTACCGGAACCGGAGTTGGAGGACGTCCCGGTGCCCGTGCCGTCACCGGTGCACTCCACGGTACACTGAGCGGTCTTGTCCCCGGCAGCAGCGGTGATGGTGACGGTGGCCACATCGCTGCCGGTGTACACGTTGGTCACATTTCCGTACTCATCCACGGTGGCAATGGAGGTGTCACTGCTGCTCCAGGTCACCTTCGCCTCCTCCGGATCAATGGTGGCAATAATCTGATAGGACTCACCCGCCCGCAGAGCTGCGTCCGTGCGGCTGAGGGTCAGGCTGTTAACCGTCACCTGGGTCTGGGACACATCGCCGTCCGCGCCGGACTGGTTCCCCGACTGACTGGTGGAAACGGAGGAGCCTCCCGTCGTCTTATCGCCGAACAGGAAGGGGGATACATATTTAAATACAATGGCCGCCGCAGCAATGATGAGCACTAAGGTCAGAATCAGCCCGCCCACCTGAAGAGGATTGGGCCCGCTGCCTCTGGCCCGCTTCCCGCCTACGGCAGAATAGCTACGGCCGGGCCGCTCATCACAGAAGGGACAACGTTTATAGGTGACAGAATATTCTTCGCCGCACTTTTCACATCGAATAACATCGGTGTTGCGGCGGGGGGGTGCTTTTTTCGCAGCCATGGGCGGATAACCTCCAGCATTGAGAAAGGATGACCACAGCGCCTGCGGTCTCAGTGTCTATTTTACAAGGAATTAACGGTGCCGTCAACGAAAAAATAGACTTTGAGGCGTTTTTTGGCGAAATTATGTAAACGTCTTCCAAAACCAGCCCCACTTCTTGACCAGGTTCACGCTTTCTTTTATAATGAATCTGACCTGCGCCGCCCTTCGGCGCAGAACATGATCCCCATATCCCGCTGGATAACGTAAAAGGGAGGAAATCAGCCGTGAGAGGTACCATGTCCCCCGCCCAGGCCCACAAACAATATGATGAAGCTGTCAGCGCCTATCGAAAATGGATCCCAGACCCCACCCTGCGTATGGAGTTTGGCCGCCAGGCGGACGACTACTTCCGCACCTGTGCATTGGGAGTGTGGCAGGCGGACAACGCCACCGAGATCACGCCCCGGCACGTGGAGTTTTATAACGCCATTTACTCCGGCACCAACACCTCCCCCTCCGCCCTGTACTGGGAGGTGGCCACCGGTGTGGCGGGCTACGACCTGTTTCAGCCTCCCGCCTTCTTCCAGTCTCTCCGGGACTACGACCGGCGCAAGGGTACCACCCTCTCCCGCCGCTTTGTGGATCAGTTTACACTGATTTTGCTGCTGTTTGCGGCCGTGGACGACGTGGTCAGTGAGACGGAGGCCGGTTTTGTCAACGCCTGCGCTGACACCCTGCTGGCCCTGTGCACAAAGGACGGCCTGTCCGGCGACCGCCCACCTCTGAAGGCGGATGAATTTATCACGAAACCCCAGCCCGGCTCACCCCAACCTGCTGCCCCCAAGGCGGCGGAGAAGGAGGCTGCCAAGGAAGAACCAGTCCAGGAGGAGGAGCCTCAGCCCTCCCTGGAGGAATTGCTGGAAGAACTTGACGGGCTGTGTGGCCTGGATCAGGTGAAAAAGGATGTCAAGAGCCTCATCAATCTGGTAAAAGTGCGCAAGCTGCGCCAGGAGGCGGGGCTGCCTGTCCCGCCCATGTCTCTCCACCTGGTCTTTTTAGGCAATCCCGGCACCGGCAAGACCACGGTGGCCCGGCTGCTGGCTAAAATTTACCGCAGCATGGGGGTGCTGCCCAAGAGGCAGCTGGTGGAGGTGGACCGCTCCGGCCTGGTAGCCGGGTTTGTGGGACAGACCGCCATCAAGACCCAAGAAGTCATTCAGAAGGCCATCGGCGGCGTGCTCTTCATCGACGAGGCCTACGCCCTGGTCAATCAGGACAGCCCCAATGACTTCGGCCACGAGGCCATTGAAGTACTGCTGAAAAATATGGAGGACCACCGCAAGGACCTCATTGTCATTGTAGCCGGTTACTCCGATTTAATGGAACACTTTATCCACGCTAACCCCGGTCTGGAGTCCCGCTTCAACAAATACTTCTACTTTGCCGACTATGACGGCGGCCAGCTCTTCTCCATCCTGGAGTCCATGTGCAAAAAGAACGGCTACACCCTCTCCCCGGAAGCCGCTCAGTGGGCCAAGGAGGACCTGGAGAAACTCTACCAGGAGCGGGATGAGAACTTCGGCAACGCCCGGGACGTGCGCAATCTATTTGAAAAGGCGGTTTCCCGCCAGTCCGACCGGGTGGCCAAGCTGGATGCCCCCACCCGGGAGCAGCTGATGGAGCTGCTCCCCGAAGATCTGAAAGAGAGCGAAGACGAAACAACATGAGAATTGCCTTTTACACCTTAGGGTGCAAAGTAAATCAGTATGAGACCCAGGCCCTGGAACAGCTGGTCACCCAGCGGGGCCACACTCTGGTCCCCTTTGACGGGGAGGCCGACGCCTACGTCATCAACACCTGCTCGGTGACGGCGGTAAGCGACAAAAAGTCCCGGCAGGTAATCCGCCGGGCTCGAAAGACCGCTCCCGACGCTATTTTGGCGGTGTGCGGCTGCTACTCCCAGACCCATCCCGACGATATGGACAAACTGGAGGTGGACCTGGTGGCCGGCACCGGAGACCGCACCGGCTTTGTGGATCTGCTGGAGCAGACCTGGCAGCAGCACAAGAGCATCACCGCCCTGGATGATCCCTTCCAGCGCCGCACTTTTGAAAACCTCCCCGCCGGAGGGCTGGAGGGCCGTACCCGGGCCATGCTGAAAATCGAGGACGGCTGCGTCAACTTCTGCTCCTACTGCATCATCCCTTACGCCAGAGGCCGCATCCGTTCCCTGCCCATCGCCGACTGTGCCGCCCAGGCCAAAGCCCTGGTGGAGGCGGGCTATCAGGAGATCGTCCTCACCGGCATTGAGATCTCCTCCTGGGGCCAGGATTTGGAGGAAAAGCCCTCCCTCATTGACGCGGTGGAGGCCATCTGTCAGGCGGTACCAGACCACATCCGGGTACGGCTGGGCTCCCTGGAACCCAGAACCATCACCGCGGATTTCTGCCGCCGCTGCGCCGCCCTTCCCAATCTCTGTCCCCACTTCCACCTGTCCATGCAGTCGGGCTGTGACACCGTTTTGCAGCGGATGAACCGGAAATACGACTCCGCTCGGTATTATGAGAGTGTAAAATTACTCCGTGAAGTCTATAACCGCCCGGCCATCACCACCGATCTCATTGTGGGCTTCCCTGGGGAGACGGAGGAGGAATTTGTTCAAACCCTGGACTTTATTGAGAAGTGCAGCTTTGCCGCCATGCACATTTTCCCCTACTCCCGCCGCCCCGGCACCCCCGCCGCCAAGATGTTCGGTCAAATCCCCAATGCAGTCAAGGAGGAGCGGGCCCACCGGGCCGCTCAGGTGGCCCAAACGATGGAGTACGCCTATCTGGACTCTTTTATAGGCGAGACGCTCCCTGTCCTTTTTGAGGAGGAGCGAGACGGACTGTGGCTGGGCCACACCACCCGGTACTGTCAGGTAGGAGTCACCAGCGGGGAACCTCTCCACAACCAGCTGCGTCAAGTGCGGCTCACTGGCCGGGAGGGCACCCTGCTCACCGGGGAGCTGGTATAAAAGTGCCCCCGCCTCTTGCACCACAGGGGAAAATCCGATATAATAATAGGACCATTTTTGGAGTTTAACGGAAAAGAGGAACTGCCGTGAAATTAGGTATTGTGGGTCTGCCCAATGTGGGCAAGAGCACCCTGTTCAACGCCATTACCAACGCCGGCGCCGAGAGCGCCAACTACCCCTTCTGCACCATCGACCCCAACGTGGGCATGGTGGCTGTGCCCGACTACCGTCTGGACAAGCTCAGCGAAATGTACCACCCCAAAAAGACCACCCCCGCCGTCATCGAGTTCGTGGACATCGCCGGTCTGGTGAAAGGTGCCAGCCGGGGCGAGGGTCTGGGCAACAAGTTTTTGGCCAACATCCGTATGACCGACGCCATTGTCCATGTGGTACGCTGCTTTGACGACGAGAACGTCATCCACGTGGAAGGTTCTACCGACCCCATCCGTGACATAGACACCATCGACCTGGAACTGATCCTGGCCGACGCAGAGATGGTGGACCGCCGGATCGACAAGGCCCAGAAGGCCGCCAAGGGAGACAAGAAGTTTCTCCACGAGGTGGAGGTCTTCTCCGGCCTGAAGGAGTGGCTCAACGACGGCAAGTCCGCCCGCAGCTACCTCTCCGAGGTAGACGAGGACGACGCCGCCCTCATCGGCACCAGCGAGCTGCTCTCCCTCAAGCCGGTCATCTACGCCGCCAACCTGGACGAGGACGGCTTCTCCGATCCCCAGGCCGTCCCCTACTATAAGCAGGTGGAGGAGCGGGCCCAGTCCGAGGGTGCTCAGGTGATCCCCGTGTGCGCCAAGCTGGAGGCCGAGATCGCCGAGCTGGAGCCTGAGGAAAAGGCTATGTTCCTGGAGGACCTGGGGGTGAAGGAGTCCGGTCTGGACCGCCTGGTCAAGGCCAGCTACACCCTGCTGGGCCTCATCTCCTACCTCACCAGCGGCGAGGACGAGTGCCGCGCCTGGACCATCACCAAGGGCACCAAGGCGCCCCAGGCCGCCGGTAAGATCCACTCCGACTTTGAGCGGGGCTTTATCCGGGCTGAGGTGGTCTCCTACGAGGATCTGATGGCCTGCGGCTCCATGGCCGCCGCCCGGGAAAAGGGCCTCATCCGCTCCGAGGGCAAAGAGTACGTGGTACAAGACGGCGACATCATCCTGTTCCGGTTCAACGTGTAATTTCCTCTTTGATTTTTCCCTGGAGATATTGTATTTTTCCTTGCAATCGTGTACACTATGAACAACCATAAATCCAGAAGGAGGATTTTAACTATGAAAATCGCCCGTTTCGTGCTGAAGATCGTGGCTCTCTCCCTGGCCGCCGCCGCTGCGGTGTGTGCTGTCATCGCCTACTGGGACAAGCTCTCTGAGCTGGGTGACTGCGCCAAAACTAAGATTCAGCAGCGCGCCTGCTCCTCTGAATATGAAGATTACGAGGAGTAAGTAACTTTTACCTCTTACAGCCGTGGAGTTTTCCACGGCTGTTTTTTTAACCACACTCTATCCAAAAAGGCGGTTCAAATTCCCCCGGTTCTGATACCACCGCAGACAATCCCGGGTCCCGGTACGGCGCAGCAACAGGGCAGACAGCAGCAGATCTGCCCCTACGGCCAGCATGGCTACAGCTGTCACCGGAGCTGGAATGAACGCTGCCCAGCCGGAGATAACCGGATGAATCCAGTAGACCGCGACAGGCAGCAGTGCTGCCCAGGCAAGGGAAAACACTGCACACACTCTTCCATGCAGATTCCACCGGTTTTCCCGGTAGTCCCAGAAGGACACCCCCAGCACCTTCTCATAAAACACTGCGGTGGCATACTCTACTCCGGTGGCCGCCGCGCCGCCGCACACCATCAGCAGCAGAGGGTTCTTGATTATCGCTTGGGGCAGCGCCAAAACCGCCAAAGCGCCCAGGCCATACACCGGGCACAAAGGCAGCAGCAGGGTGCGCTTGCGGTCCCTTCGTCCCCCGGTACACCAGGCATACCCCACCTCCAGCAAAAAGCCCAGAAAGCTATATAACATAAAGTACCAAAATTGCTCCATTTGGGTTTTCCCTCCGTCCAAATGCGAATTCAATCTGACCGCACAGCCAAAGCGACAGAGTTAGCATGACAAATGGAGAAAAAATCATGCGTTTCGGCACAAGGAAATGTTGGTTTTCCGCTTGATGGAAACCGTCTCTTTGTGATACAATGACTCGAATACGGACAAAGAGAAAGGAAGGGGCCTAAATGCGAAATCTGATCGACTTTGGTGACATGTCCCGGGAAGAATGGGACCAGCTCTACACCCGGATCAGCCAAATCATCGACGCGCCGGAGAAATTTATTGACGTATGCCGTGGCAAGGTATCCTGCAATCTGTTCTATGAACCCTCCACCCGAACAAATTTCTCCTTCCAGACCGCTATGCTGCGGCTGGGCGGATCGGTCTTCGGTTTTGCCGACCCCAACTCCTCCTCTGTCGCCAAGGGCGAGACCCTGAAGGACACAATTAAGATGGTGTCCAACTACGCCGATGTAGTGGTCATGCGGACTCCCTGGGAGGGCTCAGCCAAGGCGGCCTCCCTCTATTCTGCGGTCCCTGTGGTCAATGCCGGAGACGGCGGCCACATGCACCCCACCCAGACCATGGCAGACCTCACCACCATTACCCGGCTCCGCGGTGGGGTAGACGGCCTATGCATTGGATTGTGCGGCGATCTGAAAAACGGTCGTACCGTCCACTCCCTCATCAAGGCCATGGCCAAATTCAACGATATTAAATTTTTCCTCATCTCCCCCCGTGAATTGGCAGTCCCGGAATACATGCGGGTATTCATGCGGGAGCACAACATGTGGTACACCGAGGTCACCGGCCTGGAGCCCGTCATTCCCCAGCTGGACGTGCTGTACATGACCCGCATCCAGAAGGAGCGCTTTGTGGATCCCCTGGAGTATGAGCGGAATAAGGGCATCTACATCCTTACCCGCCGCAAGCTGGAGCGGGCCAAGCCCGATATGCTGGTCATGCACCCCCTGCCCCGAGTAGATGAGATCACTTTGGATGTGGACGACGATCCCCGGGCGGTCTACTTCCAGCAAGCCCGGTTTGGCATGTTCGCCCGGATGGCTCTGCTGGAGCATTTGGCTCTGCAGCCCCGGAACGATCATCCCACCCCCGTGGAGATCGGCACCAAACCCATCTGCCACAACCCCCGCTGCATTACCCAGACGGAAACCTATCTGCCCCCCCTTATCAAAAAGATCGGCGGGGTGGACTGCTGCGGCTTCTGTGATGCCGCCCTGTAACTGTCTGCCCAAGGGCAGAGGAGGGCTTCTCCCCCTCTGCCCAAATTTTTTCTAAAAGAACTCGAAAACCCATTGACAAACCCATAAAATCTGTGGTATCATTTCATGGCTGACGTGAGAGGAACACAGCGTCCATGCGGGTGTAGTTCAATGGTAGAATCCCAGCCTTCCAAGCTGGTCGCGTGGG
>CABVDR010000052.1 GCA_902497145.1 uncultured Oscillospiraceae bacterium
TCCCCTCGATGATCCCCATGCGCACCTTGCAGGCCGTCGCCATCAGTTGCTTCTTTTCCTTGGCTGTCATAGCGTACTCCTTTTCTATGTCCCGCGAGTTTTGCGGTGAGATGACTGGGTTATAGCTCCCGGACGCTCCCGCGCAATTCCCCATACGCGAGAGGGAATCCGGGCCTTGATAGGGTACTGGATCAGTCGGCCTGGCGGTCCTTCACGGCCTGGAGAATTGCCTGGACCATCTCCTCCACCCGGCCGGCGGGAGAGGGTGCTTTCACAATACCGGAGGTGGAGCCGGTGCCGTCCGCACCCAGATAAACCACCTTATAGCAGTCCTCTGCCGTGGTGATGCCGGAAGCGATCATGACCTTCACCTGGGGGTCTACCGCCTTGATGGCCTTGGTAGTTTCAATGGTGTAGCTGTCATCTGCGGTAGTGCCGGTGCCAATGAGGGCGGTAGGCTCAGCCAGGATCACGTCCACCCCCAGCTGTGCCACGGCCTGAGCCTCCACGGTGGAGTCGGCGCAGACAATGGTAATGAGCCCCAGCTCCTTGGCCCGGTCGATGCAGGCATGCAGCTGGGCCAGGGTCTTCTGGTTTTCCGCGTGATTGAGCACCACGGCTTTGGCTCCGGCCTCCACCAGGGACTCAGGCAGCACCGCGCCCATGCCCCGCCCGGGCTGGAGGGCGTCCATGTTCTGGGCTGTCACCGTAATGTGGCTGGTGTGCTCCGCGATCACGCGCAGATCCGCATACGGACAAGTGAAGAAAATCTGTGCGCCAGTTTTTTCTGCAATCTTGTCCGCTGCCTGAGCCAGGGCCAAACTTTCTTTTCCATAGAGGTAAGACTTGGGATTTACAAACAAAAACGGAGTGGAAACGCGACACATTATATATTCCTCCTCTTTCCGTACGGCAGCACGCGGCCCTTGCAGACGGGGAATGATCCTACACTGGGCCCGTTGTCGTATCTCGCCCCCTATCCTAGCACAAATTGGATCCAATTACAATAAAATTTAAATCGAATTTTTTAAGAAATTATTTTATTTTCTTCCTATCTAACGCCTCAAGAAATTGATGCTTCTCACAAATCCAGCATAATAAAATAGTGTATATTTGACAATAATGTGGTGAAATACAATAAGAAATCCATGTCATTCTCTTGCTTATTGACAGATGCAACAAAAAACGGCCCCGCATTTTGGAAATACCGTTCATTGACATTCGAAAAGAATTGGATAAAATAAAGTCAACGATTGGATCCAATATCCAAAGAAAAACCGGCCGCTTAGATTTCGCGTACACACTTTATGATCTGAAATTTGAGAGGAGAATGATCCATGGAAAACAGTCAAAAAACCAGCGTTTTCGCACTCATGCGAAAAATCCCAGGCGGTATCATTATTGTCCCTCTGTTCATCGGCGTGATCGTCAACACCATTGCCCCCGACGCTTTGAAAATCGGCGGCTTTACCACCGGCCTGTTCAGCACCGGCACCTCCTGTCTGCTGGGCCTGTTCCTTTTGCTGAACGGTGCATCCATCAATGTGCGCAACATCGGCATGCCTTTCTATAAAGGTTTTGTCCTGACCCTGATCAAGTTCGTTCTGGGCGTTGCCCTGGGTCTTGCCGTCAGTGCCATCTTCGGCCCTGCCGGGTTCCTAGGTGTGACCCCCATGGCCATTATCGCCGCCCTGACCAACTCCGCCGGCGGTGAGTACCTGGCCATCGCCCAGCAGTACGGCGACGACACCGACGCCGGCGCCATCTCCATCCTCTCCCTGAACGACGGCCCCTTCTTCACTATGATTGCCATGGGCGCCGCCGGTATGGCTTCCATCCCCTTCACCACCTTCGTTGCCACCCTGGTCCCCCTGATCATCGGTATTGTCTGGGGCAACCTGGATGCCGAGTTCCGTAAGCACGCAGCCAACGCCGTGCCCATCGTCACCTTCTTCATGATGATCCCCATCGGCGCCGGCATGAGCCTGAGAGGCCTGGTCAGCGGCGGTATCGGCGGCGTGGTTCTGGCCATCATCTCCGCTCTGTCCGCCTTTGTGTTCTACTTTGTGTATCAGTTCTTCCTGCCCAAGAAGAAGCGCAACGCCATGGGCGCTGCCATCGGCACCACCGCAGCCAACGCGACTGCTGTTCCCTCCTACATGGCGGAAGTGGATTCTTCCTTCGCGCCCGTCGCCTCTGCCGCTACCGCTCAGGTGACCATCGCCGCCATTGTCACCGCCTTTACTTGCCCCCTCATTACTGCTATGCTGGATAAGAGAATGCGCCGCTTAAAGAAGGGCATTTATTCCGACGAGGCCATTGCCGAACAGGCTGCCAAGGCCCAGAAGTAACCTTCGCCGAATCCCCTGTGCGCATCCATCTTTTATAAATCCACAAATAAGTCCACTTCAACTGAACGAATAGAAAGGAAGGTATATTATGAACTACAAAATTCGTCCTCTGAACAGCGGCTACATTCCCACCAAGCCCCTGGAGTACTGGTACCACTTCTCCTGCAGCAAGTACATCGAGAAATACGGCCTGACCAACGAGCTGGACCAGCTCCCCGACTTCACCTTTTTGATTGAGGGCGGCGACAAGCTGATCCTGGTGGACACCGGCATGTCCTGGAACGAGCACGCCGATAAGTACCATCACGGCCCCTCCATGCAGCGTCCCGGCGTGGACGACATCGAGTCCCGCCTGGCTCAGGCCGGTTACAAGCCCGAGGATGTGGACATCGTCCTGTTCACCCACCTGCACTGGGATCACGTCTTCTATCTGGAGAAGTTCGTCAACGCCCGCTTCATCGTCAACGAGGTGGAGTGGAACTACGCCCACAATCCTGTCTCCCTGCACTTCAAGAGCTACTGCCGTCCCATCATCTGCAAGGATGGCGATGTGACCTACAAGAATGAGTTCATCGCTCCCTACGACATCGTGGACAAGGAGGCCGGCATCGACATTCCTTCCCGCTTTGAGACCGTGAAGGGCGAAGTGGAGATCGTCCCCGGCGTCACCGTCTTTGAGAGCTTCGGCCACAGCCCCGGATCCATGTCCGTCATGGTCCAGACCGAGAAGGGCCCCTACTTCTGCGTGGGCGACGCCGTGTTCGTCATGGGCAACATCGACGCTCCTCAGGACATGGTGGAGAAGCTGCACTACGACATCTGCCCTCCCGGCCGTTATGTAGACATGGTCGCCGCCTGGGAAGGCATCCGTGAGTTCCTGCGCCGCTGCAACCGCGCCGGTGTGGACCCCTACAAGCACCTGCTGCTGGCCCACGACGTCATCCTGTCCGCCGCTGTGGAGGCCTATGAGGCCGACCACAACAACCAGCTGCCTGTGATCGGCACCAAGGACAGCGACTTTGACTTTGACAAGTACTCCAAGGCCATCATCGCCAAGGAGTCCGCTGCCAAGGGCACCACTCCCGAGTCTGTGGAGAGAAAGTACTTCGGCGCCAAGGCGGATTCCAAGCCCTGGGCTGAGCGCGCCAAGGAAATCGGCGGCATCGAAGTGTAAGAGAAAACCAATCCAGCGGAGTTGCTTTAACTGCCGTCGGCCGGCACCGCCGGCCGACGGCAGAATTTTATAAAGGATGCGGTGTTCACAATGAAAACAATTGCCATTATTGAAAGTTGCGATACCAAATATACCGAGTCCGCCTATATGAAGGAGTGCGTGGAAAAGGCCGGCCTGAAGGCCCTGGTTTTAAACACCGCGACCGGTCCCATGGAATGTGCCAACCCGGATGACAACGGCAAGGTCGTCGATGTTTCCCGCGGCGAGATTGTTGCCGCCTACGGCACTCCCTGGAGTGAATTGGAGAACAAGACCAAGGGCGAAAAGATTGAGTTCATGCGCAAAGCCGTCACCGCCTATGTGGAAAAACTCTACAAAGAGGGCAAGATCCACGGCATCATCTCTGTGGGCGGTCTGCAGAACACCACCATGGCCACCGCCGCCATGTCTGTTTTGCCCATCGGTTTCCCCAAGGTTATGGCCACCACCGTAGCCAGCGGCACCAAGCAGTTCAGCCTGGTGGTGGGTGACAAGGACATCGTGGCCATGCCCACCATCTGCGACTGCACCGGCCTGAACCTGATTACCCGCCGGGTGATCGCCAACGCCTGCGGCTGCGTCATCGGCATGGTGCAGAACGCCGGCGAGCCCATTGCCAAGGGCGACAAGCCGGTCATCGGTCTGACCCTGATGGGCGTGACCAACAACGGCTGCATGGCCGCCGTGGAGGAGCTGGAGCGCAACGGCTACGAGGTGCTGGGCTTCCATGCCACCGGCGTGGGCGGCGCGGTGATGGAGCAGATGGCTGCCGACGGTCTTATCGACGGCGTGCTGGACCTCACGCAGCACGAGATCACCTCCGAGTATTTCGGCGGCGGCTTCTCCTACGGCCCCGGCGCGGCGGTCCGTCTGCTGAAGACCACCGCCAACCACGTCCCCCTGGTGGTGAGCCTGGGCGGCATTGACTTTGTGGATTACAATAAGAAGGAAGCCCATGTGGTGCCCAATCTGGAGACCCGCAAGACCTACGACCACAACGCCGACACGGTCCACATCAAGATCACCGCCGACGAGGCCCGGGACATCGCCAAGATCGTGGCCGACCGCCTGAACACCTCCGACTACCCCATCAAGCTGCTGGTTCCCACCGACGGCATGCGCCACAACACCACCAAAGGCGAGGCCCTCTATGATCCGGAAGCCGATCAGGCTCTGATCGAAACCCTGAAGGCCAATCTCAATTCCAACATCGAGATCGTGGAGATTGAGGGCAACCTGGACACGCCGGAGTGGGGCGTTCAGGCGGCCAAAATTATGCTGGATGTGATGGCTCAGGCCAAAAAATAAAGGCTCGCATTCCACGAGCCCTGCACAGGAAAAGAGGTTACATTATGAATAAAGACATTCTGATGGTTGCAAAAGATCTTGTCATCGCCTGCGATCGCGTATATAATAGAAAGATGCAAACAGGAAGCGGCGGGAATGTAAGCGCCCGAATTCCCGGAACGGAGCACATGCTGGTCAAGGCCAGCGGCGGCTCCATGGGCGACTGTGTTGTGGACGTGGACAAGGGGATTATGAAGGGGTTTGTTGTGTGTGACTTTGACGGCAACCTGATTACCGGCGAGGATCTCCCCACCGGAAAACCCACTAAGGAAGCCACCCTTCATGGCTATATTTATAAGGTGTGTCCTACCGTCAACGCAGTGGTTCATGTTCATTCTCCCTACGCCATTGCTTGGTCTTCCACGAAAAAGCCCCTGCCCCTGGTCACCTGGCATTCGAAGCTGAAGTTCAAGACCGAACTTCCCACCCTGAATGTACAGGCAGCTATGGTACAGGCAGATGATCTGCCCAAGGTGCAGGAGATTTTTGCCAAACAACCTGATCTGAACGCCTTCTTGCTGGCCGATCACGGCGCGGTTGCTCTGGGCAAAAATGCCGTTGCCGCAGAGCACGTGGTGGAACTGATCGAGGAGACCGCCCAGGTAGCAATCCTGGAAAAGGTGATGGGGACCCTTTCTCTGTAATTCATTACAGGAGAGTCGAAAGCCATGACAACAAGCGGAAACCGCAGAGCAAATAAACAGGAGGCCGTCCTTCAGCGAAGCAAGCTGGCCGATCAGGTACTAAAATGCCTGATGGATTGGATTATGGACGGCACCCTGCAGATGGGTGATAAACTCCGGACAGAACAGATCTCCGCAGAACTGGGCGTCAGTCGGATGCCGGTTCGGGAAGCGCTGAACACGTTGGAACGGAAAGGAATTGCCGTATCCGAGCCATACGTGGGCATGCATCTGGTCAATCTGGACCGGGATGAGATCGCCGAGATCTACCGCCTGCGGCAGCTGCTTGAGTCAGAAGCGGCTTTTGCGGCCTGTCAGCATGTTACTCCCGAAGATTTGGAGCGGATCAAGCAGCTCCACCAGGAGTACCAGGAAATTTTGATGATGCCTGTGCTGAACGCCAAAAGCATTCACCTGAAAAATCGGGAATTCCATTTTGCCATCTACAAGGCGTCCGGCCTGCACCGGACCTGTGCAATGATTGAGAGCCTGTGGGATGTGCTCTCCTTCTTCAAAATGCTCTACGGCGAAACGCTGCTGGAGACGCCGGAGGGCAAGCGGAAGATGATTTTGGAGCACCAATCCTACATCGACTATCTGGAACGGGGCGCGGCACGGGAATTCCGCACCGCTACCCGGCGGAATATTGCCAATAAATTTAAGCGGTATGAACACCGCATCAACAAGAAATAGGGACTGGAGGATGATTACCATGAAAATTGCCATGGGCTGCGATCCCAACGCCGAGGCGTTTAAGCAGGAAATGATCGAGTTCGTCAAGGGTCTGGGCCACGAGGTCACCGATTTCGGCAGCGACGACGTGATCTACGCCCACACCGCCATCGAGGTGGCCGAGGCAGTGGCCGCCAAGAAGTATGACCGGGGCATTCTGTTCTGCGGCACCGGCATCGGCGTGATGCTGGCCGCCAACAAGGTGAAGGGCGCCTACGCCGCCAACGTGCTCAATGTCTATTCCGCCAAGCGGGCCTGCCTGTCCAACAACTGCAACATCATCACCCTGGGCAGCCAGGTTACCGGCAATATGCTGGCCAAAGAGCTGATCGCCGCCTACCTGTCCTGCACCTACGAGTACAATGAGCGCTCCGGCAAAAAGGTAGACGCCATTGTGGAGTACGAGCAGAAGCACCAGATCTGATATTCTTCCCCGGCCCCCTACGCCGGGCAGACATGTTTTACCCAACTTCCTTCCATCTTTTTGCGGGCCGCGGTCATCGCGGCCCGCATTTTTATGCAAAGAAAAACCGCTCTTCCCTGGGAAAAGAGCGGTTTTTGGCCTTTTGCAGGCCCATCAAGCCAAATGCCGTACCTGCTCCAGCCGGTTGGACATGGACAGCAGCGCCGGCAGCAGCAAAATCTGCACCACCAGCATACACACCGACTCGGTCACCCGGGCGGGCAGCATACCGAACAGCCCTGCGCCGTACATCACATACAGCCACACGCTGTTGAGCACCAGGCGGACTGCGCTGGCACACACCGAGGCCCCTACCACCCGCAGCCACAGCTCCCGGCCGTGGAACATGCCGTCCTTTGTGTGGAGGAAGCCGCCGTAGATCAGTCCCACCAGGGCGGCAGTCAGGGTAAAGCCGGGGAAAAAGGCCCCAAAGGGGAACAGGGTGGCGCCCACCAGGTCGCTCACGCCCCCCACCGCCATGCCCCACAGCGGGCCGAACAGGATGCCCGCCAGGGCTACCGCCAGGAAGGAAAAGTTGACCACCACAAAGGTGGTGTTGATGGAGAGGAACCGGGCCAGGATCACCTGGAGAGCCACCAGCAGGGCGCAGGTGACCATCGTTTTTGTGGTTTTCTGATGTTTCATTGTATTCATTCCTTTCACCAGGACGAAGAGTAAACCTCTTTTTCCTCTTCGATGCCGTAAAAGGATATCCCTCATACGACAGCGGAAGCGGAGCACCACCGCAAGGGCAAAGCCTTTTCGTCCGACAGCCACTTCCCATCTGGCGGCACTTGACGCGGTACTCCTATTCTGTGTACTAAAATATGGATTGCGGGGCTCAGCAGAGTCCCAGGTGGTGGCGGATCTCCCCTACGGAGTACAGGGAGCCCCAGGCACACACCACGTCGTCCGGTCCGGCCTGGGCCAGGGCGGCGTCCACCCCCGCGTCCAGACTGTCCTGTACCGAGACGGGGAGCTGGGAGATCTCCTCCAGCCATGCCCCCAGCTCCGGGGCGGGCAGGGCCCGGGGGCTGTCCGGGGTCACCACCACAAAGGCCTTGGCCAGTGGGAGCACCCGGAGGAACATGGTCCGCCAGTCCTTGTCGGCCAAAACGCCGGCCAGGAAGATGAGCTTCTTGTCCGGATACAGAGGCTTCAGGGCGGTGACCAGAGCGTCCACGCACTGGGGGTTGTGGCCACCGTCTACGATCACGTCCGGGCTGCGGCGCACCAACTCCAGCCGTCCGGGCCAGCGGGCCTGAGCCAGGCCCCGGACCACGGCCTCCTCCGGGATGGACCACCCCGCCTCCCGCAGGGTCTGGACGGTGTCCAGGGCGGTCATGGCGTTGGCGAGCTGGTAGTTCCCCAGCAGATTCAGGTGGTAGGGGCCGCTGCCCCGGTAGCGGAAGGTTTGTCCCTCCAGGCCGGAGGCCAGCACCTCCAGGGTCTCCGGGGCGGTCTCACGCAGGGGGATGTTCTGGGCGCGGCAGGCATCCCGCACCACGGCGCTGGCCTCCTCCCCCTGGGCGTACAGCACACACCGGCTTCCCGGCTTCAGGATGCCTGCCTTCTCGGCGGCAATCAGAGCCAGGGTGTTTCCCAGCTCCTTGGTGTGCTCCAGGCCGATGTTGGTAATCACCGCCGCCTCGGGGGCGGGAATCACGTTGGTGGAGTCCAGGCGGCCGCCCAGCCCCACCTCCAGCACCACCAGGTCACAGCCCTGCTCCAAAAAGTAGGCCATGCCCACTGCGGTCATCAGCTCAAACTCGGTGGGCGGGTCGGCCATTCCCTCCGCCGCCTCCAGCACCTGCTGGGTCAGGCGGCCCAGGTCCTCGTCCGAGATGGGCACGCCGTCCACCTGCATCCGCTCATAAAACTGATAGAGGTGGGGCGAGGTGTACAGCCCGGTGCGGATCCCGGCGCTGGTGAGAACGGACGCCGTCATGGCGGCGGTGGAGCCCTTTCCGTTGGTTCCGGTAATATGGACGAAGCGGAGCTTCCGCTCCGGATTGCCCAGAGCGGCCAGCAGGGCCTGGGTCCGCTCCAGGCCGGGCTTGCGCCCGGTCCAGGCCCGCTCATGGATCAGTGCGATGGCTTCCTGTCCGGTCATTGGGAGGTCCCTCCTTGTTTGATGTGGCAGTACCAGAGCAGCAGTCCCAGCCCCGCGCCGCCCACCAGGTTGCCCAGGGTGACAGGGACCAGATTGGCGGCAGCTCCCGCCGGGGTCAGGGCGGTCAGATCTACGCCCGCCGCCACGGCTTGGGCGGCATACTCCGGAACAGCCGCGGCCATCATGGCCGCGCCGATGTAGTAGAGATTGGCGACCGAGTGTTCAAAGCCGCACAGTACAAAAAAGCACACGGGCAGATACGCCCCCAGCAGGCGCCCGGTGGTGTCTTTGGCGGAGTTTGCGGCCACCACGCCCAGGCAGACCAGCACGTTGCACAGGATGCCCAGACCAAAGGCCTTTCCGAAGGGGAGGGCACACTTGGCCGCCCCCACCCGGATGGTGTACACCGCCAGCGCTCCGGCGGAGTAGTCCAGCTGGCCGCAGGACACGCAAAGGCCGGCCACCAGCAGGGCGCCCAGCGTATTTCCCAGGTAGACCAGCACCCAGTTGCGCACCATCTGCCCTACCGTCCCCTTCCCTTCCAGAAGGGCCACCGGCAGCATACAGTTGCCGGTAAACAGTTCCGACCCGGTGACAAGGACCAGTCCCAGGCCGAAGGGAAAGATCAGCGCGCAGATGGTCCGCAGGGTCCAGGTGTCCGTGATGCCGTACACCGCCGTATTGCTGGCCGCCGCGGCCACGGCAATGATGGCCCCGGCCAGCACGCCCAGCAAAAACAGGCGCAGGGCCGAGGACTGAAATTTTTTCACGCTTCCCGCGCAGTAGGCGGCAATGACCTCCGCGGGGGAAAGGCTGAGGGAATTCATGTCGCACTCCTCTCCAGCAGACGGCTGGCCGCCTGCACCACATGGCTGGCCAGCACCGTGGAGGTCACCGCCCCCACGCCCCCGGGCACCGGGGTAATGGCGGCCACGATGGGCTCCACTTCCGCAAAGTCCACATCGCCGTGCATGGCCCCGTCCGGTCCGATGTTCACCCCTACATCCACCACCACCTGGCCCGGCCGGACATAGCTGGACCGGATCAGGTTCAGGCACCCGGCGGCGGAGATAATGATATCCGCGTCCAGACAGAAGTTCCGGGTGTCCTCCGCGTCGGTAAAGATGTGGCATACCGAGACGGTGGCGTCCTCCTGCATCAGCAGCAGGGCGGTGGGCAGGCCCACGGTGGCGCTCTTGCCAATCATGGCAATCTTTTTCCCCTTCAGGGGGATCTCATAGTAGCGCAGCAGCTCCAGACAGGCGGTGGCAGTACAGGGGGCAAAACCCACTCCGTCCTTGGTGAGCAGCCCGCCCATGGACGCGGTGGTAATGGCGTCGATGTCCTTCTCCGGCCGCAGCACCCTGGCCACGGCCTCGGTGTCCAGATGGGGCGGCAGGGGGCGGAACAGCAGGCAGCCGTGGATGTCCGGATCCTCGTCCACATGGCGCAGGGTACCCATCAGCTCCTGCTCCGTGGTATCCTCCGGCAGCAGGAAGCGGCGCACCTGAAGATTCAGGCTCTCCGCCCGGCGCACCGCCCCCCGCTCATAGGCGATATCCTCATCCCGGTTTCCCACCCGGACAATCCCCAGGGTGGGACAGATCCCGTGGGCGCTGAGGGTTTCGCACTGGGCACGGATGGTGCGGCACATGGCTTGAGCCACCGGTTTTCCGCTGAGCAACACTGCCATGGATCTTCTCCTTTCCCTGTACACGCGGGGGAGGCGGAGCTCCGCCTCCCCCTGGATTGCTTTCCTTTTCTTAGAACAGACCGGTGATCTTTCCGTTCTCGTCCACGTCGATCTTCTCCGCAGAGGGCACCTTGGGCAGACCGGGCATGGTCATGATGTCGCCCGTCAGGGCCACCAGGAAGCCGGCGCCGGCGGACACCTTCAGGTTGCGCACCGTGACGGTAAAGCCCTTGGGGGCGCCCAGCAGGCTGGCGTCGTCGGAGAAAGAGTACTGGGTCTTGGCCATGCAGATGGGCAGGTCGCCGAAGCCCAGGTCGGTGAGCTGCTTGACCTGCTTTTTGGCGTTGGGCGTGAGGGCCACGCCGTCGCCGTGGTAGACCTTTTTGACGATGGCATCCAGCTTCTCCTCAATGGACAGCTGGGTATCGTAGACGTACTGGAAGTGGTTCTCCTCCTCGCACAGGCGGACCACCTCCTCGGCCAGGGCCTTGCCGCCCTCGCCGCCCTTGGCCCACACCTCGCTGAGAGCCACGTTGACGCCCAGCTCGTTGCACTTCTTCTCCACCAGATCCAGCTCAGCCTTGGTGTCGGTGGGGAAAGCGTTGATGGCCACCACGCAGGGCAGGCCGTATACGTTCTTCACGTTGTCCACGTGCTGCAGCAGGTTGGGCAGACCCTTCTCCAGGGCCTCCAGATTCTCGTGATTCAGCTCTGCTTTGGGCACGCCGCCGTGATACTTCAGGGCGCGGACCGTGGCCACGATCACCACCGCGGAGGGCTTGAGGCCCGCCTTGCGGCACTTGATGTCAATGAACTTCTCCGCGCCCAGGTCGGCGGCGAAGCCGGCCTCAGTGACGGCGTAGTCGCCCAGCTTCAGGGCCATCTTGGTGGCGATGATGGAGTTGCAGCCGTGGGCAATGTTGGCGAAGGGACCGCCGTGGATAAAGGCGGGGGTACCCTCCAGGGTCTGGACCAGGTTGGGCTTGAGCGCGTCCTTGAGCAGAGCGGTCATGGCGCCCTCTGCCTTCAGGTCGTGGGCGGTGACCGGCTTTCCGTCATAGGTGTAGGCCACGATCATCCGGCCCAGCTTCTCCTTCATGTCCATCAGGCTGGTGGACAGGCACAGCACCGCCATGATCTCGCTGGCCACGGTGATCTCAAAGCCGTCCTCCCGGGGCACGCCCTGCATCCGGCCGCCCAGGCCGTCTACAATGTGGCGCAGCTGCCGGTCGTTCATGTCCACAGCCCGTTTCCAAGTGATCTGCTTGACGTCGATGCCCAGGGCGTTGCCCTGCTGAATGTGGTTGTCCAGCATGGCAGCCAGCAGGTTGTTGGCCGCGCCGATGGCGTGGAAGTCGCCGGTGAAGTGGAGATTGATGTCCTCCATGGGAACCACCTGGGCGTAGCCGCCGCCGGCCGCGCCGCCCTTCACGCCGAACACAGGGCCCAGAGAGGGCTCACGCAGGGCAACCACGGACTTCTTGCCGATCTTGCGCAGGCCGTCGGCCAGACCCACCGAGGTGGTGGTCTTGCCCTCGCCGGCGGGAGTGGGGGTAATGGCCGTCACCAGGATGAGCTTGCCGTCCTGGTTCTGGGTCTCATTGAGCAGCTTATAGTCCACTTTGGCCTTATAATTTCCATACAGCTCCAGGTACTTCTCGTCCACACCGGCCACAGCGGCGATGTCGCGGATGTTCTTGGCCTGACAGCTCTGGGCAATTTCAATATCGCTCTTGATTTCCACGGGGATCGATCTCCTTCCTTGTCACAATGTCAATTTATGAATGGGAATGATACACTTCCGCTGCCATAAAGGCGGCGGCGCCTGGGCACTCCAACATCAGCTTCGCCGCGCCGGGGCTCTGGATTCGGACTGCCTCACCGGGCTGCAGGTCGGCCGCCTCACCGGCGCCGGAGACCCGTCCACCCCCCTCTACGCAGTAGAGCACCAGCTCCTCTGCGTCCGGGGACACGTCCAGCTCCTGGCTTCCCGCCCCGTCCAGCTCCACCGGAGCAATCCGGCCCTGGCAGGCGCCCTTGCGCAGCATCAGGTTAAAGTCCACACACCGGCCCTCGGAGTGGGTATCCGCTCCGCCGTCAAAGGCGTGGACCTGATAGGGCCGCAGGGCCACCGGGGCCCCGCCGTTATGAGTCAGGACCATCTCCCCCTTCAGGGGAGCGATGAGCCGGTGATAGTCAGGCAGGGGGGTAAAGTCGGAGGCGTCCAGATCCACCGTGGCGGAGCTCAGCCGCCACAGGAAGGTCCGGTCTCCATACTGGGCCCCCTGGGGGGCGATGGCGATTTGAGTGGTGGTACCGCCGGACCACTGGCTGACCACATAGTCCTTCTGGGTCAGACGTAACATATGAAAGGCCATACAAACTCCTTTCTGCGAAAGCGCCCCCGCGGCATGCGGACCGCGGGGGCGCCCCATCCCGTTTTCTGATGCGGGAATTACAGGGACTGCAGCACGTCCTGATAGATGGCGTCGGCCAGAGGCAGAGCGCGATCCAGCAGCTCCTGGCCCTTCTTGCGGTACTCCTCCACAAAGGCCTGGTCCTGAATGCCGCCGATGTTGATGAGCACGTTGAGCCACGCGCCCTGAATGGCCGCCTTCAGGCTCAGGGCAGCACAGCCCAGGTCACTGGCGGCGCTGGCGTTGAGCTTGCCCACCACAGAGCGGGTCAGCTCCAGGGCCTGGCAGGAGAGCTCCATCATCTCAAAGGGGGTCTTGGTGCAGCCCTTCAGGGCCTCCTGCATGGCGGCCTTCCGGGCGGCCTTCTCCTCGTCGGTCTCCTTGGGCATGGCAAACACAGCGCTCACGGCGTTGAACGCCTCGGTGTCCCGGTCAATCACGTCCACAAAGCGGGCCTTGAGATCGTCGGCCTTCTTCTGGGCCTCGGCGGCCAGGTCCTGCACATCGGCATACTTCTTCTTTCCAATGGTGAGGGCGCACACCATGGCGGTGAGAGCCGCACCCAGCGCGCCCTCCAGGGCGGCGGCAGAGCCTCCGCCGGGGGCGGGCGCGTCAGAGGCCATCAGGTCTACAAATCCCGCAACCGTTTTGTCCACAAGCTTCATACGATTCCATTCTCCTTCCCGTAGGTCATTACTCCAGCCCAATCAGGTGGTACTCCATCACCTGATTGTGGCAATCAAAATCACGGGCCTTCAGATAGAACTCCGCGCAGTCGATCATGGCCTTGGCAGGGGTCAGGCCCACGATCTCGCTGTCCACGATGTAGGTGCCATAGCGCTCGGCCAGGCTGCGGATCATCTCATAGACCACGTAAAGAGGAGTGTCCTCGTAGTTTACCATATTCATGGACACCTGGGCAATCCCCCGATCCTCCAGCATAAAGCCCATGGCCTTGCAGCTGCGGAAGCCGCCGGAGGAGGCGCGGATCACCTTGGCGATCTTCTTGGCGATGGACACATCGGAGGTGGCCAGGTTCACGTTGAAGGCAACCAGAGGCATCCGGGCGCCGATGGCGGTGATGCCGGCGGTGGGGTGAATCTTCCGCTCACCGAAGTCGGGGGCCCACTCAGGCTGGAGCAGCTTCTCGGGCATGCCCTCAAACTGGCCCTTGCGGCAGGTGGCCAGGTTGCGGCGCTCGGGGCAGGTGGCGGAGTCCTCATAGAGGAAGCTGGGGATCTTCAGCTCGTCCCAGATCCGCTGGCCCAGGCGCTTGGTGATCTCCACGCACTCCTCCACGGTGACACCCATGGTGGGCACCAGGGGGATAACGTCGGTGGCGCCCATACGGGAGTGCTCGCCCTTATGCTTGGTCATGTCGATGACCTCAGCGGCCTTCTTGGTCAGCTGGAAGGCGACCTCCTCAATGGCCTCGGGAGAGCCCACCAGAGTAAACACGCAGCGGTTGTGGTTGCCGTCGGTCTGAGCATCCAGCAGGGTGCAGCCGGGGATGCTCTTGGCCACGTCCACCAGGGCGTTGTAGGCGGCCTCATCCTTCTCCTTGCTGCAGCTGAAATTGGGGATGCACTCAATCAGTTTGGTCATGATCATTTCCTCCTAAGTCGTAAATTACAAATGTATGGGAATAGGTTTCATGTACATAGGGGCTGTCTGCGGCACATCAGCCGGTGTAGCCCTGAACGAAGAACTTGATGAATGCGATGGTCTGGGGCTGATAGATGAGGTCCACCAGGAAGGCGCCTACGATGGGCACTACCATGAAGGCCCGGCTGGACATACCGTACCGCTCGGTGACGGCAGTCATGTTCACGATGGCAGAGGGGGTGGCGCCCAGGCCGTGGCCGCACAGGCCGGCGCACATGACCGCGGCGTCGTAGCTCTTGCCCAGGATGCGGAAGACCACAAAGTAGGCCACCAGAATCATAAAGACCACCTGGCACAGCAGAACCACCAGCACGCCGCCGATGAGGCCAGCCAGCTCCCACAGCGCCAGGGTCATCAGGGCCAGGGAGAGGTACAGGTTGAGCATGACATCGCCGATGCCGTCCACCAGGGGGAAGGAGAACTTATAGAGGTGGAACGCATCGTTCAGGTTCCGGACGATCACAGCGATAAACATAGCGCCCACATAGGTGGGGAAGGACATCCCGATCAGGCTGCTGACAAAACCGGAAACCATGGTGCCCAGGGCCATGCAGATAATGATGGCAGCCACGTTCTTGATGATATCCAGACCGGAGAGGGGCTCCTTGCCGGCAGCGTTGACACTCTTGATGTCATCATAGGACTCCTGGCTCTCTTCGGGCTTCAGGTCGTACTTAACAATGAGGCGGCGCCCCAGGGGGCCGCCGATGAGAACGGCGGAAATCAGGCCGAAGGTGGCGGCAGCGGCGCCCACCAGAGAGCCCTGGCTGTATCCCATCTCAACAAAGGTGCCACCGTAGGACAAAGCCGCGCCGTGGCCGCCGATCATAGAGATGGCGGAGGACAGCAGGGCGTAGGGGCCTCCAGGCCCACCGCGGTGCCCACCGCAATGCCGATAATATTCTGGAAAATGGAGATCACGCCGGCACAAAGCCAGTAGACGATCAGCAGGATGCCGCCCTTCTTCAGCAGGGAGAAGCTGGCACCCAGGCCCACGGTGGTAAAGAACGCCAGCATGAAGTAATCCTGGAAGATATTAGTAAAGTTAAAAGTAAAGGTGCTGGTCACGTGGCCGGCAAAGGTGATGAACATAAACAGGAAGCCGCCAATGACAGGGGCGGGGATGCAGTATTTTCCAAGAGCTGGGATTTTATTTTTGACGAAATAACCGATCAGAAGCAAAATGGCTGCCATAGCCAAGGTCATAGTAGCGTCAACGTTGATATTCAGGACATTTTCTACCGTTTCGAATGACATAATGTTACCTCCCATTTCGTAAAACTTCAACGGTTTCCCGTCCCTCCCGCCTTCGCTTTCCTGCGGCCCTCAAAACCGGCCGCACCGCACGCGTCTGGGGGGAGTGTACCGTTTGCGCCTGTTTCGGAGCTTTCTTTCCCCCTCCTCTGCTCCCATAAAAATTAGACGCTTCTGTCTCATATGATAAGAAAGAAACGTCTAAAAAATGTCTAATTTTGCGGGCGGTGGGAAAACAGACTTTTGACGGGGAAAATTAGACGTCCTGTCGCTCCCGCTCCTTGGTGACAAAGCCCAGCAGGTCGGAGATCAGCCGGGCTGCCAGGTAGGACGTGGTGTCCCCGGCATCGTCATAGGGGGGCGCCACCTCCACCATGTCCATGCCAATGACCTGATTGTGCTTGGCAATGGCCTCCATCATCTCCACCACCTCGTCGTACTGGAAGCCGCCGAACATGGGAGACCCGGTGGCAGGCGCGCAGGCCGCGTCCATTCCGTCAATGTCAAAAGTGACGTAGACCTTGCCCCCCGGGGTCAGGTCCTCCAAAATCCGCTGGATCCCCGCCGCCCGGGCCGCCTTGACCGAGTAGATCTTGTCCCCGTTGGCTCTGGCGTCAGCAAAGTCGGAAGGACCGCTGCTGCCAATGCCCCGGATGCCCAGGTGGACAATGGTGCCCACATAGGGCAGGGCGGCGCAGTTGCGCATGGGAGAGCCGTTGGAGCGGGTCTGCCCGCCAATGGAGCGGGTCCAGTCCAGGTGGGCGTCAAACTGGATGATATCAAAGGGGCCTGCGGCCTCCATGCCCAAAATGGCCGGATAGGTCACCGAGTGGTCACCTCCCAGAATCACAGGCATGGTCCCCTGCTCCGCCAGCAGCCGCACGGCCGCCGTCAAATTTTGAAACGACGTCTCCATATCGCCGGGGACATAGTCCACATCGCCGCAGTCTACAATGGTCCAGCGGTTGCTGTCCAGATACATCTCATCCCGCTCCGGGTCGTAGGAGCCTCCCGGCTTATAGGAAAATCGGGTGGAGGCCACCCGGATGCCCCGGGGCCCCATGCGGGTGCCGGTCCGTCCCTGAATTGCCAGGTCAAAGGGAGCGCCTAAAATTGCAATGTCCGCTCCTGTGTGGTGCAGATCCAGACACAGAGGGGATTTGGCAAAGGTAGCGATCCCGGTGGGCGCCAGGTTGGTGGGTGTGCTCAAGCTGAAGTTGTTCATAACGCTCCCTCCATTAGACACTATTTTGAAACTCATTTCGAAATAGTGGATTTTCGGTTTTATTATAGTCGGGCCCTGCTGCCCCTGTCAAGGCGGGACGGAAATGTTCTTGAAATTGGTTTCCTCTGCTTTTATAATAGCACCAACCAATACCAAAAGGAGGGTCGTTATGCCCCAGATACATTCGGAAGGTTCCGGCACACAGCCGGTCCATTCGGTGCTCCACGCTGTTCGCATCCTGGAGTTCTTTGCCTCCAGCCCGGAGGAGTCCCTCAGCCTGACAGACATCAGCCGCGGTCTGGGGATCCATAAGACCACGGTATACCGTCTGCTCCGCACCCTCCAGTCGGCGGGTTGGGTGGAGCAGTCCGCCGCCAGCGGGAAATACCGTCTGGGCTCCGGGGCCATCCTGCTCTCTGCCGCGGCCTGCGCCCGCCGCACCAGCCGGGAGCTGGTGACGGAGGAGATGGAACGTCTGGCCGAGCAGTTTCAGGAGCTGGTGGTACTGGCCGCCGTGCAGAACGGGGCGGGCCGCTGTGTGGACCTGGTCAAGTCCAAACACAGCCTGTCGGTGATGACGGCGGTAGGCTACTCCGTCCCTCTCCAGGCCGGCGCCACAGGCAAAACTCTGCTGGCCGCCCAGCCTCAGGCCTTTTGCGACGCCTTTTTGGCCTCCCTCCCCCCCGCCC
>CABVDR010000053.1 GCA_902497145.1 uncultured Oscillospiraceae bacterium
GTTTTTGGCCCGCCGCGGTATCTTTTCATCTTCCAGTATTTGTGCTAAACTGAAAGACAACCATTCTTTATCACTTTACTCCCAGAAAGGCGGGACGTCTATGCACGAAAAATTGATCCGTCAGCTCTCCGGACAGGTGGCCGACGCCCTGGTGGAGCGGGAGCTGCCCTACGCCCCCAACCGCCGTGCCGCCCTGGCCCTGCTGAAAACCCCCGGCTGGACCGAGGAGCTGGACCAGCTTCTCCCCCTGCGAGGACGGCTGGAGTGCGACCAGGTGCTCCAGGTGTGCGCCCCCATCCTGGCCAAGCTCTCCCCTGTGCCGGAGGACGGGTGGCTGTCCTTCTGCTACCGGTATGTCCGAGCCTGTCTGTATCCCAAGGGAAACTTTGCCCCCGACGCCCAGGAGCATGTGGACGGCGCCCAGTTCTATCTGGCGGTGCTCCAGGTGCTGCTGGACTATGAGCGGCAGGTGGTCCCCTTTGACCCCCTCATGGATTTTCAGTTCCTCACCCCGGAGGAGTACACCCCCTTTGACTGCGGCCGGGAGTACGCCAAATTTTTGGACTGCTTCCGGAACGAATACATCTATGAGCTGATGCGCCTGGGACTGGAGGTCACCCCCTTCAGCACCCTGCAGCACATCGCTGGCGTCCACTACATTGCCATGACGGCGGCCCGTGGCCTGGAGAAGGCGGGGGTGGACATCGACCTGGCCCTCATTTCCGGCGCCGCCGCCGCCCACGACATCGGCAAATTCGGCTGCCGCCCAGGGGAGCGGGTGCCCCATCTGCACTACTACTACACCGACCAGTGGCTGCTGGAGCGCCACCTGGACAACATCAGCCACATTGCCTCCAACCACTCCACCTGGGACCTGGAGCTGGAGTCCCTGTCAGTGGAGTCCCTGTGTCTCATCTACGCCGACTTCCGCTCCAAGCAGCGGCGGGAAAACGGCAAGGAGATCACCGTCCTCTACCCCCTGGATGAGTCCTTCCAGGTCATCCTCTCCAAGCTGGAGAATGTGGACCCCTCCAAGCGCCGGCGGTATGAATTTGTCTACGGCAAGCTCCACGATTTCGAGGACTACATGCGCTCTCTGGGGGTGGATGTGGAGCTCTCCGGCCACCCCGAGCCCCCCGCCCCCCACAAAGACCCCTCCCTCATGGGGCCCTCCGAGACGGTGGAGGGACTGACCCTGCTGTCGGTAGGCCACAGCCTGCACCTGATGCACATGCTCTCCAACGAGCGCAAGTTCGGCAACATCATCGAGGCCGCCCGCTCCACCAAGGACTGGAAGCAGCTGCGGGCCTACCTCAACGTGTTCCAGGAGTACTTCACCTACCTGTCGGTGCGGCAGAAAACCCAGGCTCTCGCCTTCCTCTATGAGCTGCTGGTCCACCGCGAGGGTGACATCCGCCGCCAGGCCGGCTCCCTCATCGGTCTGATCATCGCCCGCTTCCACCTGGTCTACCGCAAGGAGGTGCCGGTGGACGAGGAGAACGACCCCGCCGAGGAGGTCCCCTTCACCCTGTGGGAGCAGTATCTGGACATGCTCATCTACCCCGACCACAAGACCACCCAGCAGCAGCGCTACCACATCGGCTATACCCTGAAGCTGGTTCTGGAGTCCCTGGTCAAGTACGCCCGGCCCGGTGACGTGCCCCGGTTCTTGGGGGCCTTCCTGCGCTACTTCCACGACCCCCAGGACATGGACGCCGACACCGCCTTCACCCTGCTGGACGCCGCCTGGTATCTCCCCTCCAAGTACTATAACGACCAGGTGCGCCAGCAGCTCATTGACTTTGCCGCCTACTGGGCCGGTCAGAACGACGCCCGGCTCACCGTGGCCGCCCTGCTGTTTCTGCGGGAGTCCGCCCGCAACCTCTCCCGCAGCAACCCCCAGATGGATCAGATCGTCTCCATCGCCAACGGGGTTACGCTGAAAAGCCTGCCGGTCACCTTCCTGCAATACCGCATTCTTCATCGGGCGGGCAAGGATACCTCCGCCCACAAGCACGCCCTCTACGACCAGGACATCACCAGCGAGGTCTTTCTGGACAACCTGAAGACCGCCACCCCCTGGGTGGTGAAGGTGGTGGGCGTGGAGCTGCTGCGGGACCAGGTGGAGCACGGCCTCCAGGAGCATATGCTCCACATCTGCACCCACTACTCCAACCTCATCAAGGTATCTGAGCGGGTGGTAGTGCGCTGCAACGCCGGCGACGCCCTGGTGCGCATCCTGCCCATGCTCCGCCGGGATCAGCGCAACGAGGTGGTGGTGGAGCTGGGCAAGGGCCTGGAGATGGGGCAGTACGAGATCTCCAAGTACATTCCCCAGTACCTGGGCCAGGCCGCCCTGTTCCTCTACCCCAGCGAGCTGGACGAGCAGGTGCTGTGGCTCAAGACCCTGCTGGGCTCCCCCAACGACTCCGCCGTCTCCGGCGCCCTGAACACCATTGGGGTGCTGCTCCAGCACTACCCCGCCTACCGGGGCCGCTTTGTGGAGTCCGCCCAGCGCTATGAGCAGCGCCGCCAGGAGCTGCTGGGCCTCCTCCTCCAGGGTCTGGCCCACTACCGGCCCCCGGTGCGCCAGGAGGCTCTGCTGGTCACCGGCAAACTGCTCTTTGAGAGCGACATCCTCTCCATGGACGAGAAGGCCCACCTGTTCTCCCTGAGCTACCGCAAGCTCCTCTTCCTTATTCAGGAGGCCCCGGTGGAGGACGACGACATGACCTTCTTCTACCGTGCCGCCGCCCTGGCCCACATCAACCGCTTTATCTCCCTCTGGCGGCTGGACCACGGTCCCTTCTCCTTCACCGTACCCAAGAAGGTGGCCTTCTTCCCCGGCACCTTCGACCCCTTCACCCTGTCCCACAAGGGCATTGTCCACGCCATCCGGGATCTGGGCTTTGAGGTCTATCTGGCGGTGGACGAGTTCTCCTGGTCCAAGAAGGCCCAGCCCCACCTGATCCGCCGGCAGATCGTCAACCTGTCGGTGGCGGGGGACTTCCACGTCCACCTCTTCCCCGACGACATTCCGGTGAACATTGCCAACCCCGCCGACCTCAAGCGCCTGCGGAAACTCTTCCCCGGCCAGGAGGTCTATCTGGTGGTGGGCAGCGACGTGGTGGGCAACGCCTCCTCCTTCCAGGAGCCCCCCCGCCCCTGGTCCATCCACTCCATGAACCTCATCATCTTCCGCCGGGCCGGGCAGCCCCCCCTGCCCAGCGTAGAGCAGCTGAACCTGAAGGGAGACGTCATCCAGCTCCAGCTGCCCCCCCACCTGGAGGACATCAGCTCCACCCGGATCCGGGAGAACGTGGACCTGAACCGGGACATCTCCAACCTGATCGACCCGGTGATCCAGGACTTTATCTACCAAAACGGCCTGTACCTCCGGGACAGCCAGGACAAGCCGGTGCTGGGGGCGGGCGATCTCACCTTCCAGTGGATCGACGCGCCTGACGAGCTGCTGGTCCAGGAGCTCACCGCTGGCCGCCCCGACCGGGAGGCCCTGCGGGAGGGCATCATCCGGGGCCGGGACCGTCTGCTTCTGCTGCGCTCCCAGAGCCAGGACCAGCTGCTGGGCTTCCTCAGCTTCCGGTATCTGTCCGCCTCTCAGCTCTTCGGCGCCCTGCGGGACACGGAGCTGGCCAACCGCATCCGTCTGCGCTCGGCGGGCACCACCCTTATCATCACTTCCGCCATGGCCGACACCTCCGATCCGCTGAAGGACTACCTCCAGCTGCTGCTCACCGAGGTGCTGGCCAAGGCCCTCACCGACGACTGCATCTACGGCGTCTACCGCCCCTGCGGCGCCCTGCCTGATCCCGTACTGGAGGACACCCTGGCCCGCCAGGGCTTCCTGCGCCGGGAGGGGGACACCCCCATCTGGGAGGTGGACATGAGCGCCCCCACTGTGCTCATCCAGAACCTGGAGACCACCATCCAGGACCCCCTCAACCGCAACCCCAAGGTTCTCTCCGCCATCCAGCGGGGCCACCGGCGGCTGCAGATGGCTCTCACCAAGCTGTATCCCCGCTTTTTGGTGCTCACCTTGTCCTCCGACATCATCCACCAGCGGCTGCTGGAGATGATCACCGCCTACAACGAGGTGCCCTCTGTCCCCACCACCCCCCGGAAATTGGGGAAAAACATGTGTGTTCCCTATGGAAAACTCCTTCGGGGCAAGACGGTTCCCAATACGGTGACCAAAACGATCCACACCGACAAGGTGTACACCCCCGATCTCACCCAGACCACCATGGAGGCCTTCCCCCACTACGCCCCCATCCCCTGTCAGATCCGGACCATCAAGTCCTTCAACCGGCCGGTCATCTTAGTGGACGATATCATGCACCCCGGCTTCCGCATCAAGGCCCTGGACCCCATCCTCCGGGCGGAAAATGTGGACATCCGCATGGTGCTGGTGGGCCTGCTCTCCGGCCACGGCCGGGATCTGATGGATGCCCAGGGCCGCCCGGTGGACTGCGTCTATTACCTGCCCCGGCTGCGGGAATGGTTTGTGGAGTCCACCCTGTACCCCTTCATCGGGGGCAACACCATCCGCCGGCCTGCCTCCCCGGTGCCCGGCCTGCTGCCCGGCATCAACCACATCCTGCCCTACGCCTCCCCCACCTTCCGCAGCGAGTACAGCGAGGAGGCCGTGTTCGAACTCTCCCGCTGCTGCCTGGAGTCGGCCCGGGATGTGATCTCCACCCTGGAGCAGGAGTACCGCATCCTCTACGGTCGGAATCTGACCCTGAGCCGCCTGCCCGAGGCTGTTATCCTGCCTCTGTGTCCTGACAAGGGCACGTGCCTGCACTACGACCCCAATCTGGCTGCCTCGGTATATCTGGAGAACGATTTGGAGCAGCTGCTGCGCACTCATTAACCGCTTTCTTAAAAGAAAGCTTGGCAAAGAATTTTATGCGAAACTTCGTTTCGCCTCTGGGTGTTCCACCTTATGGGGCGTCCTACTCCGGCAACTGCCCAGCTGCCACGGTTTTGCCCAAGTAGGCGGCGTGATTTCAGCGCACTTATCCACCAAATTTTGTGCACCCAGGCCCCAGTGGGCCGGGGTAAGTGGGACCAGCCACTCAAGGTTTGCCCGCCGGATGGTTACCACCCAACCACCAATAGGGCGTCCCCCGTAAATGGGGGTTTGGGGGAAAGGTGACTATGAATACCCGCCTTGGGCGAGGTGTTCATCGGAGCCGTCCCCCAACGGTTCTTTGGTTCCTTTCTGACCGCTCAGAAAGGAACCCGCCCCGCAGGGCGGAACTTGCCGAAATTCAAAACTAGGAGTAATACTATGTTCTATTATTACGAAAAGGATGGAAAAATCCTCGCCTCCGACCGCTCCGACCTGCCCTACGCCCCCGGCACACCCCGCGCTGGGGAGCCCATCTACTACCTGGTGGAGGGCGACCCCATTCTGGGCCGGGGCTCCTTCAAGGTAAACGCACCGGGTCAGCTTCTGGCCCCCCACAGTCTGGAGGTGCTGGACGCGAGCCGCCTGCCCCAGCTGGAGCTGGATGAGGCTCTCTCCGCCGCCCTGGAGGCGGGACAGCTCACCGCCGTGAACACCGGGCGCGTGGGCTGGGAGTCCATTCTCACCGCTGCCCCCAACACGGGAAAAAAGCGGGTCCACATCCTGGCCATTGGCGACGTAGGCTCCACCCTGCTCACCGGATTGAAGCTGCTGGGCGGGGACGTGATCTCCACCATCGGCATCTGTGACCTCTCCGACCAGATCACCGCCCGGTGGGAGTTTGAGATGGGGCAAATTAACCTCCCCTGGAACTACAACGCCTTCCCTGACGTGGAGGTGGTGAAGCCTGAGAATCTCTTCGACTGCGACGTGTTCATCTTTGTGGCTTCCAAGGGTATTCCGCCGGTGGGTTCCCAGGTGAAGGACGTGCGCATGGCCCAGTTTGAAAATAACGCCGCCATCGTCAAGACCTATGCCCGCATGGCCCGGGATGCCCACTTCCAGGGCCTGTGGTGTGCTGTGTCCGACCCGGTGGACCCCCTGGCCAAGACCGCCTATCTGGAGAGCAACAAGGACGAGGAGGGCAACTGGGACGGCCGTGGGTTGCGGCCTGAGCAGGTCCAGGGCTACGGCCTTGGCGTCATGAACGCCCGGGCGGCCTACTTTGCCAAGAAGGACGAGAAGCTCGCCTCCTTCCTCACCGAGGGACGCTCCTTCGGCCCCCACGGCACCGGGCTGTTTATCGCTAACTCCATCGAAAACTACAACGAGGAAATTTCCCAGGAGCTGACCCACAAGACGGTTACCGCCAACCTGGTCATGCGGGAGATCGGCTTTAAGCCCTACGTGGCCCCCGCCCTGTCCTCCGGGGCCCTGTCTATCCTGCTCACTCTGCGGGGCGAGTGGCACTGCGGCTCCGTGTTCTTGGACGGCATCTTCATGGGCTGCAAGAACCGCTACACCCTCGCCGGGGTGGAGACCGAGCTGCTGCCCCACATCCCCGATCCCCTCTTTGCCCATATTCAGGAGGCCGCCGACCATTTGAAGACCATTTTGTAAGGAGCGGTTGTGATGTTTCACCCCATTGACCGGGCCGCCTGGTCCCGGGAGCCTTGGTTTGTCCATTATGCCCAGAACGTCCCCTGCACTTACAGCCTCACCGCCCGTCTGGACGTCACGGCCATCCAGCACACTCGGACCAAGCTCTATCCCGCCCTGCTCTATTTGCTTACCGAGGCGGTCAACCGCTTTGCGGCCTTTCGCACCGCTTTCAATTCGGAGGGAGTGCTGGGGGTGTACGATAACATGCACCCCAGCTACACCATCTTTCACCGCGATACCCAGACCTTTTCCAACTTGTGGACCCTCTGGCAACCCAGCTATCCCCAGTTCCTCCAGGCCTATCTTGAAGATCAGGCCCGCTACGGTGGCCAGTCCGTTCCCTTTCCCAAACCCGGCACCCCGGAGAACACCTTCCCCGTCTCCATGCTCCCCTGGACCGATTTTCAGGGATTCAACCTGAATTTGCAAAAAGGGTTTGATTTCCTGCTCCCCATCTTTACCCTGGGCAAGCGGACCCAGGACGCCACCGGGCGCTGGAGCCTGCCCATCGCCATTCAGGTCCATCACGCCGTGTGCGATGGTTTTCATGTCTCTCAGTTTCTGGACTGCCTTCAGCAGGAAGCAGACACATTTGAGAAGAAGGTGAGTGTATGTCTTTGACTGTACTCTATCCCTCCCTCTCCCACAAGGCGGAGCAGGCCCGGCTGGACCGGGTGCTGGACCAGGCCCTGGCGGGCCGGACGTGCCGGGTGGTGTCCCGGGCAGACGAGCTGGACGGCCTGGCGGGAGGAAAACTGCTGCTGGCCCTGCCTCTGGACGAGGCGGGACTGAATTTGGAGTATATTGCCATGCTGTCCCGGCTGCGCCGGGAGCGGCAGCTGCTGGAGGGCTGCACCGGGGTACTGGTGGTGGACGGCCCCGGAGAGCTGTATACCAAGTCCACCGCCGCCCAGGCCGCCCTGGCCATGAACGGGGCGGGGTGCGCCCTGCTGGGCCGCCCTCTGGTGGAGGCCACTGGCTCCCTGGCCAATTTCCGCATCCAGGCCAAAAATCTGGGCACCGACCTGGCAGGAGCCTATCGCGCCGCCCTGTCTGAGGTCATCGACCGGCTGGAGCGGGAGACCTTCCCCCGCCACGCTCGGCCCAATCTGGTGGTGCTCCACGCCTCCAGCCACCACACCTCCAACACCATGGCTCTCTGGAGCGCCCTGCGCCCCCGGCTGGGGGAAAACTGGGACGTCACCGAAATCGGATTGCGCAACGGCACCCTGTCTGACTGCGCCGGATGCCCCTACACCATGTGTCTCCACTTTGGAGAGCGGGGCGGCTGCTTCTACGGCGGTGTGATGCAGGAGGAGGTCTACCCCGCGGTCCGCTCGGCTGACGCGCTGCTCCTGCTGTGCCCCAATTATAACGACGCGCTGTCGGCCAACCTCACCGCCTGCATCAACCGCCTCACCGCCCTCTTCCGCCAGACCCGCTTTTATGACAAGGCGGTCTTTGCCCTGGTGGTCTCTGGCTACTCAGGCTGTGACACGGTGGCCCGGCAGGTGATCTCCGCCCTGAATATGAACAAGTCCTTCTACCTGCCTCCCCGGTTTGCCCTCATGGCCACCGCCAACAACCCCGGCGAGGCCATGGCGGCGCCGGACATGGAGACGCGGCTGAACGCGTTTGCGGAAAATATGTGCCGCACCTTGGTGCAGTCATAAGTACAACAAAAGGACCTCTATCCCACAGGGATAGAGGTCCTTTTGTCAGATCTGATCCGGCAGCAGGGTGACGGGGTCCACAGCGGCCCCCTCCTTGCTCATCTCCAGATGCAGATGGGGCTCCATGGCGCTCTCGGCGATGGCGGTCTCTCCCACTGCGCCGATCTCGGTGCCTGTCTCCACCGTGTCGCCCACCGCCACCAGGGGGTCGGCGGCCAGGTTGGAGTAGGTGCTGGTCACCCCGTCGGGGTGCTCGATCACCACGGTGACACCCATCATGGGGTCGTCATACACCTGGCTGACGGTGCCGTCTCCCGCGGCCCAGACTTTGCGCCCCACCTCTGCGGCGATGTCTACCCCCGCGTGGGTGCGCCAGTCTCCCATAGTCTGGTCATAGGACAGAGTCTCCACGGCAAAGTCCCGCAGCAGCTGCCCCTTTACCGGCCAGGTGTACACCACGTCCCGGGTCTGGTCCTGGGCCTGCTGCTGAGGCAGGGCCTCCGGGTCGTCCTCCTGCTCCTGGACGGCGGATTGCTTGGTGGGAGTTTTTTGCTCCGTCGGCGTCTCCGCCTTGGGGGCGGTCTGAGCGCTGCTGTCCGGCAGCACCACGGTGGGGTTGCCGGTGACGGCCTGGTCTGTGGTCTCGCCGCTCCCGCTGACGGAGCGGATCAAATAATAGCCCGAAATTCCCAGTGCGGCTACGCACAGGAAAAGGACTATGTAAAAGCCCTTTCCCAGCACGAAGTCGCCCAGCTGTTTCCAACGGTTTCGTTTCAAGGAAACCACCTCCGAAGCCTATTGTGGACAGCTTTTTCCCCGTTTATACTCCCCTTCAAAACATTTTCTGCGCCTCCCGCTTTCTTGAAAGAAAGCTTGGCAAAGAACGTTACGCGAAACTGCGTTTCGCCCCCTTCTCCCCTGATTTTCTGCCAGCTCATATCTTCCATGGACGGCGGGGCAGAACCTATGGTATACTGAGAAAAAACATCCCATCAACAGAAAGGGACTTTTATTATGTATCGAAGCATTACGCTGCCCAACGGCGCCCGCATCCTCACCCAGCGCATCCCCGGAGTGCGCTCCGCCGCCCTGGGCTTCTTTGTGGGGGCGGGCTCCCGCCATGAGAAGGCCTCGGAAAACGGCGCCGCCCACTTTATTGAGCACATGTCCTTCAAAGGCACTGCCAAGCGCTCCGCCGGGGACCTGGCCCGGGAGATGGACGCCATCGGCGGCCAGGTGAACGCCTACACCACCAAAGAGCACACCTGCTACTACGCCCGCTGCCTGGACAGCCATCTGGACCGGGCGGAGGATCTGCTGTGTGACATGCTCTTTGCCTCCCGGTTTGACCAGGGGGACGTGGATCTGGAGCGTGGGGTCATCCTGGAGGAGATCGGGATGTACGAGGACACCCCCGAGGATCTGTGCGCTGAGCGGCTGTCCATGGCAGTGTACAAAGGGGACTCCTTAGGGCGGCCCATCCTGGGCCGGGCCTCCACCCTGGAGAAGATGACCGGCGAGTGGCTGCGGCAGTGGCAGCAGGACCACTACCGCCCCCAGTCCATTGTGGTCTCTCTGGCGGGAAGCTTCTCCCAGCACCACGTGGACGCTCTGGCGGAGCGTCTGTCCGCCCTGCCGCAGGGCCCCACGCCCCCCAGCCGTCAGGCCTACTACCGCAGCGCCGTGACCGTGCGGAAAAAGGCCATTGAGCAAAACCACCTGATTTTGGCCTTTCCCGGCCTGTCCTACCTGGACGAGCGGCGCTACCAGCTGCTGCTGCTCAACTCCATTCTGGGCGGCGGATGCTCCTCCCGGCTGTTCCAGCAGCTGCGGGAGCAGCGGGGCCTGTGTTACTCGGTGTACTCCTACGTCTCCGACCACGCCGACACCGGCTTTCTGGGCATCTACACCGGCCTGAGCCGGGAGCAGGAGCAGCCCGCCCTGGAGACGGTGCGCTCCATCGTCTCCCAGCTGGCCGACCAGGGTCCCACCCAGGAGGAGCTGGATCGGGCCCGGGAGCAGGCCAAGGCCAATATCCTCATGGGGCTGGAGTCGGTCCAGTCCCGGATGAGCCACCTGGGCAGCTCCACCCTGCTCTATGGCCGGGTGCGGGAGCCGGAGGAACTGCTCCAGGCCTACGACCAGGTCACCCGGGAGGATCTGCGGGTCCTGAGCCAGGAGATGTTCACCTTCCCCCGGGCCTCTCTGTCCGCCGTGGGCCGGGTCCGTCCCGGCGAGGAGTACGCCAACTGGCTGGAGCACGGCACCTTTTAACCCATCACACAAAAAACAAGGCCGCCCAGATGGGCGGCCTTGTTTTTTATAGGCGGTCTGCGGCGGTCAGGCGGCCCTGAATGAGGCGGCTGACCGTCTGGGCCAGAAAACTCACCCCAGGCAGGCGCACCACCTCCCGGCCGTAGATCTGCCGGGCGGCGGGCAGCTCCCGCTCCCCGCCGGTAAAGATGCACACCACCTCGATGCCCTTCTTTCGCAGCACTGCCGCCTCCCGGGCGGCGTCCTTCACCCCTAGCACACTGCTGTAATCCCGGTTTCCATGAAACAGGCTGTTGCTGGGGATTTTCTGGTCGTCATTGGGGCTGGCATCGGAGAGGACGAGGAGCAGCCGCCGGCCCTCCTCTTTGTTTTGGTCCAGCAGCCAGCCCATGGTCCGCAGAGCCAGGCCGTCCCGGTTCCACCCGGCGGCCACATAGTCAAAAATCCGCTCATCCGTCCCCTTGTCCTGGTAGTCCCGATAGATCCGCAGCACTGTGCAGCCGCTGACACTGCAAAAGGAGCTCACCCGCACGGGGATCTGACAGCGGCCCAGGCTGGCGGCGATCAGATAGGCCTGGGCGGCCAGCTTCTCCTGCTGGCCGTTCTGGGAGGCCGAGCCGTCCAGCAGCAGGTCCACCCACAGCTCTCCCGGCTCCCGGGCCTGGCGGCGGGCAAAGATTTGCTCCTCCCCCAGCGTCCCGCCCCGCCAGGCCGCCTGGGGCCGCAGACGGCCCCACCGGCTGGGGGCGTCGTCCTCCTCCCTCTGGAGCAGGAGGGTATTCTCCAGCGCCCGGGACAGTCTGCCCATGGCCAGGCGGTACTGCCCCTGGTTCTGGGCAAAGTAGGTGCGGTTGCGCTCCCGCTGGAGCTGAAACAGGGCCCACTCCCTGGCGCAGGCCCCTTTCACCGGGCGGGTGGACGGTTCTCCCTTGGTCACGTGGAGGCGGCAGTTGCGGTGATCCCCGGTACACAGGTCCTTCTCCGCCTGGGCCAGCTCCCCGGGCGGGAGCATACTGGCCCCAAAGCACCCCTCCACATAGTCCCGCAGCACCCGCTCCCGGGTCTTGGTCTGCCAGAAAGGGCTCAGCCGCTTTTGCAGCAGCCCGCCCCCCTGTCCCTTGCCCTCTCCCGGTCCGCTGAGCCGCCGCAGGGCGTCTCCCCGGTTCCGGCCGGGCCGCCAGGCGGCAAAAAAGCTGCGGTCCACCCGGCTGCTGCCCAACTGGTCCAGGGTGCTGCGCCGGGGGCGGCGGTACCACTGGTACAGCAGGTCCTCCACGCCCTGGCGCACCTGGTCTCCGCTCCAACTCTGGGGAAACTCCAGCTGGTCCAGCATGGCCTTCTCCCGGGCACTCTCCCGGTGAGGCTGATCCAGCGCCCTGGCCCACCAAGCCCCCCGCAGGCTCTCCCCCTCATCCCGATCCTGGGGGGCGGGGAGCTGGGCCAGGGCCTGGGCGGCGTAGTCCCGGCGCAGCTGCTTGAGGGCGGGGCGCTCCTCCTCCCAGCGCAGAGTGAGGCAGCGCTCCAATCCCATCCAGAACAGGTCGCTGTACAGCGCCCCCCGGGCGCTGCCTTCAAAGGAGCGCAGCAGGGGCTCCAGGGTCTCCCGCCACCCCTCCCGCTGGGCCAGGCCCACAATGGTGTTCAGGTATACCGGCGCCTGCCCGTCCGGCCCCATGGCCCGGTACCAGGGGCGGAGATGGTAGTCCCCCGCCCCGTTCCACACCTGGTTGTCCGCCCGGCGCGCCTCCATCTCCCGGCGGTCCATCTCAGGACTCCATCAGCTGGTCCCGGCCCGCTTCCCGGGGAATGCGGGCGGCGATCACGTCGGCGGCCAGCTGCCGCTCAAAGGGGTCAAAGGCCTTGTTCACCAGCCCCAGCTCCAGGGCCTGCCCGGCGGTGAGGCCGTGCCCGATGAGCCGCAGGGCGGCCAGCAGGCCCCGCAGGTCCAAGGTGCGGGTGGAGATCTCCCCGCTCTGGCACTTGTCCCGCAGGTCCTGGAACAGGGCAGCAAACTGCCCCACCCACTTGTTCTTCAGGTGAGGGAAGGCCCGGCGCAGCAGCTTTTCCAGGTCCTCCTGGGCGATTACCGGCATGTCCACCACCGCAAAGCGAGACACCAGAGCCTCATTGAGCTCCCGGGTGCCGGCATAGCCGTAGTTCATAGTGCCGATAAACCGGGCGGCCCCATCCAGGGGAACAGGCTGATAGCCGGGCACGTCAAGGACCCGGCGGAAATCCAGAGCGGCGTGGAGTACGGCCAGGGCCTCGTTTTTGGCCATGTTCACCTCGTCCAGCACACCAAAGCCCCCCAGGCGGGCACACTGGCACACCGGCCCCTCCCGGAACACCACTTCTCCCTCCTTCAGGGTGTCCGCCCCGATGAGGGAGGCGGCGTCAATGTTCACATACATGGATACATTCCACACCGGGCGGCCGAAGGCGGCGGCCAGATTTTCCGCCAGGACATTTTTCCCGGTGGCTTTGGGGCCGGAGAGCAGCAGATTTTCCCCGCACAGCAAAGCGGTGGCCGCCGCCTGCCACACCTCCCGGCCGTAGTACAGCAGCTTAGGCTGGATCAGCCGGCCCTGGGCCTCCTGGGGCACCGGGCGCTCCGCCCGGAAGGCCCGGATGGCCTCCAGCAGTGCCCGGTCAATGCCCTCCTGTTCCAGTTCCTCAAAGAGCTCCATGCTCCTCGCCTCCTGATTTGCTTGCCGCAATCTCCCGCACATGGAGCACCGGCTCCTCCACGGTAAAGCGCACCTCCAGCCCTCCGAAGGCCATGCCGTACACCCGCTCCGGGTCATGCTGATAGGTGGGTCGGGGATCCTGGGCCAGCACGCCGATCAGGGCCTCCCGCAGTTCCCCAGGCACCTGGGAGAGCAGTTCCGGCGAGATATCTACCTCCAGGGTGGCCTCCTTGGGAGCGCTGGCAAAGCCCCCCACCGCCTGGGGGCGGCAGTCGGCGTAGGGGATGTAGGGCTTGATGTCGTAGATGGGACTGCCGTCCATGAGGTCGGCCCCGGTGATATGGAGGACCGGCCCCTGGGGGGTGTGGAGCTCCACCCCCGCCAGCCCCACGCAGCTCAGGCCGATGGGGTTGGGGCGAAAGGGGGAGCGGGTGGCAAAGACCCCCATGCGGGTGTTGCCCCCCAGCCGGGGCGGCCGCACCGTGGGCGACCAGGTCTTCCGCACCGCCTGGGAGAACTGCCAGATGAGCCACAGGTGGGAAAATCCCTCCAGCCCCCGCAGGGCGTCGGGATTGCGGTACTCCGGCTCAAAGACCACGGTGGAGCGCAGCTCCTCCACCAGTCCACTCTGCCGGGGAATACCGAACTTGGTGGGAAAGTCGCTGTGGATGCGGGCGATGATGTTCAGGGTGCTCTGTTCTGCCATAATGACTCCTTCCATGTTCCAGACGGGGTTTTGGCTCCCGCCGCGGTCAGGCAGCGCCCCCGTACTTGCGGTCAAACTGCATCAGCATCACCGCCGCCTGGGCCCGGCTCACCTCCAGGTCGGGGGACATGGTGTGGTCGCTGGTGCCGCTGATGATCCCCTCATGGTAGCCCCAGCCCGCCATGACAAAGAGGATATCCACGGGGATGTCGTTGAAGAAAGAGTAATTGGCCAACTCCGGGAAGGTGTTCAGCAAAGAGCCAAGGGTCACATCCGGGAACTGCTGGCCCCTGGTCTGCTGCAGATATTCCTTGATGGGCTGCAAACTCTCGTCATACTCCAGCCCCAGCACCTGGTTGTGATAGGCATAGAGAATCAGGCACATCTCCGCCCGGTTGACCGCCTGGTCTGGCCGGAACTGCTTGGAGCGGTCCTCCTCCTTCCGGGAATCCTGGTAAAACCATACCGGCAGGATCCCCTTGTCCAGGGCCCAGAGCACCGCATCCTCGTAGTAGGCCCCCTGGGGAATATCGGTAAAGGCCGTATTCCCGGCAATGGTGCCGGAGACGGCAGGCTCTCCCGCATAGCGATACAACACCTGCACCAGCATGGAGCGGGTAAACGGCGCATTGGGTGAGAAGGTGTTGGGACCGTCCCCGCCGAACAGCCCCCGCTGGGTCACATACTGAATGCCGTCAGCCCCCCAGTAATTTGCGGGCACATCGGCAAAATAAGCCGCTGCGGCAGGCGCGGCCAGGCCCCAGGCCAGAACTGCGGTCAGTGCCAGGGCGGTCAGTCTTTTTTTCATATGGTCTCCCCCTTGTTTTCCCGGAACATGTCCGGACTGTCTTGTATGTACCTCTTATTGTATCGGGTGCAGTCTCACTTTGCAAGGGTCAGGCTCCGCCCAAACAGCAAAAACCGGGGCGGCCCATTCAGGCCGCCCCGATGGCGCGTCTGGGCCGGAATCAGCCCACAAACATCTGCACCCAGCAGTTGCGCTGGCTGTTATAGCCCACACCGATGGTGGTGAAGCTGCGGTTGAGAATATTGGCCCGGTGACCGGGAGAGTTCATCCACCCGTTCACTACCGCCTCCGGGGTGGGATAGCCCATGGCGATATTCTCCCCCGCCGTGTAGTAGCGTACCCCCGCCTCGCCCAGGGCGGTAAAGCAGCTTCTGCCGTCAGGCCGGGTGTGGTCGAAGAGCTGCAGCAGCTCGTCGGCCCGGACCTGGGCCGCCTGGTTGATGGCGTCGGTGGTCTTCAGGGCGGACAGACCCTCCTTGGCCCGCTCCTCATTGACCAGTTGGATCACCTCGGCCACCACGGAGTCCTCCACAGGTTCCGGATCAGGCTCCGGCTCGGGCTCCGGCTGGGTATCGTCCCCGTACTTGCGGTCAAACTGCATGAGCATCACCGCCACCTGAGCCCGGGTCAGGTCGCCCTTGGGGGAGAGCGTGCTCTCGCTGGTGCCGCCGATGATCCCCTCCTGGTAGGCCCAGCCCACCATGGCAAAGAGAATGTCCATCTCCACATCGTGTTCGATGGAGTAGTCCGTCAGCTCCGGGAAGGTCTGGAACAGGGACTGGAAGGTCATATCGGGAAACTGCTGCCCCTCGTTAGAAAGGTAATAGTCCTTGATGTTATCGGTGCTGGCGTCATACTCCAGCCCCAGCACGTTTTCATAGAAGGCGTAGAGCATCAGGCAGAACTCCGCCCGGTTCACTACCTTGTCTGGCTGGAAGCTCTCCGCCCGGTCGGTGGCCTTCCGGGAGTCCAGATAGTACCACATAGGCAGGATGTTCTCATCCAGGGCCCAGAGCACCGCGTCCTCGTAGTAGGCTCCCTGAGGGATGTCGGTAAAGGCGGTATCCCCCGCAATGGTGCCGGACACAGCGGGTTTTCCGGCATAGCTATACAGCACCTGGACCAGCATAGAGCGGGTCAGGTCGGTCTCCGGCGAGAAGGTGTCGCCGCCGGTTCCGCTGAACAGGCCCCGCTGGGTGACATACGCAATGCCCTCCGCTCCCCAATGATTTTGGGGCACGTCGGTAAATTGGGCCGCCCCGGCGGGCACGGCCAGCCCCAGGCTCAGCACCACGGCCAGCACAAGGGCCATCCATGTTTTCTTCATCTCAGTTCCCCCTTTTTAAATGGTTCCGGGGCCCTCCGCCCCGGGCGGCTTTTAGGTGCCGCTTCTTGCCTTTATTGTACCGGCTTCCCCCTGTCTTTTCAAGGGTTTCCGGCACTAGTGGGTGTGTAAAAAATGGGGCGGCCGCACGCTGCGGCCGTCCCAGCTTGGTCTTATTCCCAGGCGGTCAAAAGTTCCAACAGGGCCCCATACAGGTCCCGGTCCAGCTCCATGGCGTTCAGCTGTCCCAGCAGCACGCTGGTGCGGCTCTCCCGGGTGATGCAGCGGTAGATGGCGTCCTTGAGGTCAAATTCCACCTCCGCCTGGTCCAGGAAGCGGAAGCACCGCTCTACGGTATCGTTGCCCATCTTCCGGTGCTCCAGCCCCAGAGCGATCTCCACCCCGGCCTCCACCGGTACGTCCTCCACGGTGACAGTGAGGACGCGGCGGAAGGAGTCGTAGGAGGTCTTGGCAGAGACGGCTGCGCCGCCCACCTTGGCCTCCACCGCCCCAGCAGCGTCGGCAAAGCCCATCAGCTCCACAGTGAAGCTGCGCTTAGCGGGAATGAGTTCCAGCGTCCCCTGGGCGGGCTGGACAGCAAACACCGCGCGGCCGTCCCCTTCCCGGTAGGTCATGGGAGTGGTGACGCACACGCCGTCCAGATATGCCTGGGTGGTGTTGTCGTCCTCGTAGAGGGTGAAGTCCCCATCCGCCCCGGCAAACACCTTGATGCGGAGAGAGGCGGGGTTGGAGGCGGCCTGGGTGCCTGTGATCTCATCGGTGAGGGGCAGGATGGCTCCGGCGGGGGCCAGCACGGGGATGCTGTCCAGGCTGCGGTACAGGTCCAGGGTCCGTCCGCCGGTATATACCATGCCGGTGTACACATCGTACCAGGTGCCCTCGGGCAGCCAGGCGGCCACCTTAGCCACGTTCAGGCCGTCAATCCGGGGGGAGGTAATGGGGGCCACCATCAGCTGGGTGCCGAAGCAGTACTGGGTCTTGTGCTCATAGGCCTCCGGGGCCTCGCTCCAGTGATAGTACAGGGGCTCCACCAGAGGGGCACCCTCCTTCCAGGCGCGGTGGTTCATGGTGTACAGGTAGGGCACCAGGCGGTGGCGCTCCCGGAGCGCCTCGCTCATCACCTGCCGGGCCTCCCCCTTGTAGCGCCAGGGCTCCTTGCCCTGGAAGGGGCTGTTGGAGGCGTGGAGGCGATTGATGGGCGAAAATACCCCCAGCTGCACCCAGCGGGTGACCAGCTCGTCGTTGCGGTAGCCGTGCATGTGGCCGCCGATGTCGTGGCTCCACCAACCGTAGCCGATGTTGGATGCGTTGGCGGTAAAGTAGGGCTGGAACTGGAGGGACTCCCAGGTGACGATGGTGTCCCCCGAGAAGCCCACGGGGTAGCGGTGGCTGCCCGGCCCGGCGTAGCGGGAGAAGGTCATGGGCCGCTTGCCGCTGCGCCCGCTGTCCAGGAAGTGGTAGTGGTTAAAAATCCACAGGGGATCCAGCCCTTCCACTTTGCACAGGCTCCCCTGCTGCCAGTCGATCCACCAGAAGTCCACCCCCTGCTCCTCCAGGGGGTGATGTAAGTACTTGAAATAGGCCTCCAGGAACTTGGGGTCGGCGGGGTCACAGGCCACCGGGTCCT
>CABVDR010000054.1 GCA_902497145.1 uncultured Oscillospiraceae bacterium
CATCGCTAGCTCTCCCCGCCACGATATGGAGCTCCACGTCCGTCTGGGGGCCAGTCAGGACGGCACCATCCGGGCCATCGATGTGTACACCCTATCCAACACCGGGGCCTACGGCGAGCACGGCCCCACCACGGTGGGCCTGTCCGGCCACAAGTCCATCCCCCTGTACACGGGCAACCTGGAGGCCTTCCGCTTTGCCTACGACGTGGTGTACACCAACCGCCAGTCCGCCGGAGCCTACCGGGGCTACGGCGCTACCCAGGGCATCTTCGCCGTGGAGTCGGCGGTAAACGAGCTGGCCGACCTTCTGGGCATGGACCCGGTGGCTATCCGGGAGAAGAACATGGTCCGGGAGGGGCAGGTCATGCCCGCCTACTACAACGAAAAGACCAACGCCTGCGCCCTGGACCGGTGCATGAGCCGCTGCGCTCAGCTCTTCGGCTGGGAGGAGAAGTTCCCTGTGCGGGACATGGGTAACGGAAAGGTGCGCGCCGCCGGGGTGGCCATGGCCATGCAGGGCTCCGGCATTTCCGGGGTGGACGTGGGCTCGGCCACCATCAAGCTCAGCGACGAGGGGTTTTATAACCTGTCCATCGGCGCGGCGGACATGGGCACCGGGTGCGACACCATCCTGGCCCAGATGGCCGCCGAGTGTCTGGACTGCCCCGTGGACAACATCGCCGTCTTTGGCGCCGACTCCGACGCATCCCCCTACGACTCCGGCTCCTACGCCTCCTCCACCACCTATGTCACCGGCAAGGCGGTGGAGCGGGCCTGTGAGCAGCTGCGGGAGAACATCTGTGCCATCGCGGCTCAGATGATGGAGTGTAAGCCCGAAGAGGTGGAGTTTACCGGTACCGGGGTGCGCCGCCTGGACGGAGGGGGAGAGGTGTCCCTCCAGGACATTGCCACCAAGTCCATGTGCGGCAATGAAATTCCCGTCCAGGTGACCTACACCCACACTTCTCCTGTCTCGCCGCCCCCCTTCATGGTTGGCATGGTAGAGCTGGAAGTGGACAAGGAGACCGGCGGGGTGGAAGTTCTCAACTACGTGGCCGTGGTGGACTGCGGTACCCCCATCAACCCCAACCTGGCCCGCATCCAGACCGAGGGCGGCATCGTCCAGGGCATCGGTATGGCTCTCTTTGAGGGTATCACCTACGATGAGAAGGGCAACCTGCTGGAAAACTCCCTCATGCAGTACAAGATCCCCACCCGGCTGGACATGGGCCACCTGCGGGTGGAGTTTGAGTCCAGCTACGAGCCCACCGGCCCCTTCGGCGCCAAGTCCATTGGGGAAATTGTCATCAACACCCCGTCGCCCGCCATCGCCCATGCTATCTACCGGGCCACCGGCGTGTGGCACCGGACACTGCCCATCACCCCGGAGAAGGTGCTCATGGGCATGAAGGCCAAGGGATGAATCACCTGATCCTGCTGGCGGCAGGCTCCTCCCGCCGCTTCGGGGGCAACAAGCTACTGGTCCCCTTCCATGGGAAACCTCTGTTTGCCTGGGGACTGGCCGCTCTGAACGAAGTATGCCGGGAGCGGGGGGACTGCACCCTGACGGTGGTCTCCCGCTACCCCGAAATTCGGGAGGCGGCCCAGGCTTTGGGCGCCCAGGCGGTGGACAGCCCGGAGAGTGAGAAAGGCCAGGCCTACTCCATCCGCGCGGGGCTCCAGGCTCTGGGCGGGGTAGAGGAAGGGGACTTTCTCCTCTTTCTCCCCGCCGACCAGCCCTGGATCACCCCCAAAACCATTTCCCAGCTGCTGGACGCCGCCGGGCCGGACACCTGGACGGCCACCGCCGCCTTTGGGGAGCGGGTGGGCACACCCACCCTGTTTTCCGCCCGGCTGCTCCCGGACCTCATGGCCCTGGAGGGAGACCGGGGCGGGCGGAAGCTGATGGGCCGCCCGGGGCAGCCCTGCCTGACGGTTCCGGCCGGGTCCGAACGGGAGCTGGACGACGTGGACTACCCGGAACAGCTAACATAAGCAGAAAAAACTCCGGTTCGTTTTGAACCGGAGTTTTTGCATTTAAAAGCGCTTGATTTTCTTGGAGGGAGTTTTTTCAAACTCGGTCTCCCGGACGATCAGGCTGTAAATCTTCTTGTGGGGGGCCGCCTGGAGATTGTACTGATCAATGATCTCCTGGAGGGCGGCGCGCACGTCCTTGATGTGCTTTTTCTTGGCATACTCGTAGTCGGGGAAGATCTCCGCCTCAATGACGCCGTTGTGCTCCCGCACCAGCACCTCCTGGATGAGGCGCTCCACACCCAGCTTGTTTTCCAGCTCCTCGGGGGAGACGTTCTCGCCGTTTTTGGTGATAATGAGGTTCTTCTTCCGGCCGGTGAGATAGACAAAGCCCTCCTCGTCCACATAGCCCAGGTCGCCGGTCTTCAGCCAGCCGTCTTCCAGGGTAGCGGCGGTCTCCTCGGGCATCTTGTAGTAGCCCTGCATCACACTGCTGCCCCGGACCCACAGCTCGCCGTCCACCGTCTTGGCCTCACAGTTGTCAATGAGCTGACCCACCGACTTCTTGTTGATGTTCCAGGGCCGGGTGGTGCTGATGACGGGGGAGCACTCGGTCATACCGTAGCCGGGCAGGATGGTGATGCCGTACTTCTCGAACAGGTCGAGATAGGAGGGATCCAGGTAAGCGCCGCCGCTGCAGATGGTGGTCAGCTGCTTGCCGAACACCGTATTCTTCACCAGCTTGGGGGGCAGGATGGTGTTCTCCTCCAGCTTTTTGGCAATGGTCTCAATCATCAGAGGGACCATCAGAATCATCTCGGGCTTGAAGAGCTGGATGTTCTTCATCACCCGCAGCAGGGAGTCGTTGATGCAGATGACCGCACCCAGGGTGATGCCCTTGAGGATGTCCAGACACAGGCAGTAGGCGTGGTGGATGGGCAGCACGGTGAGCAGCACCAGCCGCTCGGGCAGGTTCATGTTGATGCTGGTGGCGTTTTCGGCCAGGTTGCGGTGGGTGAGCATGACCCCCTTGCTCTTGCCGGTGGTGCCGGAGGTAAACATGATGGTGCACAGCTGGTCGGGCTGGGGCTGGATGTCACAGGGGCCGGGGTTGGCCTCCAGAAGCTTGGGGAAGGAGAGGGCCTGGTCGCTGTCCTCCTCCTGCTGCATGAGCACCACGTGCTTGAGCTTGGGGCAGTGCTCCTTGGCCCCCTCGGCCACGTCCTTCCGGGCAGCGTCGGCCACCAGGGTGGTAACGTCGGCCCGGTCCAGCAGCTCCCAAACCTCGTTGGCGGGGAGGGAGGCGTCCAGGGGGACGGCCACGCTGCCGCTGTTGACGGTGCCCAGATAGGTCACCATCCAGGCGTAGGAGGTGGGGCCGATGACGGCGATGTGGCTGCCCTGCTCGCCCAGGGCGGACAGGGCGTTGGAGAAGCGCTCGCTGTCCTCCCGCAGCTGGTTGTAGGTCTTGTCGGCAATTTCGTGCTTGCCGATCTTATAGCGCACGGCGACTTCCGGACCAAAGCGCTCCTGGGCCTGGACCAGCATGTCGCGAATGGTACTGGTTAACATAGTCGTTACTCCTGTTCTCAGTCGGCCAGCTTCTGGATGTAGTCTACCGCCTCACCCACGGTGCGCAGCTTCACTACCTCGGCCTCGTCCACCTCGATGTCGAAGGTGTCCTCCACCTCGCCCAGCATGCTCATAAAGTCAAAGGAGGTAAAGCCCAGATCCTCCATAAAACGGGAGTCGGGGGTGATCTTCTCGGGCTCTACTTCCACATAGTTGCAGATGATCTCAACCAATTTCTCAAACATAATTAACGTCCTCTTTTACACTAATTTGATGATCTCGCCGATGGTCAGGTCGGGGTTCTCCACGCCCTTGAACATGATCTTGCACAGATAGTAGTAGAAGTACTCCAGCTCCTCCCGGGAGAAGGCCTTCACCTGGTGCTCAAAGTTGAAGTCCAGGCCGTTGTCCTCGGGGCGGTGCATGACGGTCAGGTACACGGCCTGGGGGGTCATGCCGTTGGGATACCACTTGGTGGTGTAGCGGATGTCGCCCAGCTGATCCAGGCCCTTTTCCTTCAGAGTGAGGGGCTGGTAGGTGAGAGAGATGGGCTCATAGGTCAGACCGGCGTGGGGCTGGGGATAGGTCTTGGCGCGGTAGGCAAAGTAGGCGGTGGGGTCGTAGTTGGCGTGGCGGAAGTACTCGTTCTGCTTGTCCCGGATGGCGTAGATGGCGTCAATGAACTTCATGTCCTGGGTAAAGCAGGTGCGGAAGGGGAAGGAGTGGATGCGGGTGCCGCCCGACTTCTTCTCCTTTAGGGTGGCCCGGCGGGCGATGGCGTTGTTGATGGACACATCGTCGTGGCCGTTCATCTTCTGGAAGTAAGTACGCATGCCCATCAGCAGCAGGCACACCAGGGAGACCCGGTACTCCTCGCAGAAGTTCATCAGCCGCTGGGTGGGCTCGCCCTCCAGGTGGAAGATGTCCAGGGCGGAGGTGGTGTCGCCGGAGGCGTTGAAGGCGGTGCGCAGCTCCGGATTGTGGAACATCTGCCGGGCGGCCTCCAGCTTGTCGGTGCCGTGGATGCCGTTGTAGATGGGCTCGGAGGACTCGATCTCCTTCTGGAAGAACTCCATGTCCCGCAGCTGGGCCTTGCTGCCCGCCTCGTAGGCCAGATCCTTCTGGATCTGCTCGATGTAGGAGGCCATCTCCTTGGGAGCGGGGACGCCCTCATACTTCTGGCTGCAGTAGAGCTCAATGATGTCCTTCAGGAAACAGATGAGAGACTGGGCGTCCACGATCATGTGGTGGCCCAAAAAGTAGATGCCGTTAAAGCCGTCGGGCAGGCTGATCATGACAATCCGGGTGAGGGGGGAGTCCTCCATCTTGAAGGGGACGGTGGTCCACTGCTGCATCACCTTGTCAGCCTCCTCCAGGGTACCCTGGGAGAAGTCCACAAACTCGATGTCCCGCTCTTCTTTGTCCACCACGTACTGGTAGTAGGTGCCGTCCTTGTCCTTGGCAAAGCGGACCCGCATGCCCTCGCAGCGGTCATAGGCCTGGTAGATGGACTGTTTGAGCAGATCCCAGTCGATCTCCGACTGGATGGTCAGGCGGGTGCCGATGTTCATGACCGCAGCGCTGGGACAATAGGGGAGATAGAACAGATGGAACTTCTGGGCCACGGTCAGGGGGTAGACCGGATAACCTTTGTGTTTACGCATCATTTGATAATTCCTCCAATAAAGTTGTCCAGGACCGCCTCATAGGCCTTGGGGTCCTTATAGTAACTCTCCACGTGGCCCGCTCCTTCCACGATGTATTTGGTCTTGGGGGCGGCGCAGTTTTCATACAGCTCATCGCACATGCAGGGGGGAACAAAGGTGTCCTTGCTGCCGTGGATGAACAGCATGGGGACCTTGGCGCGGCGGACCTCCCGGGCGGCGTTGCAGTCGTCCAGGCCATAGCCCGCCAGGCGCTTGTTGACCTGGTCAGCCAGGGAGATCATGGGGAAGGCGGGCAGGTGGTACATGCTGTGGAGCACATGGGTAAAGACATACTTGGGGGAGGTGAAGGCGGAGTCAGAGACGATACCCTTCACCTGGGGCGGCAGGTCCATGCCGCTGACCATGCACACGGTGGCCCCGCCCATGGAGCCGCCATGGAGAATGATCTGGGCATCCTGACCCACCTTGTCGATGGTCCAGCGGATCCACTCCAGGGCATCCAGCCGGTCCATGCAGCCAAAGCCGATGTATTTGCCCTCACTCTGGCCGTGGGAGCGCTGGTCGACGATGAGCACCCCAAAGCCCCGGCTCATAAAGCAGCGGGCCAGGGTGGGATACTCCTGCATTCCGCTGCTGGTGTAGCCATGGAAGCAGATGGCCACCTTGTTGCCTGGGCCGGGAAAGTAGGTACTATGGAGCTTCAGGCCGTCGTGGGAGAGGATGCCCACCTCCTCATGGGGCTGCTGGAGCAGCCAGTCCCGGTTCTCGTGCATCAGGGGGTAGTACTGACTCCAGTCGATACCGGACATCTTGGCGCTGCGCTCCGCCTTGACATTGGAGCGGATCATAGTGCGGCGGTAGAAGTAGGCGGTGCCCAGTCCCTCCGCCGCAGCCGCCAGACCCACAAGGGCGGCGGCCTTTTTCAGCATACCCATAAGCTCAGCCCTTTCTCTTGCTGGCCAGCAGGTCGCCCAGCTTCAGCGCTTTATCAATGTTACCCTCCACCTTCAGCTTGCCGGTGGTAAAGGCCAGCACAGGGTCGGTCTTGCCCTTGGCCAGTTTAAACAGGGTGTCCGCGGTGCAGGTGAACATCACGTCCCGGTCGAAGTACTCGTAGGGCTCGATATACAGCTTGCCCTCCTTGACCTCGGCATAAAAAATGCCCTCGGCCTCCCCGATGATGTTGAATTGATAGGCCAGATGCTCATGGATATCACTGACATCTGCCCCCGCCAGCATCCCTTTTACTTCGGAAAACATGTCTGCGTATGTCATTGGGATCCTCCTTTTTTCGACCAGTGGTCGAAACAATTCTAACGGTAGACTAGCACGTTTTCGACCGCCGGTCAATACGTTTTTCTTCCAATTAACATCCAAAAAGAAAGATTTGGTAATTATTTCATTTGTGCGGAGAAAAAACTGTGTTATACTGTAAAAAATAAAGACAAGGATGAGATTTCCAAAAGAAAGGTTATAAGCCATGGCCAAAGATCAGAACAAATACGACTTGATTTTAGACGCGCTCCAGCGGCTGCTGGCGGAGCGCAGCGTGCAGACGATCTCAGTCAGCGATATCGCCCAGGCTGCGGGCATCGGGAAGGGGAGTATCTATTACTACTTTCCCTCCAAGGACGCCATTGTGGAGGCTCTGGTCCAGCGCAGCTACGAAGCGCCCCTGAAAACTGCCCAGAGCCTGTCCGCCCGCACCGACATCCCTCCCTTCACCCGCATGGCCATGATTTTTAAGGCCTGCCGCTCCTCCTCCACAGAGTACTCCAAGTCGGAGGCCGGAGCCGGGGCGGGAGCCCAGGAGAAGGCATTTTTACATCAGACCTATATCAACCACCTGATCACTGAGCTCAAGCCAGTGCTCGCGGAGATCATCCGCCAGGGCATCCAGGCGGGGGAGATCCACTTTGACCGGCCCGACGAGCTGGCCGAGATCGTGCTCATTATTCTTACCGTGAAGATGGACAACACCATCGTCCCGTCCACCAAGGAGGAGATTGAAAGGACCATCGCCGCCCTGGTGTCTCTGCTGGAGAAGGGGACGGAGAATCCCCCTGGGTCGCTGGATTTCCTTATAAAATAAAGAAATGGGAGCCTGAGCATCTGCTCAGGCTCCCATTTTTGCTTTTTGTCAAACGCTGCGTTTTTTCTTTCCGTGGTCCAGAATGTACGCCATGCACTGGTAGGTCATCAGCTGTACCATCCACAGTCCGCCCACCAGCAGAATCCACCCCGGCTGGGCCATGCCGCTGTCGGCCAGGATAAACAGCACCACCATGACGATGGGGAAGAGGGCGCTCATCACCCGGAAGGAGAAGTAGCTGCACTGGCCAATCTGCTGCTGCTCGGCCTCGTCGCAGCTGCGGTACCAGTCCTTCTGGAACTTGGTGTCAAACACATTGCCCTTCTTTTCCGGATGGATGACCTTGGTGGCCTTCACGGTTATGGCCTGGAGGGCCACCACCCAGATCAGCTGAACGACCAGATTAGCAATGAACAGCACGCCCTCCATCAGGCCGCCGATGCGCAAAACATGATCGCTCAGCCACATGGCCTGATTGTTGGCCCAATCGGTCTGTCCGTTGATGCCCAGAGCGATAAACAGCCACACCATCGCAGCCCCGGAGAGGATCAGGGCCAAACACAGCCGCCGGTCGGCCTCCTCAAAGGCGTCGTCATCTGCCTCCGCCTGGGGCAGCAGGGCCTTGCCCCGGAGATAGTAGACGGTGCTCACCACCAGCAGCACATACCCGGGAAGAAACCAAAGCTGGCCCAGAGAGGCCAGGGCCATGTTCAGACTGCCTGCGGAATCAAGTAAGTTTTTTCCCGCCATGGCGGCACAGAAGCCCACCACGCCGCCCAAAGCGGCACACACCAGAATAATGATAGTAAACCGGGTATAGATCGCCTTGTTGCTTCGTTCCTTTTTCATGATTCTTCCTCCTCGTCGGTGAGATAAAATACCTCGTCTACCGTGGTTCCAAATACCTTTGCGATGCGCAGGGCCAGAGTGATAGAGGGGTTGTAGTCCCCCCGCTCAATAAGGCTGATGGTCTGGCGGGACGCGCCAACCAGCGACCCCAGCCCCTGCTGGTTGAGCCCCTTCGCCGCCCGCAGCTCTTTCAGTCGGTTTCCAAGCGGCATGATGCAGTCTCCTTTCATGACAAGAATCTATGTCGTTTTGACAACTATCTTTGTCATCCTTAGAATAGCATTGACAAGGATCTTTGTCAATGGGGGAGGGGAAACTTTTTTTAGAACAGGAAAAAGCCCATGCCTTCCATTACGAAAGGCATGGGCAGAAAGAGTAACGTTATTGGCACAGTGCCTCCAAGCCGGGACGGTCCAAAATCTGCACGGAGCGGTAGCTCAGGGAGATCAGCCCCTCCCGGGCCAGCTGGTTGAGGATGCGGCTGACGGTTACCCGGCTCACCGAGATGGTGGCGGCGATCTCCTCCTGGGGGCAGGACACCCGGCCGTTCCCGTCGGCATTGACCGTGAGAAACCGGGCCACCCGCCACCGGGCGGGCCGGAAGGCCATCTGGTCCACCTGGTCGGAGAGGAGCCGCACGGTGCGGGCTAGGTACTTCATCATGGCCAGAGCCAGCTCCGGGTGGGCGGCAAACTCCCGGCTCAGCAGCTCCCGGTCAATGGGCACCAGCTCGCAGGGGGTCATGGCCACGGCGGAGGACACCCGGGGCAGCTCGTCAAAGAAGGAGGCCTCCCCGAAGAGGCTGCCCGCCTGGTACAGGTTCAGCACCCGCTCGCCCCCGTCGGGGGACTGGATAAAGCTCTTCACCTGGCCGGATTTCAGGTAATAGAAGCAGGTGGCTGCTGTGTTCTGCAAATAGATAAGGTAGCCAGCCGGGCACCGAATGGCCCACCGCTGCTGGGCGAAGGGCCGCCAGATGTCTGGGGGGAGGTTCAATTCCATGTGGTGGAGCTGGTCCACAGCATTCATCTCCTTGAGTGTATCTATTTTTCTGTATTCCCGCCCCGCAGGAGGCGGGAATACACAGAACAAATTCCATCGCAGGAAAGAAAAACAAAATGGAAAGAAAGTTTTTTGAGATTGTAACATGGTTTACATTCTTTTGGCAAGAGCTCTGCTAGGATAACAGGGAAAGAACATTCCCGAAGGAGGAAGTTACATATGGGTATGACAATGACGCAGAAAATCCTGGCCAAGCACGCTGGGTTGGACCACGTAGAGGTGGGCCAGCTCATCGAGGCCAAGGTGGACATGGTCCTGGGCAACGACATCACCACCCCCGTGGCCATCACCGAGTTTGAGAAGGCCGGCTTCAGCCAGGTCTTTGACAAGGACAAGATCTCCATCGTCCTGGACCACTACACCCCCTGCAAGGACATCAAATCCGCTGAGCTGTGCCTGCAGGCCCGCAACTTCGCCCACAAGCACAACATCACCAACTTCTTTGATGTGGGCCAGATGGGCGTAGAGCACGCCCTGCTCCCCGAAAAGGGCCTGTGCGCCCCCGGCGAGATCATCGTGGGCGCTGACTCCCACACCTGCACCTACGGCGCTCTGGGCGCCTTCTCCACCGGCATCGGCTCCACCGACATGGCCGCTGCCATGGCCACCGGCCTTCTCTGGTTCAAGGTGCCCGCCGCCATTAAGGTCACCTTGAAGGGCAGCTTGCAGCCCATGGTCTCCGGCAAGGATGTGATCCTCCACCTGATCGGCGAGATCGGTGTGGACGGCGCCCTCTATCAGTCTCTGGAGTTTGCCGGGGAGGGCGTCAGCTCCCTTTCCATGGACGACCGCTTCACCATCTCCAACATGGCCATCGAGGCCGGCGGCAAGAATGGCATTTTCCCTGTGGACGAAAAGACCATGGAGTACATCAGCGGCCGGGTGAACCGCCCCTGCGAGGCGTTCGAGGCCGACGCCGACGCGGAGTACGTCCGTGAGGTGGTCATCGACCTGGACAAGCTGGAGCCCACCGTGGCCATGCCTCACCTGCCCGAGAACACCAAGGTGGTTTCCGAGGTAGCCGGTCTGCCCATCAACCAGGTGGTCATTGGCTCCTGCACCAACGGCCGCATCAGCGACCTGCGCGCCGCCGCCGCCGTCATGAAGGGCAAGAAGGTGGCCGCTAATGTACGCTGCATTGTGATTCCTGCCACCCAGGAGATTGTCCTCCAGGCCATGAAGGAGGGACTCATTGAGACCTTCATCGAGGCCGGCGCGGCTGTCTCCACCCCCACCTGCGGCCCCTGCCTGGGCGGCCACATGGGCGTCATGGCGGAAGGGGAGCGCACCGTCTCCACCACCAACCGCAACTTTGTCGGCCGCATGGGCCATGTCACCAGTGAGGTCATTCTGGCCTCTCCCGCCGTGGCTGCCGCCTCCGCCATTGCCGGCTGTGTCGCCGACCCCCGCACGCTTTCTTGAAAGAAAGCTTAGCAAAGAACTTTGTGCGAAACTTCGTTTCGCCTCTGGGGTTTTCGGAAGGGGAGAGGAGGACAGAAAGATTCTTCGTTTTTCGGTTCGTTTCCTTTTTCATTCCGCTCCCCAATTCCTACATTGATTCAGAAAGGATTGAGACCTGATGAAGGTTTATAAATACGGCGCCAACGTGGATACCGACGTCATCATCCCCGCCCGCCATTTGAATGATCCCTCTCCCGCCGCTCTGGCCTCCCACTGTATGGAGGACATCGACGCCGATTTTGCTTCCACCGTTCAGCCCGGCGACATCATTGTGGCCGGCCCTAACTTCGGTTGCGGCTCCAGCCGTGAGCACGCCCCTCTGGCCATCAAGTCCTGCGGCGTGAAGTGCGTCATCGCCCCCTCTTTCGCCCGCATCTTCTACCGCAACGCCATCAACATCGGCTTCCCCATCGTGGAGTGCGCCCAGGCCGCTGAGGAAATTCAGCCCGGCGACCAGGTGGATGTAGACTTTACCACCGGCGTGATTACCGACCAGACCACCGGGAAAACCTATCAGGCCGCACCCTTCCCCGAGTTCATCAAGGGCATCATTGAGAGCGGCGGCCTGCTCAACTCTCTCAAGGCCCGGGGGGTGGCGAAATGAATTACAAGATCGCTCTCATCCGCGGCGACGGCATCGGCCCCGAGGTAGTGGGGGAGGCCGTCAAGGTTCTGGACCAGGTGGGCAAAAAGTTCGGCCACACCTTCACCTACACCGACGTGCTCATGGGCGGCTGCGCCATTGACGCGGTGGGCAAGAGCTACCCCGACGGCACGGCCGAGGCATGCAAGGCCTGCGACGCTGTTCTGCTGGGCGCGGTAGGCGGTCCCAAGTGGGGCCACTCCACCGACCCGGAGAAGCGCCCCGAGACCGCTCTGCTCTCCATCCGGAAGGATCTGGGCCTCTACGCCAATCTGCGCCCCGCCGCTCTCCGTCCCGCTCTGGCCGACGCCTGCCCCCTGAAAAAGGAGACCGCCGACAAGGGCATTGACCTGATGATGGTCCGGGAGCTCACCGGCGGCATCTACTTTGGCCAGAAGGAGCGCTACCAGACCGAGGACCGGGGAGAGGAGGCCTCTGACCGCATGGCCTACTCCGAAAAGGAGATCGAGCGCATCGGCCGCCGCGCCTTTGAGCTGGCCCGCCTGCGCCGCAAAAAGGTCGCCTCCGTGGACAAGGCCAACGTGCTGGAGACCAGCCGCCTGTGGCGGCAGGTGATGCACCGTCTGGCGGAGGAATATTCCGACGTGGAGTACGAGGACGTGCTGGTGGACAATGCCGCCATGCAGCTGGTCCGGGACCCCAGCCAGTTTGACGTGGTGGTCACCGAGAACATGTTCGGTGACATCCTCTCCGACGAGGCTTCCATGATCACCGGCTCCATCGGCCTGCTGCCCTCCGCCTCCATCGGCGACACCGCCCCCGGCCTCTACGAGCCCATCCATGGCTCCGCCCCCGACATCGCCGGACAGGACAAGGCCAACCCCATTGCCACCATTCTCTCTGTGGCGATGATGCTCCGCTACTCCTTCCACCTGGCCGACGAGGCCAACGCCGTGGAGCAGGCGGTGGACGCCGTCCTGGCCGACGGCTACCGCACCGCCGACATCGCCAAGGCGGGGGAGAAGGCCATCGGTACCCTGGAGATGGGCCGCCTCATCCGCGAGCGGATCTGATCCAAATTCCACCGTTTCCATGCGGGCTCCGGCTTTGGCCGGGGCCCGTTTTTTGCATATTGTCTAAAGAGAGAATGCAAAAGTTTTGAAATTTTACAAGAATGGGCTTGCATTTTCTTTGTGGGAGGAATATAATACTTCCTGCTGTGACAAAGGTAATGAAGTGCAAGGTTTTGGAACAGCGGGCAAAGATTGTAAGCATTTTAGTTTTGCAGCTTTCCATGCAAAGCAAAGCCTAAATTGCATTATTATGAAAGAAACCTTGCAAATATAACGATACGGAGGCGTTTCCTATGAAAGAGTTGTCCCGGATTGCACTGGCCATCGAGCCTTCCGCCACCATGGCGATTGATACCATGTTCAAGCAGATGAAGGCCGACGGCCTGGATGTTATCGGCTTCGGCGCCGGTGAGCCTGATTTCCCCACTCCCGACTACATCAAGGAGGTTGGTATCCAGGCCATCCAGAATAACGACACCAAGTATACGCCCTCCGTGGGTACTGTGGCCCTGCGCAAGGCCATCTGCAAGCGGCTGAAGGAGGACTGCGGTCTGGAGTACACCCCCGCTGAGATCTCCGTCTCCAACGGTGCCAAGCCCTGCGTCTACGTGGCCCTGCGTGCCCTGGTGAACCCCGGCGACGAGGTCATCCTGCCCGCCCCCTACTGGGTCAGCTACATTGAGCTCATCCGCATGGTGGGCGGCGTGCCCGTGGTGGTGAACGCCACCGAGGCCGAGCACTTCAAGATCACCCCCGAGAAGCTGGCCGCTGCCATCACCCCCAAGACCAAGTGCATGATCCTCAACAACCCCTCCAACCCCACCGGTATGATGTACAGCCGCAAGGAGCTGGAGGCCATTGCCAAGGTCTGCGTGGAGAAAGACATCTATGTCATCTCTGATGAGATTTACTACCGTTTGGCTTACGACAACGAGGAGTTTGTCAGCCTGGCCGCCATCAGCCCCGAAATCAAGGAGCGTACCCTGCTGGTCAACGGCGTGTCCAAGTCCTATGCCATGACCGGCTGGCGTATCGGCTACGTGGCCGCCCCCGCCAGCATCTCTAAGGTCATCGGCAACTACCTGGGCCACTGCACCGGTTCTCCCTGCTCCATCTCCCAGGCCGCTGCTGCTGAGGCTCTGTCTGCCTCTCAGGACACCGTGGAGAAGATGCGTGAGGCCTTTGAGGAGCGCCGCAACTACATGGTGGAGCGCATGAACCAGATCGAGGGTGTCTCCTGCATCAAGCCCGAGGGTGCCTTCTATGTCATGATGAACATCAGCAAGGTCTTTGGCAAGGAGCTCTTCGGCCATGTCATCAAGGACGCCGACGACTTCGGCAGCATGTTCCTCAAGTACGGCAAGGTGGCCGTGGTGCCCGGCACCAGCTTCGGCGCTCCCGAGTTCATCCGCTGGTCTTACGCTACCTCCATGGAGAACATCAAGGCCGGCCTGGACCGTCTGGAGTGCTTCCTCTCCGGCAAGGAGGTTTGATCTACTTTTCTTGAAAGAAAAGTAGACAAAAGAACTTTGCGGGAAACTTCGTTTCCCTTCTAAGCCCGTTATAAAGCATCACGTGGGAGTGGCGTTCTTCGTCGCTCCCACGTTTTTTTATTGGTACAGAAAGGCGATGGCCCGCATAGGATAGGCGGAAAGGGGAGAGGACTATGCCGCTCATTCCATACAACCGGGACGCGGCGGTGCGTTACGCCCACCGCTGGGCCTTCAGCCGCAATCCGCGCTACTATAACTTTGATGAACTGGGGGGCGACTGCACCAACTTTGCCTCCCAGTGCCTTTACGCTGGGGCACCTTTTATGAACTACACCCCGGATTTGGGTTGGTACTACATCGGCCCCAACAATAAAGCGCCGGCTTGGACGGGAGTACCTTACTTCTATAATTTTTTGACCCGGAAACAGGAGAACCGGGGGCCGGTGGGGGTGCGGGCTTCGATTAACGAGCTGCTGCCCGGGGATTTTGTCCAGCTCCGCTTTGACAGTGAGCTCTTCGGTCATACCCCGGTGGTGGTGGAGGTGGGGTCTCCCGCTACGTTGGACAATGTTCTGGTGGCTGCCCACAGTCAGGATTCCGACTTTCGGCCCCTAAGCACCTATGACGTTCAGGAGATCCGCTTTCTCCATATTTTAGGAAGCCGGAAATAATCCCCCTTATAAATAGGAAAAAAAGATTGGCGGCGGCCAAGAAATAGGATACAATACAGATGACCCTTCGGGAGATCAACACAAAGGAGAATTGCACATGGGTATTCTGGAACTTAAGCCCGGTTTCTATTTTACCGGAGCCTTGGATCACGACCTGCGGGTGTTCGACATTATCATGTACACCGAGTACGGCACCACTTACAATTCCTACGTGCTGAAAACGGCCAACCACACCGTTTTATTTGAGACCGCCAAGGCCAAGTGCCTGGACAGCTGGCTGGAGAAAGTAGCCGCTATCACCCCCATCGACCAGGTGGACTATCTGGTAGTCAGCCACACCGAGCCCGACCACAGCGGCAGCGTGGAGCGCCTGCTGGAGCTCAATCCCCGCTTGAAGATCGTGGCCACCGGCTGCGCCATCAACTTTTTGAAAGAGATTGTCAACCGGGACTTCTACTCCATCGCCATCAAGGATGGCCAGACCCTGGAGCTGGACGACAAGACCTTGGAGTTTATGGTGGTGCCCAATCTCCATTGGCCCGACACCATGTATACCTATATCCGGGAGGAGAAGGTGCTGGTCACCTGTGACTCTTTCGGTTCCCACTACGCCTGTGACGGCATTCTGGTCAGCTCCGTCACCGACCAGGAGGGCTACTGGAAGGCCACCAAGTACTACTACGATTGCATCATCGGCCCCTTCAAGAGCTTTATGCTGGACGCTTTGAAGCGGGTGCGCCCCCTGGAGCTGGAGATGATCTGCCCCGGCCACGGCCCGGTGCTGGACACTGGCATCCCCCACATGCTGGACACCTATGAGCAGTGGTCCACCGTCATCAATCCTAACCCCCGACCCACGGTGATCATTCCCTACGTCAGCGCCTACGGCTACACCGGGCAGCTGGCCCAGGCCATTGCCAAGGGCATTGAGGCTCAGGGGGACATCGACGTACGGATTTACGACATGGTGGAGGCCGACGCCGCCCAGGTGGCTCAGGAGCTTCTCTACGCCGACGGCTTCCTCCTGGGCACCCCCACCATCGTGGGCGAGGCGTTAAAGCCCATTTGGGATTTGACTACCGGCATGTTCGCCGGCACCCACGGGGGGAAGGTGGCCTCCGCCTTCGGCAGCTACGGCTGGAGCGGCGAGGGCGTGCCCCACATCATGGAGCGCCTCAAACAGCTTAAGCTCAAGACCCTGGAGGGCTTCCGGGTGCGCTTCAAGCCCAGCGAGGATCAGCTCCACCAGGCCCAGGAGTACGGCGCGGAATTTGCCCAGGCTGTGCGGGACAATCTCCATCCCATCCAGCGCGCTCCCAAGGGCAAGGTGCGCTGTGACGTGTGCGGCGCGGTGTTCGATGCCGACGCGGAGGTGTGCCCCGTCTGTAAGGTAGGCCCCGAGCACTTTGTTCCCCTCACCGGGGAGGAGAAGGCCCCCAAGGCGGAGCTGGTGCGGTGCAAGGTGTGCGGCGCGGTGTTTGAGTCGGACAAGGAGCGCTGCCCGGTGTGCGGCGTGGGTCCTGAGTACTACGTACCGGTAAAAAAGGAGGAGGAGAAGAAGGCCTCCGGCAAGCGCAAGCTGGTCAAGTGCCTGGTGTGTGGCGAAATTTTCGACGCCTCCCTGGATACCTGCCCGGTGTGCGGCGTAGGCCGGGACAAGTTTGTGGAGGTGGAGGTCGAAGAAACCGCCTTCCGCAACGACACCCAGAACACCTACGTCATTCTGGGCAACGGTTGTGCCGGCGTCAGCGCCGCCCAGGCCATCCGGGAGCGGGACAAGACGGGCCGTATCCTGCTTATCTCCAACGAGGGTCCGGCCTATCAGCGGCCCATGCTGACGAAAGCCATGCTTTCCGGCCTCACCGCCGACCAGATGGCCCTGCATCCCGCCGGGTGGTATGAGGGCCAGAACATCGTCCAGATCCTGGAGCGGCAGGTGGTGGCGGTGGACACTCAAAATAAGCAGGTGGAGCTGGACGGCGGCTTCAAGCTGCCCTACACCAAGCTCATCTTCGCCCTGGGCAGCGAGTGCTTCATCCCGCCCATCCCCGGCCACGACAAGCAGGGGGTGGTGGCCATCCGCCGCCTGAGCGATGTGGAGAAGATCCAGGCCATGGGCAATACCCTCAAGCAGGCCGTGGTCATCGGCGGCGGCGTGCTGGGTCTGGAAGCCGCCTGGGAGCTGCGCAAGGCGGGCATTGCGGTGACTGTCCTGGAGCTGGCCCCCAAGCTTATGGGCCGTCAGCTGGACGATCAGACCGCGGCCCTGCTGCTGGACGCCTGCGCCAAGTCGGAGGTGCGGGTGGAGACCGGAGTGCAGATCCAGTCCATCCAGGGCGGCGACGCCGTCACCGGCGTGGAGCTGGGCAGCGGCGAGGTCATCCCCGCCCAGCTGGTGGTGGTGTCCTGCGGCGTGCGGGCCAATACCGCCATCGCCCAGAGCGCGGGCATTGAGATTGACCGGGCCATCCTGGTCAATGCGCGCATGGAGACCAACCTGCCCGGTGTGTATGCCTGCGGCGACTGCGCCCAGTACCAGGGGGTCAACTACGCCCTGTGGCCCGAGGCCCAGGAGCAGGGCAAGACGGCAGGCGCCTGCGCCGCCGGAGAGCTGGCGGAGTACAAGCCCATTGCGCCGGTGCTGGCCTTCCACGGCATGGGCACCGAGCTGTTCTCCCTGGGCGACCCCGGAAAGCAGCCCGGCGTGGAGTACAAGACGGTGGAGGTCCGGGACGAGGCCCGAGGTACCCTGGAGCGGTACTACTTCACCGCTGGCAAGCTGTGCGGCGTGATTCTGGCGGGCGATCTCTCCAAGATGGGGGACATGATGACCGCCATGGAGGAGAAGCGCTCCTTTGCCGATTTCTTTGCTTAAAAAGTTTTCCC
>CABVDR010000055.1 GCA_902497145.1 uncultured Oscillospiraceae bacterium
TGACCGGCCCGCAGCGAGCAAAGACTTATTGGGGACGCTTTCCCAGATTCAGGCGGTAGTAGACCCCCTGCACCAGGAAGGCGGCCACCAGGAGCATGACGGCAAAGAGCAGATAGGCTGGCACATAGCTGCCCAGCCGGTCGGCGGCCAGTCCGGGCAGCGGCCCAGCGGTGAGTGAGCCCAGCATATAGATGGTGGTGAACCACCGCACCGTGCGCTGGTAGGTCTCCTCGCCGCTCAGATCCCCAGCCCACACCGACAGGGTGACCGAGGAGATGGGCATGCCAAGGGCGGTGAGGGTGATGGCCACAAAAGCCAGGGGAACGCTTTGCAGCCCCGCCATGGAGCACAGCAGAAGGCCAGAAAGCATTACGGCGAATACCAGGGTGTTGGCGGTGCGGCTGCCCAGCTTGTCGCTGAGCTGTCCGTAGAGTACTTTGGCGGCCATGAGCACCACCCCCAGGTAGGACATGAGGAAGGCCACCAGAATGGGGTCATAGCCGCAGCTGGTGTACAGAACCGTCAGGTGGGAGAAGCCAGGACCCAGTGGGGCGCCGATGAGAAAGGCTGCTACCGCCACTGTCCACCAGTGGATGGGGCGCAGCCCTGCGGGGGCGGAACGGGCAGCGGCCTGTTTGTCCGCCTGCCCGGCGCAGTAGGGGGTGAGTCCCACCTGAGCGGGGTCGCTGCGTACCAGCAGGAAAACGGCCAGAGTGAGCAGTACCCCAAAGACCGCCTCGCTGTACAGAGCGGTTTTCAGGCCCCAGCGGGTGATGACCTGGGTGAGCAGGGGCGGGAAGAAGATGGTGGGCAGACCGCTGCCCGCCGCCGCCAGCCCCAGAGCAAGCCCCCGCCGGCGCTGAAACCAGTTGGAGATGACCAGGGTCAGGGGGATCATTCCCCCGTATGCGTAGGCCAGGCCGGACAGCGCGGCGGCAACACAGTAGGCAGGAAAGGTACTGGCGGCCCCAAACAGGGCGTAGGAGGCGGCAAAGCAAGCCACCCCTAAGGTCATGGTGTACCGCAGCCCAAGGCGGCGGCACAGGACGCCCACCGTGAACATGGCAAGCAGGGAGAACAGACTGCGCACCGTGGTGATCCAGGAGCCCTGAGCGTTGGTAAACCCATACACCTGGATGATCCAAGGCTGATAGATGGTAAAGACATTGACGCCAAGGCCCATCACCGTGAACAGGGCGATGGAGCAGCCCAAGCAGACGGCCCAGGCGCGGTGAGGCCGGGTACGAAGCGAAGTCATAACCATTCCTCATTTCTGGATGAAATCGATGCGGGCGGCGCCCGCACCTTGATAAAAATACTGTACCACAGCCCGGATGGGCTTGTAAAGAAAATCCCCTGGGAAGAAAGGAGGGGGCCCATGGCGGCGGTAAACTACTGGCTCTGGCTGACCACGAGAAAGGGAGTGGGGCAGCGGGGTATTCTGCGGCTGCTGGAGTACTTTGGAACTCCGGAGCGGGTATACTTTGCTCTGCGGGAGGATTTGGAGCCCCTCTCCTGGCTCTCCGCCCCGGCGGTGCGGAGCCTTTTAAACAAGGGGATGGAGGAGAGCGACGCCATCCTGGGCCGGTGTGACCAGCTGGGAGTCAAGATTATGACCATACAGGACTCGGACTACCCCGAGCGGCTGCGCCAGCTGGACGACCCGCCGGTGGTGCTGTATATCCTGGGTCATCGCTTCCGCTTTGACGAGGAGGCGGCCTTTGGAATCGTAGGCACCCGCAGTCCCTCGGCCTACGGTCAGGAGGTGGCCCCAATGCTGGGGCTGGAGCTGGCCAGGCACGGGGCTCTGCTGGTGTCCGGCATTGCCCAGGGAATCGACAGCTTAGCCCTGCGGGGCGCCCTGAAAGGGGGCGGCCGGGTGGTATCGGTGCTGGCCGGCGGGGTGGACGTGCCCTACCCCTGGGAAAACCGCTTCCTCTATCAGGATGTGGCGGCGGTAGGGGCGCTCATCAGCGAGTATCCGCCAGGCACCCGCCACAAGGCGGAACATTTCCCCATCCGCAACCGTCTCATCAGCGGACTGTCCCTTGGAGTGGTGGCGGTGGAGTGCACCCGGTTCAGCGGCACCATGCTCACCATCAACCACGCCCTGGAGCAGAACCGGGATGTGTGCGCCGTGCCGGGAAGCATCTTTGCCCCCATGAGTCAGGGTCCAAACTGGCTGCTTCAGCAGGGGGCCAGGCCGGTGACCAAAGGGGAGGACATTTTGATGGGCTACTGGGATCAGTTCCCGCAAAAGCTGACCCATGCCCCCGATATGGACCCGGAAATCATGTGGGAGCGGCTGGGACCGCCCCCTAAAGCGCCGCAGGAAGCGAAAACGGAGCCGTCGCCTCCCGAACCCAAAGAGGAAGAGAAGCCCCAGCGGCCGAAAATCTCTCTGTCTCAGCAGCGGGAGCGCTTCACCGACGATCAGCTGGTGGTGCTCCACGCCATGCTGGAGGGGGCGGACACCGCCGACGAGCTGGTGGACCGCACCCAGATCCCGGCCCGGCGGGTGCTGTCGGCCCTGACCATGCTCCAGGTGGACGGCGCAGCCGAGCAGCGCGCCGCGGGCCGCTACGCCCCTCTGGTGGAATTGGAATAGGAATCCCTCGGGCAAACCCTTTGCCCGTTATCATATCAAGCTAATTGGAGGTTGTCACATGGCAACAAAGACAGATCTGGTCATTGTAGAGTCCCCGTCCAAGGCAAAGACCATCGGCAAGTACCTTGGACCGGGTTATGAAGTTATGGCATCTATGGGCCATGTCCGGGACCTGCCCAAGAGCAAGCTGGGCGTGGACGTGGAGCACGGCTTCCAGCCGGACTACCAGCCCATCAAGGGCAAGGAGGAGACCATCAGCGAGCTGAAAAAGGCGGCCAAAAAGAGCGGCAAAGTCTATCTGGCCACCGACCCGGATCGCGAGGGAGAGGCCATCTCCTGGCATCTCAAGGAGCTGCTGAACATTCCCGACGACAAGACCTACCGGGTCACCTTCAACGAGATCACCAAGAAGGTGGTCAATGAGTCCATTGCCGCCCCCCGGGCCATCGACCAGAATCTGGTGGACGCCCAGCAGGCCCGGCGCATCCTGGACCGCATCGTGGGCTATGAGCTCTCTCCTCTGCTGTGGAAGAAGATTCGACGGGGCCTGTCGGCGGGCCGTGTGCAGTCGGTGGCCACCCGCCTGGTAGTGGAGCGGGAGGAGGAGATCCGCGCCTTCCACCCCCAGGAGTACTGGTCCATCCAGGTGGATCTGGAGCGGGTGCGGCCCAACCTGGGGGGCTTCCAGGCCACGTTCTACGGCCGGGAGAAGAAGATGGAGCTCCACAGCCAGGAGGAGGCCGAGGCCATTGTGGCCCAGGTGTCCGCCGCTCCCTTCTCCGTGTCCAAGGTGAAGCGCCAGGAGAAGCTGCGCAACCCCGCGCCCCCCTTCACCACCTCCACCCTCCAGCAGGAGGCCAGCCGCAAGCTGAACATGACTCCGGCCCGCACCATGTCCATCGCCCAGCAGCTCTATGAGGGCGTGGACATCACCGGCGAGGGCACCGTGGGTCTTATCACCTATATGCGTACCGACTCCCTGCGCCTCTCCGAGGAGGCCATCGCCGCCGCCAAGGGCTTTATTGAGACCCGCTACGGCAAGCAGTACTATCCGCCTCAGACCCGGCATTACAAGACCAAGGGCAACGCCCAGGACGCCCACGAGGCCATCCGGCCCTCCGACGTCAATCTGGTGCCGGATGAGATTAAGAAGGACCTGACCACCGAGCAGTACCGCCTCTACAAGCTCATTTGGAGCCGTTTTCTGGCCTGCCAGATGGCCTCTGCCGTCTATGACAGCGTCTCCATCGAGACGGAGTCGGCGGGCTACACCTTCCGGGCCAGCCACTCGGAGCTGAAGTTCTCCGGCTTCACCGCCGTCTACGAGGAGAGCCGGGACGACGAGGACGAGGCGCCCCAGTCCCCTCTGCCCGATCTGAAGGAGGGGGAGCCCCTGGACCTGAAGAAGGCAGACAAGCAGCAGCACTTTACCCAGCCTCCGGCACGCTACTCTGAGGCCACCCTCATCCGGGCGCTGGAGGAGAAGGGTATCGGCCGCCCCTCCACCTATGCCCCCACCATCTCCACCATCCTCAACCGGGAATATGTGGTGAAGGAGGGCCGTGCCCTCCGGCCCACCCCCTTGGGCGAGGTGGTCACAGGCCTGATGAAGGACAAGTTTCAGGACATTGTGGACCCCACCTTCACCGCCCAGATGGAGGAGGAGTTGGACAAGGTAGAGGAGGGCAACGTAGACTGGAAAAAGGTGCTCTCGGAATTCTATGACGACTTTGAGGCAGAGCTGCACAAGGCGGAGCAGGAGCTGGACGGCGAGCGCATCAAGGTGCCTGACGAGGTTTCCGAGGAGATCTGCCCCCAGTGCGGCCGGAACCTGGTCATCAAGTCGGGCCGCTTTGGCCGCTTTTTGGCCTGTCCCGGATGGCCGGAGTGCGACTTCACCATGCCCCTGGTGGTGGAGATGCCCGGCAAGTGCCCCAAGTGCGGCGGCCGGCTTTTAAAGCGCACCGGCAAGAGCAAGAAAACCGGCAAGCAGTACACCTACTACTGCTGTGAGCATCTCAACAGCAAGGATGAGAACCGCCGCTGTGACTTTATGACTTGGGACGTGCCGGTGAAGGACAACTGCCCGGTGTGCGGCTGGACCATGTTTAAGAAGTCGGGCCGTGGCTTTAAGAAGCCCTTCTGCATCAATGAACAGTGTTCCAACTTTACACCCGAGGAGAAGCGGGGCGGCTGGAAAAAGAAGACCGAAGAGGCTGCCGCTCCTGCCGCGGAGGGGGAGCAGGCCGCTGAGAAGCCGGCGGCCAAGAAGAGCGCTGCCGCGAAAAAGACGACAAAAACGGCAAAAAAAGCGGATTCCACGAAGAAATCCGCAAAGACTACCACCAAGAAAACCACCGCAAAGAAAACCACCAAAACCACCGCCAAAAAGACGGAAACGGAAAAAGATGAAGCGTAAAGCAATTTCGCTTTATAAGCTAGATATAGACAGAAAGAGACCCTGAGGAGGAACCATGGAACCTGTGATTGTCATTGGGGCCGGTCTGGCCGGCAGCGAGGCGGCCTGGCAGCTGGCCAACCGGGACATTCCCGTGCGCCTGTACGAGATGAAGCCCAAGAAGATGACCCCCGCCCACCACAGCCCCGACTTCGGGGAGCTGGTGTGCTCCAACTCCCTGCGCTCCGACCAGCTGGAGAATGCGGTGGGGCTGTTGAAGGAGGAGCTGCGCCGGTGCAATTCCCTCATCATGGCCTGCGCCGACCAGCACCGGGTGGAGGCGGGGGGCGCCCTGGCGGTGGACCGCCACGCCTTCTCCGCCGCCATTACGGAGAAGATCAAAAACCACCCCAACATCACCGTGGTGGAGGAGGAGGTGCTGGACATTCCGGAGGAGGGACAGGTGATCGTGGCCTCCGGCCCCCTCACCGCCCAGCCCCTGGCCGAGGCCATTGGCCGGCGCTATCCCCAGAACGGCTACCTCCACTTCTTTGACGCGGCCGCCCCCCTGGTGACCTTTGAGAGCGTGGACATGGACAGCGCCTGGTTTGCCTCCCGGTATGACCGGGGCACCCCGGACTATATCAACTGCCCCATGACGGAGGAGGAGTACGACGCCTTCTGGAAGGAGCTTACCACTGCCCAGGAGGCGGAGGTCCACGGCTTTGAGGACTCCGGCGTGTTTGAGGGCTGTATGCCTGTGGAGGTGATGGCCCGCCGGGGCCGGGACACCCTGTGCTATGGGCCCCTTAAGCCGGTGGGGCTCAAGGACCCCAAGACGGGCAAGGAGCCCTTTGCCGTGGTGCAGCTGCGCAAGGACAACGCCCAGGGCTCCATCTACAACATTGTGGGCTTCCAGACCCACCTGAAATGGCCGGAGCAGAAGCGGGTGTTCTCCATGATCCCCGCCCTGAAAAACGCGGAGTTTGTCCGCTACGGGGTGATGCACCGCAACACCTTCCTGGATTCGCCCCGGCTGCTGGACCGGTACTACCGGGTGCGCACTGAGCCCCGGGTCCGCTTTGCCGGGCAGGTCACCGGTGTGGAGGGGTATGTGGAGTCCACCGCCTCGGGCTGTCTGGCCGCTATGGAACTGGCCCGGGAGCTGGCGGGGAAGGAGCCCATCAACTTCCCCCGGGAGACTGCCATGGGTGCGCTGGCCCTTTACATCAGCGACGAATCTGTGGTACACTTTCAACCGATGAATATCAATTTTGGCCTGATTCCCTCCCTGGGCTACCGGGTGAAGGGCAAGCGAAACAAAAATGCCGAGCTGTCCAAACGAGCTCTGGAAGCCCTGGACGGGCTGGACCTGACCTAACTGCGGCCCATGGCCAGGGACATGGCCAGACGGAAGCCATACGCAAAGGCCAGGCGGGCGGAGATGTCGGAAAAGGACATGGCATACTCCCACAGCCGCTCACACTCCCGGTGGTCATTGTGCTCCCGCAGATGATCCAGGAGGGTGGAGAAGGCCTGCTCTGCTTTGTGATATTCCAAATCGCTTTCAAATGTCAGACGGTTGCTTTCTATCTCAAGATAATACAGTTCTTTTAAGTAATATTCCAAGACTGTCACCACACTAAAAGGATAGATTCAATATATATCCTTTTAGTGTGGTTGTCAAGGGGGAAATATGTTTCACAAGGATTTATATGGCCTGCGGTTGAAGCGCTTGCGGAAAGAAGCAGGTGAGACCCAGGCGGAATTGGCCGCTTTGTTGGGGGTTAAGCCCAACCAAGTGGTGGAAATGGAGAACGGCCGCAAAACAACCACGTTTGAAAAGCTGGTGCTTATCTGCCAGCATTATCAGGTCTCGGCGGACTACCTGCTGGGTCTGATCGACGAGCCCAGGGCTCTCTAAGAAAGAAGGGTGTTTTATGAAGATCATCGTTGACGCCATGGGAGGGGACAACGCCCCTCAGGCTCCGGTTATGGGAGCCATCCAAGCCAATAAGGAGTACGGGGTGGATATCGTGCTGGTGGGCCGGGGGGAGGAGATCCTCAAGGTGCTGGAGAGCAACGGCATCCAGGAGCTGCCCGCCGGAGTGGAGATCGCCCACGCCTCCGAGGTGGTGGAGATCTGCGATAACCCCGCCAACGCCTTCCGGGAGAAGAAGGACTCCTCCCTTACCGTAGGCCTCAACCTGCTCAAGTCCGGCGGCGGCGACGCCTTTGTCTCCGCTGGCTCTACTGGAGCCCTGCTCTCGGCGTCTACTCTGCTGGTCAAGCGCATCAAGGGCATCCGCCGGGCCGCCCTGGCCCCTGTCGTGCCCACGGGCAACGGCGGCGCAGTGCTCATCGACTGCGGCGCCAACGCCGAGTGTCCCCCCGAGTACCTGCTCCAGTTTGCCTACATGGGCTCCTACTACGCCGAGCACGTGCTGGGCCGCCCGGAGCCTAAGGTGGGCCTGCTGAACATCGGCGCGGAGCCCTCCAAGGGCACCAGCTTGCAGACTACCGTCTACCCCATGCTCCAGGAGGCCGCCAAGGAGGGCCGCATCAACTTCGTGGGCAACGTGGAGGCCCGGGAGGCCGTGGAGGGCTCGGTGGACGTCATTGTCAGCGACGGCTACTCGGGCAATATCTTCCTGAAAACCATGGAGGGTACCGGCCTGTTCCTGGCTCGGGAGATCAAGAAGATGTTCATGAAGAGCCTGCTGACCAAGCTGGCCGCTGTGATGGTTTCCGGCGGACTCAAGCAGTTCAAGAAGATGATGGACTCCAGCGAGGTGGGCGGCACCGCTCTGCTGGGCATCTCCAAGCCGGTGATCAAGGCCCACGGCTCTTCCGACGCCTACGCCATCAAAAACGCCGTGCGGCAGGCCAAGCAGTTCGCCTCCTCCGGCATTATCGAGAACATTACCGACAATGTGGAGGTGATGCGTCTGGACCCCACCCACCTGTAAGGGGGACAGACACCCGATTGGGCACTTTTGCCCACTCGCATAAAATTTGCCAATTCCCTATTGACAGGCAGAGGGAATGTGCATATAGTAAGGAAAGAAAAACGTGCCTGGGGCACAGCAAAAGGAGCAGGCGACTATGATTTTTGAAAAGGTATGCGCACTGATCGCGGAGCAGTTCAATGTGGATGCGGATTCCATTACCATGGATACCTCCTTCGAAGATGACCTGAACGCGGACTCTGTGGATATTGTGGACTTGTCTATGGCCCTGGAAGAGGAGTTTGACATCGATGAGATGAGCGAAGAGGACGCCGCTTCCATCAAGACGGTAGGCGATCTGGTCCACTTCCTGCAGAATAAGATCGACTAAATCTGATCATAACAAGGAAAACTCCGCCTTGGGGCGGAGTTTTGCTTGTATTATCTGAAAAAAGTGAGGAACATTCCATGACCACCTTAGAAGAAAAGCTGGGGTACCAGTTTCAAAACCAGGCGCTGCTGGAGAACGCCCTGACCCACAGTTCCTGTGCCAACGAGAGCCGGGGCAAGCTGCAGAGCAATGAGCGGCTGGAATTTTTGGGCGACTCCATTCTGGGCATGGTGGTGGCTGACCACCTGTACCGGGGCCATCCAGACCTGCCTGAGGGCGAACTGACCCGGGTGCGGGCTGCCCTGGTGTGTGAGGAGAGCCTGGTGGAGGTGGCCCAGGCCCTGGATCTGGGCTCCTACCTGCTGCTGGGGAAGGGGGAGGAGGCCGGCGGCGGCCGCACCCGTCCCTCCATCCAGGCGGACGCGGTGGAGGCCGTGCTGGCGGCAGTCTATCTGGACGGCGGCATCGGCTCCGCCCGGAAGATCATCCAGAAGTATATTCTCTGCCGGGAGATTGAGGGCATCACCAGCCCCCGGGACTATAAGACCGCCCTGCAGGAGCTGGTGCAGCGGGAGAGCGGCCAGGTGCTGAAGTACCGGCTGGTGGGGGCGCAGGGTCCCGACCACGCCAAGCGCTTTTTCGTGGACGTGGATCTCAACGGGTCACCCATCGGCTCCGGCGAGGGCCACAGCAAGAAAGAGGCCGAGCAGATGGCCGCTAAGGCAGCGTTGAACCGGCTGAGCAAAAAATAAAGTGAACGCTTAAGGGAACGCTTCCGGGGGAGCGGTCCCTTTTTTATCCAGTGGATTTTCGGCAAAAAAGGGTTGACAAAATGGTTAGCATATGCTAATCTATGGGTGGTTAGAGACGAGAGAACAAAAGCCTCCCCTCCTCACACCTCCCTGCTTTCTTCCCCACATTTAGGCTTTGTGGATCTCTCTGGCCACCAGAATACCCGAAGGGACAGGCATCACCCTTGGGGAACCCCAGCCGTGGGCATACACGCGGCTGGGGATTTTTTTGCTGGGAAGGGGAGGGCATGTTGACGGCAGAAGATGGGCATGGTATAGTGTGGTAGCGTATCGTTCGCATACCTGGGGCGTCTCCCGGGGAAAGGGGTTTTTATGCCAAAGAATTTCATGCGCAGCATGATGCTGATTATTACCTATACGGTGCTTCTGGTGCTGGCACTGGTCAAGTTCGATATGATCCTGGACCTGTTGGGATTGGTGCTCTCCAGCTGCAAGCCGCTGTTTCTGGGCTTTGCCATCGCTTTTGTGCTCAACCGCCCCTGCGCCTTCTTCTGCCGCCACTATGAGCGGAATTTGGGGCAGAAGTACCGCAAGCTGGGGCGTCCCCTGGCGGTGCTCACCTCCTATGTGGCACTGATTGCCATTATTGTGGCCCTGTTTTCCTTTGTGCTACCCCAGGTGGTGGACAGTGTGCAGCTGTTTGCGGCCAGTATCAGCGGCTATATGGCCAATCTCCAGAGTCTGATCAACAAGGTGGCCGGGTATCTGGATCTGTCTGCTTTGGATCTGAGTTCGCTGAGCAGCTATCTGCGCAGCTTCTTGGACGGGGTGCTCTCCAGTGTGTCGGTTGCAGCTTCCCAGATGATGGTAGTTACAGGCAGTATCATTTCTATGTTTGTCACTCTGGTGCTGGCGGTGGTATTTTCCATCTACATGCTGGCAGGGCGGGAGCGGCTGCTGGACCAGGGCCGCCGCCTGCTGCGGGCCTATCTGCCCGCCAAGCATGTACCTTGGGTGAGTGACGTGATCCGTCTGACCGCCGAGATCTTTACGAATTTCGTCTCCGGACAGCTCATTGAAGCCTGCATCCTGGGCGGCCTGTGCGCCCTGGGCACCTTCTTTATCCAGCCCGACTACGCTGCCCTCATCGGGGTCATCATCGGCGTGTCTGCCCTGATCCCGGTGGCGGGAGCCTATATTGGGGCGATTCTCTCCGCCTTTTTGCTGGTGATGGTTTCCCCGGTACGGGCGCTCATCTTCCTGGTGTTCCTGTCCATCCTCCAGCAGATTGAGGGCAATGTGATCTATCCCCGGGTGGTGGGCACCTCCATCGGCCTGCCGGGCATCTGGGTGCTCACGGCGGTGACGGTGGGCGGCGGCCTGTTTGGCCTGTTGGGTGTGCTGCTCAGCGTGCCGGTGGCCTCGGTGCTGTATGCCCTGCTGAAGCAGGATGTGGCCCGGCGGCTCAGAAAGAAGGAGCCGGTTTCTCAGGAGACCAAGACAGAAGAATAAAACGAAACGGCGCACCGGAAATTTCCGGTGCGCCGTACTTTTATGCTTGTGATCAGAATAGTCCGGTGATCTTGCCGTTCTCGTCCACGTCGATCTTCTCCGCGGCGGGTACCTTGGGCAGGCCAGGCATGGTCATGATGTCGCCCGTCAGGGCCACCAGGAAGCCGGCCCCGGCGGACACCTTGATGTTGCGCACCGTGACGGTGAATCCATCGGGAGCACCCAGCAGGGTCTGGTCGTCAGAGAAGGAGTACTGGGTCTTGGCCATGCAGATGGGCAGAGAGCCGTAGCCCAGGTCGGTGAGCTGGGCCATCTGTTTGCGGGCGTTGGGGGTGAGGGACACGCCGTCGCCGTGATAGACTTTTTTGACGATGGCGTTGAGTTTTTCCTCAATGGAGGCGTCCAGGTCGTAGGCAAAGCGGAAGTGGTTGGGCTGCTGGCACAGGCGAACCACTTCCTCGGCCAGAGCAAGGCCGCCTTCGCCGCCCTTGCCCCAGACCTCGCTGAGGGCAACATTGACCCCCAGATCCCGGCACTTGTCCTCCACCAGCTTCAGCTCGGCCTCGGTGTCGGTGGGGAAGCGGTTGATGGCCACCACGCAGGGCAGGCCGTAAACCTTCGTGATATTCTCCACATGGCGCAGCAGGTTGGGCAGGCCCTTCTCCAGAGCCTCCAGGTTCTCCGTGTTCAGGTCGGCCTTGGCCATGCCGCCGTGGTGCTTCAGAGCCCGGACGGTAGCCACCAGTACCACCGCGTCGGGGGTGAGGCCCGCCATGCGGCACTTGATATCCAAGAACTTCTCCGCCCCCAAGTCGGCGCCAAAGCCCGCTTCGGTGACGGCATAGTCCCCCAGCTTCAGGGCCATGCGGGTGGCCATGATAGAGTTGCAGCCGTGGGCGATGTTGGCAAAGGGACCGCCGTGGATGAAGGCGGGAGTGCCCTCCAGGGTCTGGACCAGATTGGGCTTGAGGGCATCCTTCAGGAGAGCGGCCATGGCGCCGGCGGCCTTCAGATCTCCGGCGGTGACCGGCTTCTCGTCGTAGGTGTAGCCCACAATGATGCGGCTGAGCCGCTCCTTCAGGTCGGAGATGGAGGTAGCCAGGCAGAGAACCGCCATCACCTCGCTGGCCACGGTGATGTCAAAGCCGTCCTCCCGGGGCACGCCCTGCATCCGGCCGCCCAAGCCGTCCACGATGTTGCGCAGCTGCCGGTCGTTCATATCCACGCACCGCTTCCAGGTGATGCGCTTGACGTCGATGCCCAGGGCGTTGCCCTGCTGGATGTGGTTGTCCAGCATGGCGGCCAGCAGGTTGTTGGCCGCACCGATGGCGTGGAAATCGCCGGTAAAGTGGAGGTTGATGTCCTCCATGGGCACCACCTGGGCGTAGCCGCCGCCGGCCGCACCGCCCTTCACGCCGAACACCGGGCCCAGGGAGGGCTCCCGCAGGGCCACCAGGGCGTTTTTGCCCATGCGGCGCAGGGCGTCGGCCAGGCCTACCGTGGTAGTGGTCTTGCCCTCTCCGGCAGGGGTGGGGTTGATGGCGGTGACCAGGATCAGCTTGCCGTTGGGGGCCTGGGTCTCATTCAGCAGGCGGTAGTCGATCTTAGCCTTGTAGCGGCCGTAGTACTCCAGATACTCCTCGGCCACGCCGGCGGTTTTGGCGATGTCGCCAATGGGCTTCATGGGAGTGCTCTGCGCGATTTCAATGTCGGTCATCATAACACAATTTCTCCTTTGTCCGCGCCCTTTTTGACAAAAAAAGGGCGCACCGGTTTTTACTCCGTGCGCCCAGACGGTCGGCATTAAGACGCTCAACGCGTCCGCTATACTTCATGTGGTACTCCACTTCCGTCAGTTGTATAGCTTTCTGTCCAAGTGTATCACACCTGCCGTGGCCCGTCAAGAGTCAGACAGGGCAGAGCCCCGGTCAAACTGCCGGTAGTAGTCCTTGATGAGGGAGATGAACGTGCGGGTGGCAGGGGAGAGGAAGCTGTTTTTCTTATACACCACCGTCATGGGACAGGTGAGAGGGGGATCGCCCACGGTGAAGAAGGACAGGCGGTCCATGTAGGGGGTGCGGTGGATGCCGCTCTCCGGCAGGAAGGTAAAGCCCATATTTTCGGCTACCAGGTTGATGGCGGTGGTGTTGTTGGTGGTGGTGAGGATATTCACCGGCTCCACATTCTGTACGTTAAAGGTGTTGTAGAGCAGGCGGGACAGCCGCCAGTCCTCGGGCAGCATCATCAGCCGCTCGTGCTCCAGCTGCCGCAGATCCCCGAAGGGGAGGGGGGCGGAGCAGGGGCTGTCCAGTCCCTGGACCAGGGGGTGGTCCCGGTGGGCGATGAGAAGGATGCGCTCGTGCATCACCAGCTCGTAGCTCAGGTCGGTGAGGTCGGTTGGGGTGTGCATGAGGCAGAAGTCGGTGACGCTGCTGGAGGCCAGATTGCCCAGCTGGGGGACCGGGGCCTCATGGAGAACTACCTGCACGTCGGGGTATTTAGTGACAAAACGGGGGAGAATATCCGGCAGCAGGGTGGAGCCGCGCCAGGTGGATACGCCGATGTGGAGCTGCTGGTGTTTCTGCTCCTGGAGCTGCTGCAGGTCGCTCTCCAGCTGGCGGTCCAGGTAGCTTTGCCGCTCCAGATAGGCGTGGAACAGTTCTCCGGCAGCGGTCAGACGCAGGGGAGTGTGGGAGCGGTCCAGCAGGGTGACGCCCAGGTTGGCCTCCAGCTTGGCCAGGTACTGGCTGAGGTAGGGCTGGGAGAGGTAGAGACGGTCCGCCGCCTTAGAGATGCTGTGCTCCTTGACGATCGTCAGGAAATACTCTGGGTTTTTAACAAACATAACGGGCCTCCTGTTGGGCTGCGAAAGGGAAACAGGTCACTTAGCGCCGCCTTTTTAAACCTATCATATCATAATACGACAAAAAAGAAAATGTCCCGCGCCAAACGGCGCAGGACATTTTATCTTGCCATATACCAATTACACAGCGCGGGTGACCTTACCGGAACGGAGGCATCTGGTGCAGACGTACACGTGAGTGGGAGTCCCATTCACAATCGCCTTCACGCGCTTCACGTTGGGCTTCCAGGTGCGGTTGGAGCGGCGGTGGGAGTGGGAGACCTTGATACCGAAGGTGACGCCCTTGTCGCAGAATTCACATTTGGCCATGTTGCTTACCTCCTCGCTATGAGAGTACGCTTTCGATGAAGCATCGAATGGTATTTTACCAGATAATTTTCGGGAATGCAAGGGGTTTTTCAAAAAACCTAAAATTTTTTCTGAGAGGGCAGAGGCAAAGAAAAAATGGGGTTGGAGGCGGAGAAATGAAAGCCTGTGCTTGCACGGGCTGGGCAAATCAGTTATACTAAAACCACTGAAATAAGAACCTGGAACGCAAGGAGGAGACAACATGGCAGAGCATGGAAAGAGCGTGAAGCTGGGAGAAATCATCCGGGAGTTCCAACTGGAGATTTTAAATAAAGGGCCCAATTACGAGGACGTCCCCCTGACCACGCTGGACGTGAACCGGCCTGGCCTGCCCCTGAGCGGTTTTTTTGAACACTTCGATTCCCGCCGCCTGCTGGTGATCGGTCTGACGGAACACACCTACCTGTCCGGCATGGAGCCCCAGGCCAGGCGGGAGAGCTTTGACCGGCTGCTGGACTATCCGGTGCCTGGCCTCATCATCACCCGGGAACTGGAGCCGTTCCCCGAGTGTATGGAGATGGCCATCAAGCATGAGCGCACGGTGCTGCGCACCAAGGAGCATACCTCCGCCTTTATGAGCCGTCTCATCGGCAGCCTCTTTAATCATTTGGCGCCTCAGATCACCCGCTCTGGTGTCATGATGGAGATCTACGGCGAGGGCGTGCTTATTCAGGGCGAGTCCGGTGTAGGCAAGAGCGAGGTGGCCATTGAACTCATTCAGCGGGGCCACCGCATTATTGCCGATGACGCGGTGGAAATTAAGGCCACCAACCACGGGGCGCTGATGGCTACGGCTCCCGAGTTGATCCGTCACTATATGGAGCTGCGGGGCATCGGCGTGGTGGATGTGCGCCGCCTGTTCGGTATGAGCGCCATCAAAACTGAGCAGGAGATCGACATGGTCATCAAGCTGGAGCCCTGGGATGACAACGCGGTGTATGACCGCCTGGGTCTGGAGGGCGCGGTGACAGAAATTCTGGGTGTCTCGGTGCCCTGCCTCACCATCCCGGTGAAGCCGGGGCGGAATCTGGCCAGCATTGTAGAGGTGGCGGCCATCAACAACCGCAACCGGAAGATGGGCCACAACGCGGCCTTGGAGCTGACCCAGAAGATGGATGCTCACTTTAAAAAACTCATGGAAGAGGGAGAAAACTAAATGTATATCGGTATTGACGTAGGCGGCACCAACCTGGTGGCCGGCCTGGTGGATGAAAACGGCAAGATCCTGCACAAGGCTTCCTGCCCGGTAGATAAGAGTATGACGGCCGAGGAGCTTACCCGGCAGCTGGCCAAGCTGTCGTTGCAGGCGGCCAAGGAGGCTAACTGCCCCCTGTCTGAATTGCAGGCGGCGGGCGTGGGCCTGCCCGGTCTGGTGAACAACAAGACTGGTATGGTGGTCAAGACCACCAATATGCCCTTCTATAATACCCCCTTCCGGGAGATTTTTCAGGAGGATCTGAAGATCCCCGTCTACCTGGGCAACGACGCCGACTGCGCTGCGGTGGGTGAGTACTGGGCGGGCTCCGCCAAGGGCTGCGACCCTGCGCTGGTCATCACTCTGGGTACCGGCATTGGCAGCGGCATGGTCCGTGCCGGCAAGTTGTATATCGGCCATGGCGGCGCCGGCATGGAGGCCGGCCACATGATCATCCACCCCAACGGGGTGCGCTGCGGCTGCGGCAACCTGGGCTGCTGGGAGCAGTACGGCTCCGCCACCGCCCTGATCCGCCTGACCCGGGAGGAGATGGAGTGCAGCCGGGACAGCCTGCTGTGGAAGCTGTGCGACGGCGACACCCGCAAGCTGGAGGGACGCACCACCTTCCAGGCGGTACGGCAGGACGACGCCGCGGCCCGGAAAGCTCTGGACCGGTACCTGGAGGGGCTGTCCATGGGTCTCATCAACCTGGTAAACGTGCTCTTCCCCGAAATTGTGTGTCTGGGCGGCGGCATCAGCAACGCCGACGACGACCTGCTCCTCAATCCCCTGCGGGAGCTGGTGCACCGGGGCAGCTTCGACAAGGACCATCTGCCCCGCATCGAGCGGGCCAGCCTGGGCAACGACGCCGGTGTGGTGGGCGCCGCCATGCTGTGCAACATGTTCTAAAGGATTCCCGTGCGGACCGAAACGGTCTCCACGCCCCGGCCGGAGCGAGCCCTCCGGCCGGGGCGTATTTTGCCTCATAAAGTTTTTTGGTGCTATTCTATTTCAAAGGATAATTTGCTATAATACATCTATTAGGCATTCCATGAATGCACTGGATTTTTGGAGGTCAAAATGGATCGATTTGATCAATTATATAATAACTTATCAAAGCACTGTCCCGGCCTGGAGCTGCTGAAAAACGAGCCCATGGCCCGCCACACCACCTTCCGCATCGGCGGCCCGGTGCGGCTGATGGCCCTGCCCCGCAGCGAGGGGGAGGTGCTCGCCTGCCTGAGAGAGGAGGAGCGGGCCCGGGTCCG
>CABVDR010000056.1 GCA_902497145.1 uncultured Oscillospiraceae bacterium
CTGCGCGGCCCGTCTGCACACCGGTCTGTGCGCCGACTGTACTCACCTGGACGTGGATATGGGCATCTACAAGGACTTCCTGCGTGAGGCCTCCACTCTGCCCGCCGAGAAGATCGACGGCCTGAACACCGCTATGGTGCTGGGTGAGAAGCACGACGTGTCCCGCGACCTGAAGATGACCCGTCCTGCTTTCGGCGGTCACCTGATGGCCACCATCATCTGCCCCCGCTTCCGTCCCGCCATGGCTACCGTGCGTCCCGGCGTGATGAAGAAGGCTCCCTTCGATCAGGCCAAGGCTGACGCCTGCGAGCTGATCAAGCCCAACTTCTCCCTGACTGAGGCTGACATGCAGACCCAGGTCATCGAGGTTGTTAAGGCCGCTAAGAAGCTGGTCGACCTGATCGGCGCTGACGTGGTCGTCTCCGTGGGCCGTGGTATCTCCAAGGACGTCGAGGGCGGCATCAAGCTGGCCGAGGAGCTGGCTGAGGTTCTCGGCGGCGTCGTGGGCGGCTCCCGTGCCACCATCGACTCCGGCTGGCTGTCCGCTGACCACCAGGTTGGTCAGACCGGCAAGACCGTTCACCCCAAGATCTATGTTGCTCTGGGCATCTCCGGCGCCATCCAGCACAAGGCTGGCATGCAGGACTCCGAGTGCATCATCGCGGTGAACAAGAACGAGAACGCCCCCATCTTTGAGATCGCTGACTACGGCATCTGCGGCGACCTGTTCAAGGTTACCCCCATGCTGATCGAGGCTATCAAGGCTGCTAAGGCTGCTCAGTAATCACAGTTATCAGAAAGGCCCCGCATCCATTTGGATGCGGGGCCTTTTTTTGCCCATCTTCCTTTCTCTTAGAGCATACCGTTTTTCCACTTCTTTGCCACGCAAGCCTTATTTGCATTGACAAATTATCTATCTTTTCGGCAAAATTCTCTCCACCCTTCTCCTGTGTCCGGCCGCCTGCGCGCCGCATAGGCTGGAGCAGCACAGTGAGGGAGGAAGGAATCTATGGCGTGTGCAAAGAACATTTGGCTGTTGGGCGGCGACCAGCGGCAGGCAGAACTGGCCCGGCTGCTGGCTATGGATGGGCACCAGGTCCACACCTGGGCCTTAGAGGAGGGACTGCCGGCTGAGGAGCCCGGTGATGCTCGTCAACCCCCGGATGGGCTGTCTCAGGCCCAGTGCGTGATCCTGCCACTTCCGGCGGCGGATGGGACGGCGTTACATAGTCCGCTCTCCCAGTTCCACCCCACCTTACGGCAGGTCTTTGACGCTCTGGTTCCAGGTCAGCTGGTACTGGCCGGGAAGGCAGACCCTGGACTCCACGCTCTGGCCCGGGAACGTGGGGTACTTCTGCTGGATTACTTTGCTCGGGAAGAGCTGGCGGTGGCCAATGCGGTTCCTACCGCCGAGGGGGCCATTCAGATTGCCATGGAACAACTGCCGGTAACCCTCCACGGCGCTTCGGTGCTGGTGGTGGGCTTTGGACGGATTGGGCAGGCCACCGCCCTGCGTATGGCCGCCTTAGGCGCTCAGGTCACGGTAGCCGCCCGGCGCTGGGAGGCCCTTGCCTGGGCCCAAGCGCTGGGCTGTCAGGGGCTGCTTCTCTCCCGCCTCGGTTCGGAACCTCGTCCCTTCCAGCTGGTGGTCAACACCGTCCCCGCCCAGGTACTGGGGAAAGAAGTCCTTGGGTGCTTGCCCTCCGGCTGCCTCATTCTGGATCTGGCCAGTAAGCCGGGCGGCGCAGACCGCTCTGCCGCCCAAGCTCTGGGCCTGCCTGTGATTCACGCTCTCTCACTGCCGGGCAAGGTGGCCCCCGTCACTGCGGCGGCCATCCTCCAAACCACCATCTATCATATGCTCCAGGAGCTGGAGCAGCCTGGAAAGGAAGATGCAACATGATCGACCAAACGGTTGGCTTTGCCGTGTGCGGCTCCTTCTGCACCCACGCCAAGGCCATGGAGGCCCTGGAGCAGGTGAAGGCCCGCTTCCGCACCGTCATCCCTATTGTCTCAGAGTGTACCGCCGCCACCGACACCCGCTTCGGTCCCGCCCACGAGCTGATGCGGGAGATGGAGCGGATCTGTGACCGGCGGGTCATCGCCTCCATCCGGGAGGCGGAGCCCATTGGCCCCAAAAAACTGCTGGACCTGCTGATTATCGCCCCCTGCACCGGGAATACCCTGGGTAAGCTGGCCTGTGGGATCACCGACACGGCGGTCACTATGGCCGCCAAGGCCCACCTGCGCAACCAGCGTCCCCTGCTGATTGCTCCTTCCACCAACGATGGGCTGACCGCCTCTGCCCCCAATCTGGGGACTCTGCTCAGCCGCAAGTACATCTATTTCGTCCCCTTTGGGCAGGACGATCCCATTAAGAAGCCCACCTCTTTGGTGGCCGACTTCTCCCTGGTGGCCGACGCCGCCCAAGCCGCCCTGGAAGGGCGGCAGCTCCAGCCGCTGTTGATTTAAGCAAAAAAATTCCCCGGCCAAAGCCGGGGAATTTTTGTATGCAAATCAGACCGCGTGGCCCTTCTGCTTAATCATATCAACTACCCGCTGGGCCAGAGCCTGGCACAGCTCGGGGTCGGGGGCCTCAACCATGACGCGGACCAGGGGCTCAGTGCCGGACTCCCGGACCAGGATACGGCCGGTGTCACCCAGCTCGGCGGCCACCGCCTCCACAGAGGCCTGCACATCGGGATCCGCCTGGGCCTGCTTCTTGTCCTTCACCCGCACGTTGATGAGCACCTGGGGATAGATGGTCACCGGCTCGGCCAGCTTGCTCAGAGGCAGCTTCTTGGCCAGCATGACCTCCATGATCTTCAGGGAGGTGAGGATGCCGTCGCCGGTACGGGCGTACTTGGTAAAGATAATGTGGCCGGACTGCTCGCCGCCGATGCGGTGGCCGTTCTGGACCATATTCTCATAGACGTACTTGTCGCCCACGGCGGTCTTTTCGTAGCCAATGCCAGCCGCCTCCAGGGCCTTATACAGGCCGAAGTTGGACATGACAGTGGTGACCACCTTGTTGGTGAGCAGCTTGCCCCGCTCCTTCATGTAGCAGGCGTACAGATACATGATCTGGTCGCCGTCCACCAGCTTGCCGTTCTCGTCCACGGCCAGGCAGCGGTCGGCGTCGCCGTCGTAGGCAAAGCCCACGTCCATCTTGTTCTCCACCACGTAGCGCTGAAGGCCCTCGATGTGGGTGGAGCCGGCGTTGAGGTTGATGTTGGTGCCGTCAGGGTTGGTGTTGATGGGGAACACCTGAGCGCCCAGAGCCTCAAAGACCCGGGGAGCAATGTGCCAGGCACTGCCGTTGGCGCAGTCCAGAGCCACCCGCTTGCCCTTGAAGGAGTAGATGGCCAGGGAGATGAGGTAACCCATGTAGCGGTTGCGGCCGGCGGTGTCGTCCACGATGCTGCCGATCTGGGCCTCCGTGGCCATGGGCAGCTCCTTCCAAGGCTGACCGTCCAGCTCCAGCACACCGTCCAGATAGTCCTCCACCAGAGCGATGACGCTCTCCTCCATCTTCTCGCCCTCACTGTTGATAAGCTTGATGCCGTTATCATAGAAGGGGTTGTGGGAGGCGCTGATCATCACGCCGCAGTCAAAGCCGTCGGTGCGGGTCACATAGGAGACGGAGGGAGTGGTGGTCACGTGGAGCAGGTGCACATCTGCGCCGGAGGCAGCCATGCCCGCGCTGATGGCATACTCCAGCATGTAGCTGGAGCGGCGGGTGTCCTTGCCCACCACGATCTGCGCCCGATGGGTGCGGCCGTAGTACCAGCCCAGGAACCGTCCGATCTGGTAGGCGTGGTCGGCGGTCAGGCCCTCGCCGGCCTTACCCCGGAACCCGTCTGTGCCAAAATACTTTCCCATATGGATTCACGCTCACTTTCTATACAATATGTAATTACTTTCACTCCGATTGATCGGATCAACAGAAGTTTTCTCTCAGGTGCGGGGGATGATGTGATCCTTATCTTTGTAGATGCAGCCCTCAGGCACCACGCCCCGGACACAGGAGGTGGGATAGACGCTGCTGTGGCGGCCCAGAATGGTGCCCGGGTTCAGCACCGAGTTGCAGCCCACTTCCACAAAGTCCCCCAGGATGGCGCCCATCTTCTTGCGGCCGGTCTCGAAGTGCTCCTCCCCGTTCTTTACCACCACCAGAGTCTTATCCGACTTCACATTGGAAGTGATGGAACCGGCGCCCATATGGCTCTTGTAGCCCAGGATGGAGTCGCCTACATAGTTGTAGTGGGGGGTCTGTACGTTATCAAAGAGAATGACGTTCTTCAGCTCTACGGAGTTACCTACCACGCAGTGGGCACCCACCAGAGCGGAGCCGCGGATAAAGGCGCAGTGGCGCACTTCTGTCTCAGGACCGATGATACAGGGAGCCCCCAGGAAGGCAGTGGGAGCCACGGTAGCGGTCTTGTGGACCCAAACATTGGGCTGGGGCTGGTCATACTCCTCGGGGGACAGGTTGGCGCCCAGAGAGAGAATCAGCTCCTTGATGCCGTCCAGCGCCTGCCAGGGGTACTGAAACTGCTTTAAATAATCCCCTGCCATGGTGTGGGAGAGGTCCAGAAGATTGCTTATTTCCACATTCATTAAAATTGCCTCCTTGTCAAATACAGCTTCCGATGTCAGCGGTACTGCGCCATATACTGGTGTACCACCGCGTCCATCTCATCCAGTTTTTGAAGCATATCCTTGGCCAGAGCAATCTGGCAGCGCGTGCGCACCAGATTGTGCTCCGGATATTGGATCTTAAAGTATGGATTTCCCAGAATATAGTCGTCCAGAAAGCGGGTGGCCAGCTCGCAGGTGAGTGCAAAACAGCTCAGGGCCAGGGTATCCGCCTCCTGCTCGGTTAAGGTGGGCGCCGTGTGCTGGAGGAATCCCTGGGTAAAGGCCCGAAAGACCTCCATATCCACGCCAGCCTTGTCCGCCTGCGTGGAATCCTCCTCCACGTAGTTGGCCGCAAAACGGATGGCGTCGCCGAAGTCATGGCCTACCAGGCCGGGCATGACCGTGTCCAGGTCGATCACCACAATGGCCTGCCCGCTGTCAGGCTGGAAGAGGACGTTGTTGATCTTGGTATCGTTGTGAGTCACCCGGAGGGGCAGCTGCCCGGCGTTGTACAGATCCGTAAGATGGCAAGCTTTGTCCTTCACCGACTTGAGCCACTCCACCTCTTCCATTACCTGGGCGGCCAGCCCCTTAGGGTCCTGGGCCACATCGGCCAGAAACTTTTCATAGCGCTTGCGGGTATCGTGGAAATCGGGAATGGTCACGTGGAGCTGCTGGGCATCAAAGTCGGACAGCAGCATCTGAAACTCGCCGAACGCCTCCCCGGCGCTGCGTACCACGCCCAGATCAGAGCAGGTGTTGTAGGTTACGGAGGGGATATAGTTGAACAACCGCCAAAAACCGTTCTCGTCCTGGACATAGATTTTTCGCTCGGGAGTATGGTGGAAGTGCAGGACCGTGCGCTGGGGCTGCTTGGCGTGGATGTACTCGGTCACTTTATCAATGTTGTCCATGACCTCCACCGGCTTTTTGAATACAAAGGTATTCAACGCCTGGATCATATAGGACTTGGCTTTTCCATCGGGGCGCAGGTAGTTGACTTTATAGGTGTGGTTGACATTCCCCACCTTGATCTCTTCGTAGGACTGAAAGGTTCCCTCAATGCGGAAGGCCTTGCAGACCTGCTGAAGCTTCTCTTCCATGTGTGTAATTTCCCTTCTATATCTGATCCCGGAGCTCAGTGTCCGGCGGTAACTCAGTTTAATGTTTTTATTATAATGCCTGGGGCCCAAAGGGGCAAGTGGCATCTCTGTCAAGGTTTGCATCTGCGGCATTTACCGAACCTATTATAATCGCTTCCGCCCAGTTTTTCCATAAATTTATGCATCACATCTCTTAAAAAATGTATATTTTTAGTGGTAATCTTCTCCAGTGCTTGGATGCTTCCTCCTCTGTCCGGAAAGTTTTTCTTCCAACTTCCCCGCAGTATGCTACAATAGGACAAACCCAACTTTATCTATGTGTTTCATGCAACAGAAAGGACGATCGCCCATGAACAAATTTATTGCTGGTGTCATTCAACTGGACTCCCAGGATAATGTACAGGCCAATCTGGACACCGCCGAAGAATTGATCCGGGGCGCTGCCGCCCAGGGCGCCAAGCTCATCTGCATGCCGGAGAGCGTCCACTATGTGGGCCCAGGCATTCGGGAGATCGCCGAGGAGGTCCCCGGCGGCCCCACCTTCCAGCGCTTCTCCGCCCTGGCCAAGGAGCTGAATGTATGGCTCCATTGCGGCAGCATCTACGCCCAAAGCGGTGAGGAGCGCCCCTACAACTGCACCATGGTTCTCAATCCCCAGGGTGAGCTGGCTGCCCGCTACGAAAAGCTCCATCCCTTTGATGTGTCCATCGGCAACGGCGGTCCCACGGTACGGGAGTCCGACCGCATCCTTCCAGGTAGCCGCATTGTCACTCTGGACACGGGTGAGGTGGGCCACCTGGGCCTGTCCATCTGCTATGACATGCGCTTTGGGGAGTTGTTCCGCATCATGGCCCTGGAGGGCGCCGACATTCTCCTTTGCCCTGCCAACTTCACCCTGAACACCGGCAAGGACCACTGGCTGCCCCTCCTGCGGGCCAGAGCCATTGAAAACAGCTGCTACATCATTGCTCCCGGGCAGATAGGCAAAAAGCCCCGCTTCCAGGCCTACGGCCACTCCATGGTCATCGACCCCTGGGGCAATGTGATCGCCTGCGCCTCGGATAAGCCCTGTTTTATTACGGCAGAAATTGACCTGGACTATGTCCAAACCGTGCGCCGGCAGCTGTTCACTCTGGAAAACCGCCGTGGTGACCTGTACACCCTGGAGCGCCGCTGAATACACACAAAAACTCCCGGCACCGCTGTGCGGTGCCGGGAGTTTTTTCATCGTTCAGGCGTTGGCCTTGGCCTGCTCAAAGTCCGCCCAGAGCTCTTTCATCTTCTCAGGCTGGCAGATAAGGTCACAGGCTGTGCCGGCCAGGGTCTTGGCGCCATACAGGATGGCATCGTGGGCCTGCTTGGTCTTGCCCGCATCCACAAAGGCCTGGGTATGGCTGGAGGTGCCGGTGGGTACGAACTGTACCCGGATACAGCAGCCTGGCATGTGGTTGGTCACGTTGCCGAAGTCGGTGCTGCCTGTCTTCTTCCGGGCCGGAGCCAGGCCGGGAGCACCGCAGGCGGCAGCGTTGTCCATGATCATCTTATTCAGGGACAAACAGGGCACCTTGTTGTCCAGGCTCTTCTCCTTGACGATCTCATAGTCCACGTCGGCCATGAGCGCCGCGCCCTGGATGATCTTTTCAAAGCGATGGCAAATCTCGTCCAACACCTCGCGGGAGTAGCTGCGCAGAGAGAACTCCCCCACCGCCTTGGCAGGAACCACATTGCTGGGGCCGGGCAGTTCCTTGACGGTATAGTGCATCCGGGTGTCCTCCCGTACATGCTCCCGCAAAAACTCCACGCCCTGGAAGGCCAGCAGCAGAGCGTCAAAGGCGCTGCGCCCCTTTTCAGGAGCCAGAGCAGCGTGAGCATCCTGTCCCTTAAAGGTGACAAAATAGTTGGTCAGTGCCAGACTCTTCTCGTCTACACAGGTGTCCGGCCCGCCGTGCATCATCAGTGCCACATCAATATCCCGAAAGTATCCCAACTCCCACATAGACACTTTCGAGCTGCTGGTCTCCTCCGCCGGAGTCCCGTACACCACCAGCTGGAAGGGTTTTTGAAACCCAGCCTCCTTCAGGGCGATGGCGGTGGCGCAGATACAGGGGCCCTGCATGTGGTGGCCGCAGCCGTGGCCCAGGCCCCGCAGCGCGTCGTACTCACACAGCAGGCCGATCCGGGGCCCGCCCTCTCCCTGGCCCCAGGTGGCCCGGAAGGCGGTGGGCCAGCTCTTTAATCCCCGCTCCACCTGAAATCCATTTTTCTCCAGATAGTCCTCCAGAAGGGCCGAGGCATGGTACTCCTCCCCGTCATACTCCGGATCATCGTGGATCTGGTCGGCCATGGCAAACAGGGTTTCCTGCTGCTTCTGGATCAAGTCATACAGTTTCTCTTTCGTCATATAGAATCTACCTCATCTTTCCTTCCGCAGCGGGAGAATTTGATTACATGGGGCCGTAGTTCATCAGCTGGGCGATGACTACCAGCACCGCGCCTACCACAAACCAAATCAGGAACATCTTCCACATAAAGCGCATCCAGCGGTCATAGGGCACGTTGCCGGCGCTAAGGATACCCATCAGTGCAGTAGAGGTGGGCAGGATGTAGTTACAAAAGCCGTCACCAAAGTTGAAGCTGAGGATACAGGTCTGCCGGGTCACGCCCAGCAGGTCGCTCAGGGGGATCATGATAGGCATGACCGCGGCGGCCTGTCCAGAACCGGAGGTAAGCACCACATTGATGAGGGTGTTGGCCGCCAGCATGCCGACGCCCAGCAGGGCGGCGGGCAGACCGGTGAGTACCTCGGCCATGGCATGCACGATGGTGTCGGTGATAAGGCCAGCGTTGAGCACGCTGCCGATGGCCCTGGCAAACATAATGATGAAGGCAGCGCCCAGCATCTTCTTTGTACCGTTGAGGAACTCCGCGCAGATCTTGTTCATGTCAAAGCCGGCGATGATACCCACCACCACAGCCAGCACCAGGAACACGGCGCTCTGCTCGGCAAAGTCCCAGGCCAGATTGATGCAACCATAGACAATGACCACCAGGGCCACCACCAGAGCCACAATACACAGGCTCTTGCGGGTATCCAGATGGCCGAAATCATCCAGCGAACCATTCTTAAATTCGCTGTTCTGGTCCAGATCGTACATGGGGCTCAGCTTAGGATTCTTCTGGATCTTCTTGGCGTAGCGCACCAGCCAGAAGCAGGTGACCACATAGAACACCGCAAAGCACACCCAGCGGTAGCCGATGCCGGAGTAGTTGGGCAGCTCAGCGATCTTCTGGGCCACCAGAGTGGTGCTCACGTTCAGGGTGCCAGTGGAGAAGCCCACAGCACCGCCCAGCAGGATGATACCCACGCCCACAATGGAGTCCAGCCCTAAACTTAGGGCCAGCATCACGGTAATAGGTGCAAACCCGATGAAGGTGTTCACCGCCTGGGTGGTACAAATCAGAGCGAACACCAGCATCAGCAGGGGGATAAAAACCTCCACCCGGTTGCTGAACCGGCGCACGATCATGGCCACCAGGGCCTGCAGAGCTCCCGCAGCAGTCAGCATGTAGATGGCGCCGCCGCTGAGGAGGATCAGGGTGATCAGGTCTCCGTTATCTGCAAAGGCCTGCACAATGATCATGGGCACCTGAAGGGGGTTGACGGTCACATTGTCCACATACTGGAAGGAGGTGGCGTCTACCACTGTACTGCCCGAGACGGGATCCTCAACGCGGGCATACTCGCCGCTGGGGATGATCCAGGTCAGAACCACGGCAATGGCAATGATGACAATCAGGATCACGAAGGTGTGGGGCATGGTAAAGCCCTTTTTCTTTGCCGAGATTGCTTTTTCTGGCATGGTTTTCCTCTCCTCTATCTTGGTCTTCAGAAGAAGCCTGTGGGAGTGTTGACTTCCTCCAAGTGAATTTAGTATAATAAAGTCCTAAGCAAAAAACAAATTTATTATTTTTATTCTAATCATTGGTTTTTTCAATGATTTTGGGGGTGTTGCCATGAACACCAGAGAACAGGAATACATGCTGGCCCTGGACAGAACCCGCAGTATTACGCGGGCCGCAGAACAGCTCCACGTCACACAGCCTACCCTCAGTCTGTTTTTAACCAACCTGGAAAAGCGTCTTGGCACCCCGCTGTTTCATCGGCTGGGCAAAAAATTAGCGCCCACGCAGGTGGGAGAGGCCTACCTGCGCCGGGCACAGCAGATTGTGGCGCTGAAATACGACTTTGAGATGGAGATGAGCGACCTCATCAGCGGACGGCAGGGCAAGCTGTATGTGGGCGGCCTGCGAAAAGGGAACCTGTTTTTAATGCCCCAGTTGATCCGCCGGTTTCGGATGGATTATCCAGGGGTGGACGTCATCTTGCACGAAGACACTGCCGAAAATTTAGAGGATGCGCTATGCGCAGGAGAGCTGGATCTTATTTACATCAACCAGTCTCCTACCCACAGCGACCTGCATGTGGAACCGGTACGTCGGGACCATATGCTTATGGTTCTGCCCACCGGCCATCCTGCCGCCAAGCGCAGCCGCTGGTTGGAGGGGTGCCACTACCCCTATCTGGATCTGCACCATGTGGAGCAGGAAACATTCTACATGCTGGAAGAAGGGCGTACGATACGCACCGTAGCGGATAAGGCTCTGCGTCACACGGGAATAGCCCCCCACAAAGTCTGTCTGGTAAGCAACATTGAACTGGGCTGCCAGATGGCTGCTGAAGGCCTGGGCGTGGCCTTTACCATGGAGAGTTACCGCCGGGAATTTGACTACCCCCATCCAGTCAGCTACTTCCGGGTAGGCGACCCAGACTTCTTCCTGACCTGGAACCTGATCTGGCGGAAGGACGCCTTCTGCTCCACCTATATGGATGATTTTATTCAGCTTTTAAAGCAGTTTGCCTGAGCAAGGCTGCCCCAGACTTCTGATTTGCGGTAAAAATACCGGGCGGTTCTTTCGAGCCGCCCGGTTAAACTTTCCTAAGTTATACGTATCCATACATGCCCCGCACGGAGACCTCACCGGCGGACAGGGCCTCCCGGCTGCCGTCGGAATACTCCACCACCAGGCGGAAGTCGTCGTCAATAGCCACGGCCTTGGCCTCCCGGCGGGAGACAGGGGTAATGAGCTGCACCTGATTGCCCGGGGTGAGGCAGTCGGCGCGGTATTTGTCCAAATATTCCTGCTTGCCCTGGGGGAAGGCGGCGTACATCCGGTCCAGAGCCCGGATGACCTGGACCGCCAGTTCAGAGCGGCGCACCGGATGGCCCAGCTCCTGGGCCAGAGACGTGGCCATGGGGCGCACGTCGGGACTGAAGTCCTCCGGGGCGTGGTTGGCGTTAATGCCGATGCCGGGGATCAGATATTGCAGTGCATTGCTCTCGCTCTCCAACCCCAGCTCGGTGAGGATGCCACACACCTTTTTCCCGTTTAAGATGATGTCGTTGGTCCATTTGATTCGGGGACGCAGACCGCAGGCGGCCTCAATGCCGTCGCACACCGCCACCGCCACCCAAGCGGTGAAGTCTGTCACTTCCGCAGGGGGCAGCTCAGGGCGAAGCAGGGCGGACACGTACAGTCCCCGGCCCTTGGGGGACTGGAAGGTGCGGCCCAGCCGTCCCCGGCCGCCAGTCTGCTCCTCGCTGATGACCACCAGCCCGTCTGGCGCTCCGGCCATAGCCTGCCGTTTACACTCGGTGTTAGTGGAGTCTACCGTATCCAGACACAGCAGCTTACTGCCCACGTGGCACCCGGTCAAGGGGCCGGTGAGCTCCCCCTCCCGCACCCGGTCCGGGGCACTCTCCAGCCGGTAACCCCGGTTGGGAGCGGACTGGATGGTATATCCCTCCTGCCGCAGGGCCTCAATGGCCTTCCACACCGCCGCGCGGCTGATCCCCAGGGTACGGCTCATAGCCTCCCCAGATACATATTGATTGTCCTGCTGCAGCAGCAGGGAGAGCACCTGTTCCCGGCTCATTCGTCTGTCCTCCAAAAATTTTGACTTTTCTTCATTATACCCGTCTCCCCGGCTCATCGCAAGGGCAAAAACGCCCGCCCCGCTTAAAGCGGGGCGGGCGTAACATAAAAGAGATCAGGTCTCGTCCTCAATAATGCCATAGTCGCCATTGTTGCGGCGGTACACCACAGCGAAGGAACCTCCGGCGTCCTCGTTTCTAAAGGCAAAGAAGCTATGGCCCAGCAGATTCATCTGCAGAATGGCCTCCTCCTGGGTCATGGGCTTGATGGGGAAGGTCTTGGTGCGCACGATCTTATATTCGCCCTCCTCCGGTCCCTCGGGGACGAAGGAAGCCACTTCCGCCTCGTCCACGGTACGCTCAAAGGCGCCCTGGCGCAGCCGCTTCTCCAGGCGGGATTTATTCTTGCGGAACTGGCGCTCCAGAGAGGCCACAGCGGCATCGATGGAAGCACGCATATCAGAGGAGCTTTCAGACACACGGAAGATGGTGCCACTGGACCGAATGGTGACCTCCACCTGATTGCGGTCCTTCTCAATGCTGAACGTGATTGCGGCGGTGGCATCCTCCTTAAAATAACGGTCGAGCTTACCCACTTTCTTCTCCGCATAGTTGTGGATGTAGTTGGGTATGTTCACCTTTTTGTCTGTAAACACAAACTTCATATTGGTCGCTCCTTTCACCCCCGAAGGGGGTTCTGTGTGACAGGGGGAGGCGGGAGCCCCTCCCTATGTAAGCATTATACCATACATAAGGAAAAATACCACTTGTTTTTATGAAATATTTATGAAATTTTTTCACGGTCCTTTCACAGGCCGGTATTTTTGATCACCTTTCCGTCCATGATGACCAGCCGCACCCGGCTCAGCCAGTTGAGCGGGTGAGCGCTGGTGACCACTACGTCGGCGTCTTTCCCCGGCGTCAGGGAACCCACCCGGTGGTCAATGCCTGCCAGCTGAGCGGCGTTGATGGTAATACAGGCCAGAGCACTCTCCGGATCCATCCCGCCCCGGATAGCCATGGCGGCGCACAGGGGCAGGTACTGGATGGGGGTCTCGGGATGGTCGGTACACACCGCCGTCTTCACCCCGAAGCGCTGCAAAATGGCAGGGGTCTCGATGGTCATGTTCACCAGCTCTGGCTTGGAGCGGTCTCCCAGACAAGGTCCGGTGATGACGCCTGCCCCCTCCTGGGCCAGAAGTTCGGGAATGAGGTGTCCCTCGGTGCCATGGACAATGACGTACTTGAGACCAAATTCCTTACAGATGCGGATGCCGGTGGCGATGTCGTCAGCCCGGTGGGCATGGATCTGGACCGGGAGTTCCCCGCGGATCACCGGGAGTAGGGCCTCCAGCTTGGCGTCGTAGTCGGGCTTGTCCTCGTCCTCATCCTGGGCCGCCCGTTCCAGCTTCTCCCGGTACTCCACCGCCTTGGCCAGGTTCTCCCGGATGATGGCGGCGGTAGCCATGCGGGTGGATGGGGTCTCATGGCGCTCGTTGTAGGTGAGCTTAGGATTCTCGCCCAGAGCCATCTTCATGGCGGCAGGAGCTTTCAGCACCATGGCGTCCACCCACTTGCCGTTGGTCTTCAGGGCGGCAAACTGGCCGCTGATGGGGTTGGCGGAGCCGGGACCGGTGAGCACCGTAGTCACTCCTGCATCCCGGGCCTCCTGAAAGCAGCGGTCCAGAGGATTCACCGCGTCCACCGCCCGGAGATGGGGGGTGCAGGGGTCGGTGGCCTCGTTGCCGTCGTCCCCCTCCACGCCCACGCCGTCGCCGAACATGCCCAGATGGCAGTGGGCGTCAATAAAGCCGGGCTGGATATGGCCTCCATGGGCGTCAAACACCTGCCCCTCCCAGTCCTTGGGGCACTCCTCCATGGGGCCCACCTGGGCAATCTTGTCCCCCCGGATGGCGACATACCCACCGGGGATAGTCAGCCCGTCCATGGTGTGGACGGTTCCGTTGATAATCAGCATAGATTTCCTTTCCCGGGCGGCGGGATTCGACCCCCTTCCCGTTGACTGAAGTGGAATATTATGGTACTTTCTTCTTGCAGCTCACCAATCTGCACATTTCTCCCCCGCACACTGAAGCGTCTCCCTCGGGAGGCGCTTTTTCTATGGGGAAAGAAAAACCGTGCGGAAGTTCATCCGCACGGTTTGATGTAAGTTTACCGGCGGCCGCCGCCACGGCGGTTTCCGCCCTTCTTCTCCAGATAGCGCAGCTCAGAGAGTTTGCTGTCGGAGGCCTGCATAAACTGTCTCAGCCGGTCCTCAAAGTCTGTGGGCTCCTTGGGCGCGGAAGGACGAGGCACATATCCGCCGGAGCGGGGCCCGTTCTGACGGGGTCCACCCTGGCGGGGCGGACGGTTGCCCTGGAATCCGCCGGAAGTACGCTGCGGCGGATCGTTCACCTTCTTAATGGACAGATTGATCCGGTTGGCCTGGTCGATGCCAATCACCTTGACCTTGACCTCCTGCCCCTCCTTGAGGTAGTCGCTGACCTCGTTGACGTAGGTATAGGCGATCTCGGAGATGTGCACCAGACCAGAGCGGCCTTCCGGCAGCGCCACAAATGCACCAAACTTCGTAATCCCCGTTACCTTTCCGTCCAAAATGGACCCAACTCCAAACTCCATACTGACTGAAATATCCTCCTTGTAAATTTCCCCCTGAAACTGCGCACCGGCCCGGCAAAAGTCCGCACCTCTGCCTGCCATTTGGCTTCTTAGCCGGCTACGTCGCTGTACAGAGTCTCCCCCTGCTTGACATAGCCCCGCTCCCGGGCCACCCGCTCCAGCGTGTCGGGGTCATCGCTGTTGTCGATGGCCTCCTGCAGCTGCTGATTGGCCAACTGCTGCTCCTCCACCTGCTGACTCACCGTCTGCTGCTGCTGCTTGATGTTCTGGATCTGCCCCCGCAGATCCAGAAGGGAAGTAGCCAGATAGACCAGCAGCACCACGATCACTACCTTGGTTAAAATCCCGGTTCGCTTCAGGCGCATGGTCGTCTCCTCCTCCCTCCCGGTCCCGCCGTCGGCGGGCCGAGCGCTCCATTTCCTGAGTTATCTGATTTATTCTATACCATTTTTCCCCGGAAAGGAAGATATTTTTTGCAAGTTTTTTGACTTTTTTCTGGATACGATTTAGTGCAATCAACGGGAGAACCAAAATTTTCAACATCCAGGTGACCAGATCCGCCGCCCGGTAGCCCACCCAGAGCACCCCGGAACTGAAAAGCCAAAAGTACATGCAGCCGCCAAAAAATAAAAATACCGCTCCATATAGCCGCACCATTCCGCCCCAGGCCCACTGGGACCAAACGAACAGCACCGCCGTCAGGGTCACCCAAAACAGCAGATCGAGAAATGGTCCCAGCAGGGGCAAATGGACCCGCACCCGCAAGATCCGGAACAGATCATACAGCAGCCCGGCGGCCAGTCCTAATCCCACCGCCTGGACTACCGCCCAGGCCTGGGCCGTCACATCCGCCGTCATCCGCCCAGCAGCCGGGCAAACAGGCCTACCCGCTCCCGGCCTCCGTCCTCATAGGAGAGGGAATCCACCGTGCCCTCCACCTTCAGGTCGCCCCCGTCCAGGGATAGCTTTTCAATGTGCAGATCCTCCCCGCGCACGACCAAGGTCCCCTTGACAGTCAGCATGACAATGGTATTTTCATCAAAGCTCTCCACTTCCTCCACCCCGGAGACGGTGAGCTGCTCCCGCCCCTCCAGAAGGATGTGGTGGGCCGCCTGAGAGGGCAGTCCACTGTATTCCATACGCGCCACCTCATTTCCTTTTTGCCAGTATACGAGGGGGCTGGAGCGCTTATGACAGGCCGTCCCAAAACGTGGGAAAGCCCCGCTGTTATCACAAACAGCGGGGCTGAAACGATTACTCCAGAATAGCGCCCTTATCCGCAGAGGAGACCAGCTTGGCATACCGGGCCAGGTAGCCGGTCTTGATCTTGGGCTCGGGGCAGACCCACTTGGCCTTCCGGGCGGCCAAGGTGGCCTCGTCCACCTTCAGGGTGATGGTGTGTGCGGGGATATCGATGGCGATGAGGTCGCCCTCCTCCACCAGTCCAATGGGACCGCCGGAGGCCGCCTCGGGGGATACATGGCCGATAGAGGCACCACGGGTGGCGCCGGAGAAACGGCCGTCGGTGATGAGGGCCACGTCCTTGTCCAGACCCATGCCCGCGATGGCGGAGGTGGGGTTGAGCATCTCCCGCATGCCGGGGCCGCCCTTGGGGCCCTCGTACCGGATGACCACCACGTCG
>CABVDR010000057.1 GCA_902497145.1 uncultured Oscillospiraceae bacterium
GGGCCTGTACAAGATCGGCGACACCACCGTGCAGCCCGACAACGCTGCTACCCGTGGCAAGATCGCCCACATCGGCTACCTGCTCCAGGTGACCGAGGAAAACTAACGTAGGAGGCGCGAGACAATGAATCTGCATGAACTCTCCCCCGCCGCCGGCTCCAACACCAAGTCCTTCCGCAAGGGCCGTGGTCATGGTTCCGGCAACGGTAAGACTGCCGGCCGCGGTCACAAGGGCCAGTGGGCCCGCTCCGGCGGCGGTGTCCGCGTGGGTTTTGAGGGCGGCCAGATGCCTCTGGCCCGCCGCCTGCCCAAGCGCGGCTTCCACAACATCTTTGCCAAGCCCCTGGAGTCCGTGAACGTCTCCGCTCTGGAGAAGTTCGAGGACGGCGCTGTGGTCAACGCCCAGGCTCTGCTGGAGAAGGGTATCCTCTCCAAGTGTGAGTACGGTGTGAAGATCCTGGGCAACGGCACCATCACCAAGAAGCTGACTGTCCAGGCGTCCGCTTTCTCCGCCTCTGCCAAGGAGAAGATCGTGGCGGCCGGCGGAAAGTACGAGGTGATCTAAATGATCAAGACCGTTCGGGACGCCTGGAAGATCCCTGAGCTGCGCAACAAGATTCTCTTTACCATCTTCGCGCTGCTCATCTTCCGTCTGGGCGCTGCCATTCCGGTCCCTTATATTAACGCCGATCAGCTGGAGACTTACCTCTCCGCTCAGAGCGGCACGATTTTGGGGCTGATGAATGCCATGAGCGGTTCTGCCTTCTCCATGGCTACCCTGTTCGCCTTGAGCGTGCAGCCCTATATCAACAGCTCCATCATCATCCAGCTGCTTACCGTGGCCATCCCCGCTCTGGAGCGGCTGGCCAAGGAGGGCGGCGAGGAGGGCCGGAAGAAGATCGCCTCTATCACCCGATACACGACTGTGGCGATCGGCCTGCTGCAGGGCTTTGGTTATTACAGCCTGATCAACAGCTACGGCCTGATCGAGACCGAGGGCCTGCCCACCGTTTGGGTTGCCCTGGTTATCGTGCTGTCCTTTACCGCCGGTTCTGCCTTCCTGATGTGGCTGGGTGAGCAGATCACCGAGTTCGGCATCGGCAACGGCATTTCCATTTTGCTGTTCGCCGGTATCGTCTCCCGCTTCCCCCGGATGGTGGGCGACGTCATCACCGGCCTGGGTTACTACAATAACCCCCTCACCGACGAGATGAAGGCCAGCATGACCGACACCCAGATCGCCGCCTATGAGAACGCTGCCCTGGCTCCCTGGATGGTTCCTGTGATCATCATCGGTATGCTGGCTCTGGTGGTGTTCATCGTGTTCATCTCCAACGCCGAGCGCCGCCTGCCTGTGCAGTACGCCAAGCGGGTGGTGGGCCGGAAGATGTACGGCGGCCAGTCCACCCACATCCCCATTAAGGTGAACATGAGCGGCGTTATGCCCATCATCTTTGCCCAGTCCATCGCCTCCCTGCCTGCCACCATCGGCGCTTTTGCCGGCTGGACCACCACCAGCGGCGGCGTTGGCGGAGCTGTGATGAACCTGTTTGATACCACCAAGCCCTTCTACAGCATCCTGTATTTCCTGCTGATTGTGGGCTTCAGCTACTTCTATGCCACCATGCAGTTCAACCCCATTGAGGTGGCCAACAACCTGAAGAAGAACGGCGGCTTTATCCCCGGCTTCCGTCCCGGCAAGCCCACCGCTGACTTCATCATGAAGGTTCTCAACAAGATCACCATGTTTGGTGCCCTGTACCTGTCCGTGGTGGCCATCGCCCCCATCATCACCGGCAACCTGGTCAGCTATCACTCGCTGGCCATCGGCGGCACCTCCGTCATCATCGTGGTAGGCGTCGCTCTGGAGACCGTCAAGCAGATGGAGGCCCAGATGCTCATGCGGCACTACAAGGGCTTCCTGGAGTAAGAGGGAGTGTGTGATATGGGAATGAAGCTGATCCTGCTGGGCGCCCCCGGCGCCGGCAAAGGAACCCAAGCTGAGGTACTCAGCGCTAAGCTGAACATCCCCACCATTTCCACCGGCAACATCCTCCGGGCTGCCATCAAGGACGGCACCCCCACAGGCCTGCAGGCCAAGTCCTACATGGACAAGGGCCAGCTGGTGCCTGACGAGGTGATCATCGCCATTGTGGCGGAGCGTCTGGCCCAGAGCGACTGTGCCAACGGCTTTATCCTGGACGGGATGCCCCGCACCCTGCCTCAGGCCGAGGCCCTGGACAAGGCCGGCGTGAAGCTGGACCATGTGCTGTCCATTGAGATTTCCGACGAGGAGATCGAGCAGCGGATGTCCGGCCGGCGGGTGTGCGCCCAGTGCGGTGCCTCCTACCACATCGTAGCCCGTCCCACCAAGGTGGAGGGCGTGTGCGATGCCTGCGGCGGAGCTGTGGTGCTGCGGGACGATGACAAGCCCGAGACGGTACGTCAGCGCCTGGCGGTCTACCACGAGCAGACCGAGCCCCTGAAGGGTTACTACCAGAGCAAGGGCCTGCTGCGCTCTGTAGACAACCAGCCCACCATTGAGGCCACCACCAAGGTCATTCTGGAGGCGCTGGGGCTTTGAGAAGCATCGAAATGATTTCCATGAAATCTCCCCGTGAGATTGAGGCCATGCGCAAGGCCGGGCGGCTTACCGCCCAGGCCCGCGCCCTGGCCGGCTCCATGGTTCGACCGGGTGTCACCACCCACGAGATCGATACCGCGGTGCGCCGCTTTATCGAGAGCCATGGCGCCAAGCCTTCCTTCCTGGGTTATGGAGGATTTCCCGGTTCCGCCTGCATCTCCGTCAATGATGTGGTGATCCACGGAATCCCCGGCCCCCTGAAGCTGAAGGAGGGCGACATCGTCAGCGTGGATGTGGGGGCCTACATTGACGGCTTCCACGGAGACTGCGCCGCCACCTACCCCTGTGGGGAGGTGAGCCCCGAGGCCATGAAGCTTATCCAGGTAACTCAGCAGAGTTTCTGGGAGGGCATCAAGATGGCCAAGAAGGGTATGAGAGTTTCCGACATCGGTCACGCGGTTCAAACCTACGTGGAGGGCTTCGGCTTTTCTGTGGTGCGGGACTTTGTGGGCCATGGTGTGGGCGCTAAGCTCCACGAGGCCCCTGAGGTACGCAACTACGGTCCCGCCGGCCACGGTCCCCGGCTGCTGCCGGGCATGACCCTGGCGGTGGAACCCATGGTCTGTGCTGGGGATTGGCAGGTGAAGGTCCTGTCCGACAAGTGGACGACAGTCACACTGGACGGATCCCTCGCCGCCCACTATGAGAACACCATCCTCATTACAGACGGAGAGCCGGAGATCCTTACCGTTACGGAAGATGGAGCCTATGTGTAACTGCAAAGGCCAAATCGTCCAGGCAACGGCCGGACGGGAGAAAGGCGAGCTGTTCTTTGTCATCGGACAGGAGGGCGAGCTGCTTCTGCTGGCCAATGGGAAGGGCCGCACCTTGGCCGCTCCCAAACGGAAAAAGCCCCGCCATGTGGCGCGGCTGGACCAGGGGGACTTCCGTCACCCTGCTGTGGAAAAACTGCAACAAGGACAAACGGTATCCGACCGAGAACTTAGAAGGGCGCTGGCCGCCTTCAAGGAGGGAAACACGCTTGGCGAAAGATGATATGATCGAGCTGGAGGGAGTCGTCACCGAATCCCTGCCCAACACCACGTTCCATGTGGACATCGGCAATGGGCACATCATCCTGGCTCATATTTCCGGCAAGCTGCGTATGAACTTCATCCGCATTCTGCCCGGAGACAAGGTGACCGTACAGATGTCACCCTACGACCTCACCCGAGGCCGTATTACCTGGCGTTCTAAGTAACTATTAACGACCGAATCGTCCGGCTTTTCTTGGAAGCCTTGCCTTCCGAGATCCGCAAACTCCCGTCCCCCCGCAGGGACAGCGGCCGCAGGCCGCCCCAAAGCGAAGCCCAGCCGCAGGCGGGTTCGCTTTGGAGAGGAGAAACAGCGGAGTGATTGCGCCCTCGCACCTGTGCGGGGGCGAAGGATACGGAGCTTGTTTCGACGAGGAGGGGCCATAAAGGCATTCATCAGGAGGTTTTAACAATGAAAGTCAGACCGTCCGTGAAGCCCATGTGCGAGAAGTGCAAAGTCATTAAGCGCAAGGGCAAAGTCATGGTTATTTGCGAAAACCCCAAGCATAAGCAGAGACAAGGTTAAATTGGAGGTGCTGTAATAAATGGCTCGTATTGCCGGTATTGACCTGCCGAGAGAGAAGAGAATCGAGATCGGCCTCACTTATATCTACGGCATTGGGCGCACCAGCGCCAACAAGATCCTGGCCCAGGCCGGGATCAACCCCGACACCCGCGTGAAGGACCTCACCGAGGAGGATGAGGCCAAGCTGCGTGAGATCATCAGCCACGAGTACACCGTGGAGGGCGATCTGCGCCGTAACGTGGCTATGGACATCAAGCGGCTGACCGAGATCGGCTGCTACCGCGGTATCCGTCACCGCAAGGGTCTGCCTGTGCGCGGCCAGCGGTCCAAGACCAACGCCCGTACCCGCAAGGGTCCCAAGCGTACCGTGGCGAACAAGAAGAAGTAAGGAGGGATAACACATGGCTGCAAATACCAAGGGTAAGAAAGTGGTGCGTAAGCGCCGCGAGCGTAAGAACGTGGAGAAGGGCCAGGTGCATATCCGTTCCTCCTTCAACAACACTATGGTGACTGTCACCGATCTGCAGGGCAACGCCCTGTCCTGGGCCTCCTCCGGCGGCCTGGGCTTCCGTGGTTCCCGTAAGTCCACCCCCTTTGCTGCTCAGACCGCTGCCGAGACTGCCGCTAAGGCTGCCATGGAAGGCTACGGCCTGAAGACCGTTGAGGTCTACGTGAAGGGCCCCGGCGCCGGCCGTGAGGCCGCCATTCGTGCGCTGCAGGCCGTGGGCCTGGAGGTCACCCTGATTAAGGACGTGACCCCCGTCCCCCACAACGGCTGCCGGCCCCCGAAGCGCCGCCGTGTCTGATCTGGAATAAAGGAGGTTTTTGACAGATGGCTAGAAATATGCAGCCCATCGCCAAGCGGTGCAAGGCTCTGAACCTGTCTCCCGCCGCCATGGGCTATGCCAAGAAGACGACCAACCGCAACCCCAAGGGTCAGATGCGCAGAAAGCAGTCTGAGTACGCCATGCAGCTGACCGAGAAGCAGAAGGTCAAGTTCGTGTACGGCATCATGGAGAAGCAGTTCCACATGTACTACGAGAAGGCCACCCGTATGCCCGGCAAGACCGGTGAGAATCTGCTGACTCTCATCGAGCGCCGCCTGGACAACGTGGTGTACCGTCTGGGCTTCGCCATGACCCGCCGTGAGGCTCGTCAGCTGGTGACCCACGGTCACTTCACCGTCAACGGCCAGCGCGTGGACATCCCCTCCTTCCTGGTGAAGGTGGGCGACGTCATCGAGGTGCGTGAGAAGAGCCGTTCTTCCGTGAAGTTTAAGCGCCTGCTGGGCGAGGACGCCATTGTGGTGAACGTGCCCAAGTGGCTGGACCACGCCAAGAACACCCTCCAGGGTAAGGTCGTTGCGATGCCCACCCGGGACGACATCGACTTCCCCGTGGAAGAGCACCTCATCGTCGAGCTGTATTCTAAGTAATTGCCTTTTTCCGCGGGCCTTCGGCTGGGCCGAAGGCCCCGCGGAGTTAAACTTAGACAACCCTCAGATATTGGTGAGCTGAATCAGGCGGCGTGAACGCCGCCCAGAAAAGGAGGGTATCATAGCATATGGTAGAAATCGAGAAGCCCCGCATTGATTGTGTGGAAAATCCCGGTGACGCTTCCTACGGCAAGTACGTGGTGGAGCCCCTGGAGCGCGGTTACGGCACCACCCTGGGTAACTCCCTGCGCCGGATCCTGCTGTCCTCTCTGCCTGGCACCGCGGTGACCTCCATCAAGATCGCCGGTGTCCAGCACGAGTTTTCCACCATCCCCGGCATCAAAGAGGACGTAACCGAGATCGTCCTGAACATCAAAAGCATTATCGCCAAGCTCCACTGCGAAGAGAACAAGACGGTGCACATTGAGGCCAGCGGCGAGTGCGAGGTCACTGCCGGCGACATCAAGTGTGACGCCGATGTGGAGATCCTCAACCCCGAGTTGCACATTGCCACTCTGGGCCCCGACGCCACCCTGAGCATGGAGCTGACTTTGTCCCACGGCCGCGGCTATGTCCCCGCCGACCGGAACAAGCCCGCCCAGACCATCATCGGCCTGATCCCTGTGGACTCCATCTACACCCCGGTGCGCAAGGTGAACTACACCGTGGAGAACACCCGTGTGGGAGATGCCACCGACTACGACAAGCTGACTCTGGAGGTCTGGACCGACGGCACCATCGACGCCCGTGACGCGGTGAGCCTGGGCGCGCGCATCCTGTGCGACCACTTTGCCCTGTTCACCGACCTGTCCGAGACCATGGGCAGCCGCTCCACCGTGGTGGAGAAGGCAGAGACCCAGCGGGACAAGGTGATGGAGATGACCATCGACGACATGGACCTGTCCGTGCGTTCCTATAACTGCCTCAAGCGCGCCAACATCAACACGGTGGAGGATCTGATCTCCAAGACCGAGGAAGAGATGATGAAGGTGCGTAACCTGGGCCGCAAGAGCCTGGAAGAGGTCATCAACAAGCTGGCTATGATGGGTCTGTCCCTGGCCAGCGATGACAATCAGTAAGCAAGAAGCGCGAGGATAGGCGCGCCCTGTCCGCAGCGTGACAAAAAGCGCGAGGATCTTTTCTTCCGCTTCCCGGGGCCGCAAGGAAGGTATGTAACGTTCCGCTTCCTGCACAGCATGCGCTGTTCCGCCTTTGGCGGGGGCTCCCGATCCCATTTGGGGTCCAATGAACGAATTTAAAATGGATCTCGCCACGCGAGGTCGAAGGAGTGTTTCTCATGTCTCAGAAGAACCGTAAGCTGGGCCGCACCAGCGATCAGCGTAAGGCTATGCTCCGCGCCATGGTGACCTACCTGCTGGAGAACGGCCAGATCAAGACCACCGTTACCCGCGCCAAGGAAGTGGCTCCCGTGGCCGAGAAGATGATCACCCTGGCCAAGAAGAACGACCTGGCTTCTTACCGTCAGGCTCTGGGCTTCATCACCAAGGAGGATGTGGCCAAGAAGCTGTTCCAGGAGCTGGGCCCCAAGTATGCTGAGCGCAACGGCGGTTATACCCGCATTGTGCGCATTGGCCCCCGCCGCGGTGACGCCGCTGAGATGGCTATCATCCAGCTGGTGTAATCCACTGGGAAGCTGATCATCCAGCCCATCATGATAAAAATCCCGCCCATTTGGGCGGGATTTTTTTGCCTCTGTGTGCATTCCAGGAAAAGAAAAACACCCGATGCAGACGCATCGGGTGTTTTGTTGTTCTTACTCAGATCAGGGACAAAGCCAGGGTGAGCAGCACGAAGACGATAGCCACCCACTTGGTTAGCTTAGCCAGCTTGGAGTCCCAGGTCTTGGCCTTGTTCTTAGACAGGAAGGTGTCCACACCGCCGGCGATGGCACCGGACAGGCCGGCACTCTTACCGGACTGAAGCATGACCACCGCAATCAGAACCAAAGCGCACAGCACCTGAATGATGGTAAGAGCGAGCTTCACAGTCATAGTAATCGTTCCTTTCAAGCCCCGGAGGGCGGAAAATCAAACTTGCGGCGGTCGTTGCCGGACGCAGAGTTTATAATAACACAGTGCAGTAGAAATTGCAAGGGTTTTGGGAAAAAACATTCCAAACCGCCCAAATTTCCCGGGAAACACAACCTTTTGCGCCGGAAAGAAACGACGAGTACCAGATGAAGCGGATTACAGCTGGGCGATGGCCTCGATCTCCACCAGGGCGTCCTTGGGCAGACGGCCCACCTGGACAGCAGAACGGGCGGGGTAGGGCTCCTGGAAGAACTCAGCGTAGACCTCGTTCATGGCGGCAAAGTCATTCATATCCTGGAGGAAGACGGTGGTCTTCACCACGGCGCCCATGTTGGTGCCGGCGGCGTTGAGAATGGCCTTGATATTGTTGAGGGACTGGCGGGCCTGCTCCTGGATGCCTCCCTCCACAATGGCGCCGGTCTCGGGATCAATGGGGACCTGACCAGAGGTAAACAGCAGCTGGCCGATCTGGATAGCCTGGGAATAGGGGCCGATGGCGGCGGGAGCCTTGTCGGTGTGAATGACCTGCTTCATAGAGGAAAACTCCTTTTCTCACATAGAATTGCGGGCAGCTTGGCCCAAAAGAATTGTATCACGGGGTTTGGCCTGCGTCAACGCGGAAAAAAGGGCCGCCCGGTGGGCGGCCCAAAGGATCAAAGAGTACCAAATTTGGAGAAGGGGAAGAGAGAGAAAAACGCTTTCCCCAGGACGTAGTCCTCATCTACGGTACCGATGAGGATGTCCCGGCTGTCGTCCGAGCCGTTGCGGTTGTCGCCCATGACAAAGATGGAGCCCTCGGGGACCTCAATGTGGGTCTGGCCCTGGGGACCCAGGCGGTCGATCATGGGCTCCCAGATATAGGGCTCGTCCAGAACCTCGCCGTCCACATAGACGGTGCTGGTGGCGTAATCAATATCCACGGTCTGTCCGCCGGTGGCAATGACCCGCTTCACAATGGCCCGGCCGCCCAGGTGGGTGGCGGTGGTTTTGTTGAGCACTACGATATCCCCCTGCTGGGGGGTGTAGCCCAGGGACCAGACCAGCAGCAGCTGGTTGTCCTGAAGGGTATAGTCCATAGAGTGGCCGTCCACCCGGGTGAGGCGGCCGAAGAAGGTAAAGACAAGCACCAGGATCACCAGGGCGGTGGTCAGTGCGTTGAGCCAATAAAACAGGTCGTCGGAGGACTTTTCTTCCTCTTTCGCCTCCTGAGGCCCCTGCTGAGGTTCCAGGGGCTGCTGATCGTATTTTGGATCCATAGGGGATGCCTCCTTGTTTCGCTGTGGTAGATCGTTACATTATACCCGTTTTTGGACTAAAGTTCAACTGGGGGTCATTATTTTTATCAAGAGCGGATGTTACTTTCTGCTCGCACAGAAAGTAACCAAAGATGCGCCAAGGGGTGTGACTCCGATGAGCACCTTCGCGTAGCGGGCGCTCAAAGTCGTCCCACCCCCTGGACCCCCGTTTACGGGGGACGCCTTCCTGGTGATTTGGCAATCATCTTCCGGCGGGCAAAATTTGAGTGGCTTTCCCTTCTTGCCCCGGGGACACTGGCCCCTATTGCGTCAAAAATTTGAACGGTTCTGCGCTGTATGTATACCGCCTACTCTGGCAGAACCAGGGGAAAAGCCTGTTTATGAAAAAGTAGGAGCGACGGAACACGTCACTCCTACATAAAAGTTTTCCTTACGGCGCAGAGGCAAAGCGGAGCTTTGCAGAAAGTTCTTTGCCAAGCTTTCTTTCAAGAAAGCGGGGAGACGGTGGCACCGGTGTAGTACCAGGTCAGGATCTCATCGTAGGTGCTCCCGGCCTTGGCCATGGCGTTGGCCCCGTACTGGCTCATGCCCACTCCATGTCCATACCCGGTGACGGAGAAGGTAAAGTTGGTCCCGTCCCAGGCCACCGTGAAGCAGGCCGAGCGCAGGTCAAACAGGGTGCGCACCTGGCTGCCCGTGAGGGTGACGCCTCCTACCAGGATGCTGGACACGGTGCCCCCCTCGTTGACGGCCGGGGTGCCGAACCACCCGGACGGGTCGCCGGACAGGTCCGCTCCGGGGTAGGCGGCAAGCACCGCGGTTTTTACCTCGTCTCCACTTTTCACCACCTGGCTGTGATAATTGGGCACTTCCTCGCCCTCCGGGCTCTCCACGCTCTTCAAATAATCCACACTGTTGCCCCAGACCTCCACCGCGTCCACGGTGTACCCCGGCGCGGAGGAGAAAAACACGGCCTGGATGGGCTCGCCCTGGTAGAGGATGCCCATGCCGTCGGTCTCCGCGATGGCCTGGGAAATTTTTTGGCTGTACTCCCCGGCGCTCACTCCCCACCGGGTCTCTGCCGACTCCCGGGTGACATAGGCCTGACAGCAGCCTATGTCGGTGCACACGTCGGCGTCCGGATGGGCCTGGGTGGGGGTGTTCTGCTTGCGCACGGTGTAGGTGCGGGCGGCGCAGGCCTGGGCCTTCAGCGCCTCCAGCTCAAAGGAGGCTGGCATCTCCGCCGCCACCACGCCGAAGAGGTAGTCCTCCATGGTCATCTCGGTGACTGTCCCGTCCTCCTGGAGGAGCTTGATGACCTTTCCCCGGTCCTTGGCCGCCTGGGTCTGGACGCTCTCATCCTGTGCGGTGCCGCCGCCCTCAGCCTGACCGGTCAGCGCCTGTACCGGCTGGCTGCCCAGGGTGAGCAGGGGGAGGAAAAACACCACCACCGCTAAAATCAGTCCCAGCCCAGCCGTCCGCCGGGCACTCCAGCCGGTCTCCGGCTCCCGCCGCTGTCGGTAGTCCATGCCATCCCCTCCTCACCCTTGCGTGTAAAACAGCCTATGACCAGTTGGGAAAAAATATGTCCGCCCTTCTTCGAGGAAAAAGGCTTTGCCCTTTGCCCTCCAATCTACTATAATGAAAAAGAATACGTTTCCATCCAAGGAGGAAGTACTATGCTGCTGAATATTTTGGCGGTTGGCGATATTGTGGGCGAGGGGGGCCAGGACATTCTGGCCCGCCGCCTGCGGGAGCTCCAGCGGGAGCAGGACATCCACTTCACCGTAGTCAACGGAGAGAACGCCTCCGGCGTGGGGCTGACCCCCCGTCAGGCCCGGGGGCTGTACGACGCCGGGGCCGACGTGATCACTCTGGGCAACCACACCTGGAACCGCATCCAGATCGCCGACTTTCTGGATAAGGACCCCTACATTCTCCGGCCCGCCAACTACGCCGGGCGGGTGCCAGGCCGAGGCTTTGGGGTGTACGACGGGCCTAAGGGCTTGAAGATCGGGGTGATGAACCTGATGGGGCGGCTGGAACTCAACTCCAATCTGGACAGCCCCTTCAAGGCGGCCAACCAGATCCTGCGCTCCCACGAGGCCCAGCAGTGCCAGGTAATGCTGCTGGACTTCCACGCCGAGGCCACTAGTGAGAAGGGGGCCATGGCCTGGTACCTGGACGGGCGAATCCACGCCCTGTGGGGCACCCACACCCACGTGCCCACCGCCGACACCCAGATTTTGCCCAAGGGGACGGGCTTTGTCACCGACCTGGGGATGACGGGGCCGCGGAATTCGGTGCTGGGCATCCGGCCAGAACACTCCATCAACCTGTTTTTGGGCGGCCTGCCCCGGCGCTACGAGGAGGCGGAGGGCCCCTGTAAGCTCAACGCCTGCCGCTTTACCATTGACACGGACAAGAACCGCTGTGTCCAGGTGCAGCGTGTAGATCTGATTGAATAACCCACATTTTTCTCGAAAAAAGTAGGCAAAAAAGCCCCGCTTTCTTGAAAGAAAGCTTGGCAAAGAACTTTGTGGGAAACTTCGTTTCCCTTTCATAAAACAGAAAGGAATGGAACAAACCTTGCTCACCATCATCCACGGGGCAGACTTTCACCTGGACAGCCCCTTTGCCGGTCTCACACCTCAGCGGGCGGCCCAGCGCCGGGGAGAGCAGCGGGAACTGCTCTCCGCTCTGGCAGAGCTGGCTCGGGAGCGGCGGGCCGATCTGGTGCTCCTCTCCGGCGACCTGCTGGACAGCCACCAGACCTACCGGGAGACCGCCCAGGCCCTCTCTCAGGCCTTGGGACAGATTCCCTGCCCGGTGTTCCTCGCCCCGGGCAACCATGACTACTACCACCCCAAATCCCTCTACGCCGCTCTGGATTGGCCGGAGAATGTACATATTTTTACCTCCCACGCACTGGAGGCGGTGGAGGTGCCCAATCTTCCCTGCGTGGTTCACGGACGGGCCTTCCAGGCCCCCCGGGAGCAGGCCTCCCCGCTGGCTGGCTTCTCCGCGCCCCAGGATGGGAAACTCCACCTAATGGTCCTCCACGGACAGGTAGAGGGAGGGGGGGACTACGCCCCCATTGCCCGGGGGGATATCGCCGCCAGCGGCCTTACCTATCTGGCCCTGGGCCATGTCCACCAGTACAGCGGCATCCAGCGGGAGGGAAACACCTTCTGGGCCTATCCCGGCTGCCCCGAGGGCCGGGGCTTTGACGAGACGGGGGAGAAGGGCGTGCTGTGCCTTACCCTGGACGAGAGCGGCTGCCGGGGAGAGCTGGTGCCCCTGAGCCCCCGGCGGTACGAGGAGCTGACCGTCGATCTCACCAGACAGGAGGAGCCCCTGGCGGCGGTGCGGGCCGTTTTGCCATCGGACACGGAGTGTGACGTCTACCGCATCACCTTCACCGGGGAGCGGGGGGAGGAGCCCCTGAACCTGGCCGCCCTGGAGGCGGCGCTGTCTCCCCAGTTTTACGGCCTGACCCTCCGAGACCGCACCCGAGTGCGCCGGGAGGTATGGGAGCGGCGGGAGGAGGACTCCCTCACCGGGCTGTTTCTCCGCTCCATGGCCGCCCGCTGTCAGGCGGACCCGGAGGATGAGACCTTGCAGCTGGCGGTGCGTTTCGGCCTGGCCGCCCTGGAGCGAGGGGAGGATGTGGCCCCATGAAGATCAAAACCATGACCGCCGCCTTCGGCAAGCTCCAGGGGGAGCGCCTCACCCTGGAGCCAGGACTCAACATCATTACCGCCCCCAACGAGGGGGGCAAATCCACCTGGTGCGCCTTTTTAAGGGCCATGTTCTACGGCATCGACACCCGGGACCGGGACCGGAAGGGCCACCTGGCGGAAAAGAATCACTACCAACCCTGGTCCGGTGCCCCCATGGAGGGGGAGATTACCCTGGAGTGGCAGGGCCGGGACATTACCATCCGCCGGGGGCCCCGGGGCACCGTCCCCTTCGGTAGTTTCTCCGCCGTGTACACCGGCACCGAGGAGCCGGTTCCCGGACTCACCGCCGACACCTGCGGGCAGATGCTCCTGGGGGTAGGCCGGGAGGTGTATGAGCGCTCCGCCTTCATTGGCCAGAGCGGCACCCTGGCCATCCGTTCTGCCCCGGAGCTGGAGGCCCGCATTGCCGCCCTGGTCTCCTCCGGGGAGGAGGATGTGTCCTACTCCCAGGTGGAGCGGCAGCTCAAGGAGTGGCTCAACCGCCGAAAAGTCAACAAGAGCGTGGGCCGCATCCCCCAGCTGGAAGGGGAGCAGGCCGAACTAGCCCAGAGTGTGGGCGAGCTCCAGCAGCTCAACGACCAGATCAACCAGCTGGAGGGGGAGCGGGCCCAGGCAAAGCGCCGGCACGCCTTCTGTACCCAGCAGCTGGAGCGGTATAAGGCCATCGCCCAGCAAAAGCTGGACCGACAGTACACCCAGGCCCTCACCGACGCAAAGCAGGCCCAGACCCAGCTGGACGCCCTGCTCTCTGAGCAGGCCCGGTTCGGCACTCTGCCCTCCCGGGAGGCCCTGAAGCGGGCCCAGGGGGAGCTGGCCTTTTTGAAGGCTCTGGAGCCCGAGATCCGTCTGGGGCAGGAGGAGCTGGAGGCGGCCCAGCAGGCCCTGGAGCGGGCCCGACAGGCGGCCCAGGATGACCTTTTCCCCGGCATGACGGGGGAGGAGGCCGTGCGCAAGGGGGAGCAGGACCGGGAAAGTTACCGCGCCGGCGTGGCAAAGCGGGCCGCAAGCCGCCGCAATGTTGCCCTGCTCCAGATTTTGGGCGTGCTGGCCGGAGCGGCGCTGGCGGTCTTTGGCCCCCTGTGGTGGCTGGGGCCCATTGCCTATGCGGTGTGTGCCGCCGCCTCGGTTGTGATTTTCGCAGGGGGAACCAAGGCGGGCAGGCAGGCAGAGCAGATTTTGGCGCGCTACGGCGTGGACCAGTTGGAGGACATTGCCGCCCTGGCGGGGGACTACCAGCAGCGGGTGGCCGCCGCCGACCAGGCCGCCCAGCAGGTGCGGATGATCCAGGGCGGCCTGAAGGACCGCCAGGCCAGGCTGGAAAACAGCCGCCGGGATCTGTTCCAATTTGTCCACACCTTTGCCCCCGAGGTGAAGGAGCTCTTCGGCGTCTCCGCCGCCCTCTCCCGGGCTCTGAACCTGGGGGAGCGGGAGACCTTGGCCCGCTCCAGACTGGAGGGAGCCCAGCGCCTCACTCAGGCCCTCCGGACCCAGGGAGGCCGGGAGCTGACGGAGGAGACGGAGCTGCCCCAGCCCACCTTGCCCCTGGAGCAGGCCGCCCAGGAGACGGGCCGCCTCCAGGTGGAGCTGGAGCGGCTGGACCGGGCACTGAACCAGGCCAGAGGCAAGCAGCAGGCTTTGGGGGATCCGGCGGCACTGTCTGCCCAGCTGGAGCAGGTGGAGGAAGAACTGGAGCGCCGCAATCGGGAGTACCAGGCCATCGCCATCGCCATGGACACCCTTAAGCAGGCCGACGCCCAGCTCCAGCAGCGCTTCTCCCCCCAGCTCAACCGGGCGGCGGGGGCACTTCTGGACCGGCTCACCGGCGGGAAGTATCATACCCTCTCTCTAGACAAGCAGCTGGATGCCAGCGCCGCCGGGGAGCGGGACGTGCTGCCCCACAGCGCGCTGTACCTCTCCAAGGGGACGGTGGACCAGATCTATCTGGCGGTGCGTCTGGCGGTGTGTGACCTGTGCCTGCCCGACGCGCCTCTGGTTCTGGACGAGGCTCTGGCCTCCTTTGACGATGGGCGGGCCCAGCGTGCCCTGGAGCTCCTGCGGGAGCTGGCCCAGCAGCGGCAGATTCTGCTGTTTACCTGCCACAATCGGGAACAAGCTTTCTTGTAAGAAAGCTTGGCAAAGAACTTTTTGCGAAGCTCCGCTTCGCCTCTGTACAGAATTTTTGTAGGAGTGACGGTTTCCGTCGCTCCTACTTTTTTCGTGGAAGGGACGATCACGAACCCAGCTTCCACGGTTTTGCCTGGGCAGGCGGCGTGATTTCAACGCAGCATCTTTTAAATTTGAACCCGGTAGGGGCCAGTGTCCCCGGGGCAAGAAGGACTAACCACTCAAATTTTGCCCGCCGGACGGATTTTACCAAGTTCCCAGTAGGGCGTCCCCCGTAAATCGGGGGTCCAGGGGGGCGACGCCTATGAACACCGGCGTAAGCCAGGTGTTCATCGAAGGAGCCCCCTTGGCGCATCTTTGGTTACTTTCTGTGCGAGCAGAAAGTAACACCCGTTCCCCCAATAAAAAAGGAAGCAGCCCAAGGCCGCTCCCAGAAAAGAAGAGATAAAAAGGTTATTTCCCCACGCAGAACCGCTGAAAAATCCGCGCCGTGACATCTTCTCCCACGCTCTGCCCGGTGAGCTCTCCCAGAGCGCCCAGGGCCTCCTCCACATCGGTGAGCAGGGCGTCGGGGGTCATCCCGGCCTCCAGGGCCTGCCTGGCCCGCTCCACCCCCTCCAAGGCCCGCTGGGCCGCCTGGGCCTGCCGGGCGTTGGAGAGAAGCTCGCCATAGGCGGCGTCCGTCCCCTTGGGGAACAGCTGGGCCACCGCCCGCTCCAGGTCGGCCAGACCTTCTCCGGTCTTGGTGCTCAGCTCCACTACCGGGGGCAGGGAGGACAGGTTGAGAAAGGGGACCGGGGCAGAGGGCAGGTCGGTTTTCGTGTGGATCAGAATGGTGGGAGCCAGCCCCAGAGCAAGGTTCAGCAGCTCCTGGTCCTCCTCCGTGGCGGCTGCCGAGCTGTCCCACAGAACCAGAATAAGTTCCGCCTCCTCCATGGCCTGACGGCTGCGCTCCACGCCCAGACGCTCAATGGGGTCGTCGCTCTCCCGTACCCCGGCGGTGTCAATGAGCCGCAGGGGTACGCCCCCCAGCTCCACCTCCGCCTCCAGGGTGTCCCGGGTGGTGCCGGGGATGTCGGTGACG
>CABVDR010000058.1 GCA_902497145.1 uncultured Oscillospiraceae bacterium
GAAGATGCCCAGGTCGGGATCCTTCATGGAGCCCAGCTGGCCCTCCAACAGGACGGTCTTGCCCTCCTTCAGGGCCTGGTGGACAAAGCCCACCGCATCGCCCACGTAGGGACGGATCTCCTCCCGCAGGGCGATGAGCTCCTGGAACAGCTCGTCCACATCCAGGGCAGGCTTGTGGTAGAGGTGCTCGAAGAGTACATTTTTCAAAGAGACAGCAGCGGTCAGACGCTCCTTCAGACGCTTCTCGTCAAACAGGTCGCACACCTGCACGCCAATCTTGGCGTATTTGTCGGAGTAGAAGGGGGCGATGCCGCTCTTGGTGGAGCCGAAGGCCTTGCCGGCCAGACGCTCCTCCTCATAGGCATCCTGAAGGACATGGTAAGGCATCAGGATCTGGCAGCGCTCCGAAACAATCAGGTTGGGAGCTGGCACGCCCTGACTGGTAATGGACTTGAGCTCGTCCACCAGCTTGCGGATGTCCAGCGCGACGCCGTTGCCGATAATGTTGGTGACGTGGGGGTAGAAGGTGCCGGAGGGGAGAATGTGCAGAGCAAAACGGCCATAATCATTGATAATGGTGTGGCCGGCGTTGGCACCGCCCTGGAACCGGATGACCACATCAGAGGTCTCCGCCAGCATGTCGGTGATCTTGCCCTTGCCCTCGTCGCCCCAGTTGGCGCCTACGATCGCTTTTACCATAATGTTACCTCCGTGAACCGGGATTCGCAACCGAAAACCGGATTTGCCTTATCCGGCTCATAACGCAACAACCATATTATACTTCCTTTTTTTTCGGGACGCAAGAGCCAACTGCGTAGAAAAAACGGGAGTTTTTGTGAATCATTTGTGAAGAGAACGAACTAGGGAGCGGGGACCACATCGGGGGCCATGAGGTTGAGGCCCTTCTGCAGCAGGGAGGCGGAAAGCATGCCGTTTCCGTAGGTGACCAAGTTCCCCTGTGCGTCAATGAAGATGGAGAAGGGGAAGGAGTTGATGCCGTAGGCGGTGATGGCCTGATAGCCGATATCGTAGTACACCGGGAAGGTAAATCCTTCCTCGCTGAGATAGGCTTCCGCTTTCTCCCGGGTGTCGTTCATGGCCGCACCCACGTTGACCATTATAAACTGAATCTGGTCGCCGTACTGCTCATAGAGCTTCTGAATGTCGGGCATTTCCTGCTTGCAGGGGGAACAGGTGGAGGCCCAGAAGTTGAGAAAGACGGGCTTGTCACCCAAGAAGTCGGACAGCTGTACCGTGTTGCCCTGGGCGTCCTCCATGGGGAAGGAGGGGGCGGGGGTGCTTTGCGAGGAAGCGGAAGCGGAGCCGTCCTGAGACTGGGTGGAATTTTGGGCCAGCTGCTCGTTTTCCGCGCTGGGGGCCAGGCGGGTATACAGGATGCCGGCCACCGCCAGCACCAGTACCAGACCCAGGCCCAAAAGCAGAGTGGATTTTTTACCCATATAAAATTACCTCCTTAGACCAGGCGGGAGAGCAGTGTGCCCATGGTGCCGGTGGCCATGAGAATGCCCACCACCACCAGCAGGCAGCCGGAGACAGCATTGATGATGGAGTAGTGCCGTTTGACCCAGTCAAAAGCGGTTTTCAGCGACTGGATCAGCAGAGCACTGACCAAAAAGGGGATGCCCAGCCCGGCGGAGTAGCACAGCAGCAGGACGATGCCCCGCAGGGTAGAGCCCTGCTGGGAGGCCAGCATCAGGGCGGAGCCCAGGAAGGCCCCCACACAGGGGGTCCAGCCCACAGCAAAGACCGCGCCGAATACCGCGGCGGAGAAAAAGCCCATGTCGTGGCGCACCGAGAAGCCTTTGGCTCCCCGAAACAGGGACAGCCGGAACACACCTAAAAAGTTAAGACCGAAGAAGATGACCACCAGGCCGCTGACCAGGTTCACTGCCTGCTGATGCCGGGCGAGCAGGGCGCCGATGGAGCCGGCAAAGGCCCCCATGGCTATGAACAGCAGCGTGAAGCCCAGCACAAAGCCCAGGGCGTTTTTCAGCACCCTGCCCTGAGAGGCCTCCCGCTGTCCGCCGGCAAAGTAGGACAGGTAGATGGGCAGCATGGGGAGCAGGCAGGGGGAGATAAACGTAATGAGCCCCTCTAAAAAAGTGACAAGGTACGGCATGAAGTGATCCTCCGGTGTGAATTATTGATGGACTTTCAGACGCTCCCGCAGGGCGGAGAGAAGGTCTCCGACCAAAGCACCAAAGAGACCGCCCACCAGCATGGAGTAGTAGGGGGTGGAGGTGAGGGGGCAGGCGCCGCTCTGGCACAGGGTAAGGCGGTAGTAGAGATATCCGCCCCCAAGACCCAGGGCGATCAGGGCAAGCCCCACGGCGTTGGAGCGCAGAAAAGATAGAACTTGCTTCATGATAAAAACCTCCTGTCGGTTTGTCAAGAAAAATTGGTTTGACTAGGGTAACCATACCATAGCGGCAGGGCCTCTCTCTGTGACGCAGTCACAAAGTGCTTGCCCTGGGAAGAAAAACTATTATAATAAGGAAAGAAGCGTATGTTATTTTTCCCGAGAGAGGAGTTCTCCTATGAATACCCTGACCCTGGAATCCCTGTCCTTCTGGCCCCGCCTGACCCCGCAGCAGCAGCAGACCCTGACCCAGACGGTGCAGCGGGCCACCTATGCCCCGGGACAGATTATCCGTTCCCCGGACACCGACTGTTTGGGGGCTCTGCTCATTCAAAGCGGGGTGGTGCGCATTTACTTGCTCTCCGAGGACGGGCGGGAGGCCACCATCTCCCGGATGACGGCGGGAGAGGTGTGTGTGCTGTCCGCCTCCTGTATGCTCAGCGCCATCACCTTTGACGTGCAGATCCAGGCGGAGGGGACGGTAGAGACCCTGGTGATCCCCATTCAGTACCTGGCCGCCCTGATGCGGGAAAACATCTATGTGGAGAACTTTATTTATAAGGCGGCGGCAGAGCGGTTTTCCCATGCTATCCGGGCCATCGAGCAGATGTTCTTTTACACCTTGGAACAGCGGGTGGCCTCTTACCTGCTGGAGGAGTCCAAGCGCCTGAGGTCCGACACCATCCAGGTGACGCAGGAGCAGCTGGCCCAGGCTATCGGCAGCGCCAGAGAAGCGGTGACCCGCACGCTGAAGAAGTTGTCTGCCGCCGGGACAGTGGAGCTGTTCCGGGGCGGGGTCCGCATCCAGGATGGGAAAGGTCTGGAGCGCCTGGTCAAGCGGGGCAGTTTGTAAAGAGTAAAAAATAAGAACGTGAACCGGAGCCGCTCTCCCTGAAGAGCGGCTCTATTTTTTGCGCCGGAGAGGCCAAAAAGAATGGGAGAAACTGGACTGATTTTACATTGGATCATAATTGAACCCCTTTGTTTTGGTAAAAAGTAACCAATTATAAGGGAAAAACGGTGTTTTACATAGATTTAACACAAAGCGTGTTTTTTATTTTACAAGGCTTTTTTATACTGAAACACGCAAAACGGGAAACGGATTGCACATTACTTAACAAGGTAAAAAAGGAGAACGATGAATATGAAGAAGCTTACTTGCCTTGGCCTGTCCCTGGCGCTGGCCGTGGGCCTGCTCGCCGGCTGCGGAAATAACAATGCTCAGAGCGATGGCAGCCAGACCGGCTCCCAGAGCGGCAGCGATAACACCTCCACCTCCACCACCGAGCTCAGCGGCATCGTGAACACCGCCGGCTCCACCTCCATGAAGGACGTCATGGAAGTGTTCACCGAGGTCTTTGAGGAGGCTAACCCCGGCGTGAAGATCAACTACACCGGTTCCGGTTCCGGCGCCGGCATCGAGGGTGCTACCTCCGGTACCTGCGACATCGGCCTGTCCTCCCGTGCTCTGACCGATGAGGAGAAGGCTGCCGGCGCGGTGGAGAACATCGTGGCTCTGGACGGCGTGGCCATCGTGGTCAACCCCGCTAACGGCGTGGAGGACCTGACCGTGGACCAGATCGCCAAGATCTTCACCGGCGAGATCACCAACTGGTCTGAAGTGGGCGGCACGGACGGCGAGATCGCTGTCTTCGGCCGTGAGGCTGGTTCCGGCACCCGCGGCGCCTTCGAGGAGATCGTGGGCGTGGTTGACAGCTGCAAGTACACCAACGAGTACTCCTCCACCGGTGATGTGATCGGCAACGTGGCTTCTAACCCCAACGCCATCGGCTACGCCTCTCTGTCCGCTGTGGATGACTCCGTGAAGGCTGTAAAGGTCAACAGTGTGGCTCCTTCTGAGGATACCGTGAAGGATGGCACCTATGAGATCCAGCGCCCCTTCGTGATGGTCACCAAGGAGGGTGCCGAGCTGTCTGAGGCCGCCCAGGCTTTCCTGGACTTCGCCATGAGCGCGGACAGTGCCCAGTACATTGCCGCCGCCGGTGCCGTGTCCCCTAAGGGCTAAGTAAGACTGAATCCCAACAGATGAAAACAGGCCCCCGGCCACGGGGGCCTGTTTTCAAAAGAGCATCCTCAGTTGACAAAGGTCCCGGCCCTTTGCCACCGGCTGCGCCGGGCTCTCTGTCAGCTGAGGATTCAGAATTTGCGACAAAGGTTGGTTACTTATGAACAAAAACGCGAAAGTATCACTCCGGGCAAAAAATGCGGTGGAAAACGGGATGAAAGCCGTGTTCCTGCTGTGCGGATTTATCGCCATCGCATTTGTGCTGCTCATTACCATTTATTTGATTCTCTCCGGCCTGCCCGCCATCAAGGAGGTGGGTCTCATTGATTTCCTGTTCGGCACCCGCTGGGACTCCACCAATAAGACCGATCCGGCCTACGGCATCCTGCCCTTTATCCTGACCTCCATCTACGGCACCGCCGGGGCTATCATCATCGGGGTGCCCATCGGCTTCCTCACCGCCGTGTTCCTGGCCAAGGTGGCGCCCCCCAAGGTGGCGGCGGTCATCCGGCCCGCCGTGGATCTGCTGGCCGGCATCCCCTCGGTGGTATACGGCCTGGTGGGCATGATGGTTCTGCTGCCCGCCATCCGGGAGTTTTTCGATGTCCCCGCCGGCGACAGCCTGCTGGCCGCCATTATTGTGCTGGCTGTTATGATCCTGCCCTCCATTATCTCGGTCTCTGAGACAGCGCTGAAGGCGGTACCCAGAGAGTATGAGGAGGCCAGCCTGGCCCTGGGAGCCACGGAGCTGGAGACCTACTTCCGGGTCACCGCTCCCGCCGCCAAAAGCGGTATCGCCGCGGCGGTGGTGCTGGGTGTTGGCCGTGCCATCGGCGAGGCCATGGCCATCCTGATGGTGGCCGGCAACGTGGCCAATATGCCCTCCATGCTCTCCAGCGTCAAGTTCCTCACCACGGCCATTGCCAGTGAGATGAGCTACGCCGCCGTAGGCAGCCTGCAGCGCAACGCCCTGTACTCCATCGGCCTGGTGCTGTTCCTGTTTATCATGTTTATCAACGTAGTCCTCAATGTGTTCCTCAAACGGGACAAGGAGGCGTAAAGGATGACGAATACTATGACGACAACTTCTGTCACTCAGACGGCCGGTAAGGCCAAAAGCAAGCTCTCTCCCCGCCGCAGAGTATATGAGATTGGTATGCGGACCCTTCTGTATGTGTCTGCCGGCCTCACCTGCCTGCTGCTGCTGTTTTTGATCGGCTATATTTTTGTGGAAGGAATGCCCAACATGAGCTGGCAGTTCCTGACCACCGAATCCAGCGTGCTGAAGGGGACCTACGGTATCCTCCCCGCAATTCAGAACACGGTTTATGTGGTGGTGGTGACCCTGCTGTTTGCCCTTCCTCTGGGTGTGGGCGCTGCCATCTACCTCACCGAGTATGCCACCAACCGGAAACTGGTGGCTGCCATTGAGTTTGCCACCGAGACCCTGGCTGGCATCCCCTCCATCCTGTATGCCCTGGTTGGTATGCTGGTATTCTGCCAGATGATGAAGCTGGGTACCACCCTGCTGGCTGGCTCCCTTACCCTGGTCATTATGACCCTGCCTACCATCATCCGTACCACCCAGGAATCCCTGAAGACCGTTCCTCAGGGGTACCGGGAGGGAGCGCTGGGTCTGGGCGCGGGCAAATGGCACATGATCCGCACGATCGTCCTGCCCGACTCTATTGACGGCATCGTTACCGGTTGTATCCTGTCCATCGGCCGCATCGTGGGCGAGTCCGCTGTCCTGATGTTCACCGCTGGTATGAGCACCGGCATGCAGGATTTCTTTACCAAGGGCGGCCTCACCCACAGCTCCGGCGCTACCCTCACGGTGGCCCTGTACGGATATGCCAAGGAGAATGCAAAATTTGACCTGGCTTTCTCGGTGGCCCTGGTGCTGCTGGTCATTACTCTGGTTATCAATCTGGCCGCCAAGCTGGCGGGCAAGCGTCTGAAGAAGTAAGGAGTTTTTACGATATGAACGAAAATACCATCGTCAAGGCGGAAAACCTGGACCTGTATTACGGGGAAAACAAGGCCTTGAAGGGGATCAACATTGAGATCCCCGAGCACCAGATCACCGCCCTCATTGGCCCCTCCGGCTGCGGTAAGTCCACCTTCCTGCGCTGCCTCAACCGGATGAACGACCTTATTCCCAACGTGAAGATCACCGGCTCCCTGCTGTACCGTGGGGAGGACATCTACGCCCCCGGCCAGGACGTCACCGACCTGCGCAAGCGCATCGGCATGGTCTTCCAGAAGGCCAATCCCTTCCCCATGTCCATCTACGACAATGTGGCCTACGGTCCCCGCACCCACGGTATCCGCAGCAAGGTGAAGCTGGACGAGATCGTGGAGGAGTCCCTGAAGGGGGCCGCCATCTGGGACGAGGTGAAGGACCGGCTGAAGAAGCCGGCTCTGGGCCTGTCCGGCGGCCAGCAGCAGCGTCTGTGCATTGCCCGTGCTCTGGCGGTCAAGCCCGACGTGCTGCTGATGGATGAGTCCACCTCCGCGCTGGACCCCATCTCCACCTCCAAAATTGAGGACCTTGCCACCGAGCTGAAAAAGGATTACACTATCATCATGGTGACCCATAACATGCAGCAGGCTGCCCGAATCTCTGATAAAACCGCCTTCTTCCTGCTGGGTGAGCTCATCGAGTACGGTGACACGGAGCAAATGTTCTCCATGCCCCAGAACAAGAAGACGGAAGACTACATCACCGGGAGGTTCGGATAATGCGGGAGCGATTCAACGAACAGCTGGAACAGCTGAATGTAGAGCTGATCAAAATGGGAGCTCTGTGCGAGGAGGCCATCTCCGCGGCCACCAAGGCCCTGCTGGAGGGGGACGCCGCCCTGCGGGAGACCGCTGCCGCCGCCGAGCGGGAGATCGACCAGAAGGAGCGGGACATCGAGAGCCTGTGCATGAAGCTGCTGCTGCAGCAGCAGCCGGTGGCCCGGGATCTGCGTACCATCTCCGCGGCTTTGAAGATGATCTCCGATATGGAGCGTATCGGCGACCAGGCCAGCGACATTGCGGAGATTACCCGGGACATCGAGGACAGCCCGGTGATTGCCAGCGTGCCCATTGACGAGATGGCCCGCAGCACCATCGGCATGGTGACCGACAGCATCGACTCCTTTGTGCGCAAGAACCTGGGGCTGGCCCAGGAGGTCATCCGTAAGGATGACGAGATCGACCGCATGTTCCTGGAAATGAAGAATGAACTGATCCGCCGCATCGGCCAGGGAGAGAGCGGGGAGACCTGCATGGATCTGCTGATGATCGCCAAGTACTTTGAGCGCATCGGCGACCACGCCTGCAACATCGCCGAGTGGGTGGAGTTCTCTCTCACCGGACAGCACGGCGATATGTGATGACACCCCCTATTGTGGTTTGGGGGAGGAAGCGAGAGGTTTAATCACGTGATCTATATTTTGGAGGACGACGCCAGCATCCGTAAGCTGGTGGTCTACACCTTACAGAGCCAGGGCATGGAGGCCCAGGGCTTTGACCGTCCCTCCCAGTTTTGGGAGGCGATGGAGAGCACAACCCCCGAGCTGGTGCTTCTGGACATTATGCTCCCGGAGGAAGACGGCCTGCAGGTACTCAAGCGCCTGCGCTCTATGCCGGCCACCAAGACCCTGCCTGTTATCATGCTCACGGCCAAGAGTACCGAGTACGACAAGGTGCTGGGTCTGGACGAGGGGGCGGACGACTATGTAGCCAAGCCCTTCGGCATGATGGAGCTGATGGCCCGGGTGCGTACCGCCCTGCGCCACGCCGGGCAGAACGAGCCCAAGGAGAAGACCTATTCTCTGGGCAGTCTCTTTGTAGACCCGGAGCGGCACATCGTTCGGGACGGAGACCGGGACGTCACCTTGACCTTGAAGGAGTTTCAGGTGCTGTGCCTGCTGCTGGAACGGGCAGGCACGGTGTTTACCCGGGATCAGCTGCTCAACACCATCTGGGGCTATGAGTTTGATGGGGCCAGCCGGACGGTGGATGTACATATCCGGACTCTGCGCCAGAAGCTGGGCAAGTCCGGCGACTGCATCGAGACGGTGCGGGGCATCGGCTATAAGATCAGCACCGAGCAGAAAGCGTGAGGATGTAGAATATGACCGCAAAATTGTTTCGTAACTCCACCGCGGTGGCCGTCTCGGTGATGGTACTGTCCATCGCCCTGTTTATGGGGATGCTGTACCAGTATTTCAGCGATCAGCTGATGAGCGAGCTGGAGACCGAGACCTGGCTGGTGGCCCAGGGTGTGGAGCTCAATGGCATGGACTATCTCACTGGCCTGAACACGGAAAACCGGGTGACCTGGGTCGATCAGGACGGAACCGTCCTCTATGACAGCCAGGCCGATGCCGGTTCCATGGAGAATCATGCAGACCGAGAGGAGATCCAGCAGGCCCTGACCGCCCAGTCTGGCACTGCCCGGCGCTACTCTTCTACCCTGGCTCAGCAGACTCTGTATGCGGCCCGCCGCCTGGATGACGGGACCGTCATCCGCGTGGCCAGCGCCCAGCAGACGGTGGTGACCCTGCTGCTGTCCATGATCCAGCCCATCCTGATTATCCTGGCCCTGGCCCTGATTCTTTCTGCGGTCCTGGCCTCCCGGATGGCCAAGCGGATCATCCGGCCCATTGTCAACTTGAATCTGGAGCACCCGGAGGACTGCGACACCTATGAGGAGCTTACCCCGCTGCTCTCCCGCATCAAGCACCAGAACGACACCATTCAGCAGCAGGTGCTTCAGCTGCAGCAGAAGCAGCAGGAGTTTGCTGCCCTCACTGAGAATATGTCCGAGGGTTTCCTCCTGCTGGACCGGCAGGGCCATGTGCTCTCCTATAACAAGGGCGCTCTGCGCCAGCTGGGAGCCCAGGCACCTCAGGGAGAGGTGAACGCTCTGGTGCTCAACCGGAGTGAGAACTTCCGCCAGGCGGTGGACGAGGTGCTCTCGGGCAAGCGCAGCCAGCAGATGCTCCATCTCAACGGCCGTTACTGCCAACTGCTGGCCAACCCGGTTATGCAGGGAGAGGAGCAGGTGGGCGCCGTGATGGTGCTGCTGGACGTCACTGAGCAGGAGCAGCGGGAGGACCTGCGGCGGGAGTTTACCGCCAACGTCTCCCACGAGCTGAAGACCCCTCTCACCTCCATCTCCGGCATTGCCGAGATCATGCAGAGCGGCATGGTGAAGGCGGAGGATGTACAGGGCTTCGCCGGTGACATTTACAAGGAGGCCCAGCGGCTTATCGCCCTGGTGGAGGACATCATCCGCCTGTCCCAGTTGGACGAGGGGGCGGTGAACATGGAGCGGGAGGACGTGGACCTGTATCAGCTGTCCCTGGAGGTGGTCAAGCGTCTGGAGAGCTCTGCGCAGAAGAATGATGTGGCCATCAAAACCATGGGCCGCTCCGTCCAGGTCCACGGCATCCGCCGGGTACTGGACGAGATGATCTACAATTTGTGCGACAACGCTATCAAATATAACCGGAAAGGCGGCACTGTGGCTGTGACCGTGGGCCCGGTGGAGGACGGCGTGGAGGTGTCGGTGGAGGATAACGGCATCGGCATCCCCGTGGAGGATCAGAACCGGGTGTTTGAGCGGTTCTACCGGGTGGACAAGAGCCACTCCAAGGACATCAGCGGCACCGGACTGGGTCTTTCCATTGTCAAGCACGGCGTGGCCCTCCATGACGGGCAGATCCAGCTGAAGAGCGAGCCAGGGAAGGGAACCACGGTGACCTTGCTGCTGCCCCAGGCGTAAGAGAATAAAATTGGAACCATTGGGAACCTTTTTCCTTAGAGCGTGTCAAAGCTCCCAGGATAGGTCAAGAGCCTGTCCCCGGAAATAGAAGGAAAAGGAGTTCTTCCATGAGAAAGATAGTTGCCGTTTTTACCTCTGTGCTGCTGCTCACCGCAGCTCTCACCGGCTGCGGACAGAAGCAGGAGTCTGGCCGTACCCCCGAGGAGCTGACCCAGGTCTACTCCCAGGCTATCACCCAGTACGGGGGTGAGATGGTGGAGTATAACCCCGTCATTTCCAAGGATAACAGCGGGGAGGATGCAAATGCCATGATTCTGGAGTCCATGGGTCTGAAACCCGAAGACATGACGGCCTATGGAGTCAGCGGTTCCATGATGAACGTAAAGGCCTACGGCATTGCCGCCGTCATGCCGGCCCAGGGAAAAGAAGGGGCGGTGACGGAGGGGCTTCAGGGCTTCATTGACCGCCAGAAGAGCAGCTTTGAGACCTATCTGGTGGATCAGTTCGCTGTGGCGGAGAGCGCCCGCCTGGAGACGCTGGAGGACGGCACCGTGCTGATGGTGATGTGCGAGGACTCAGACACGGTATTTGACAGCATCCGCACAGCCATTGAGCAAGCATAACGCCCAATCAAATGACCTGCAGCGGCCGGCGGAACCATCCGCCGGCCGCTTTTCTGTGATAGGCAGGGCAGAGTGGATTTCCCTTGACAGCAGGGGAGAGGACGTCTATAATGAACCATGTTCAGATTGGAGGGATTCCATGAATCATTCCGTGACCTCCCGGGAGGAAATTCTAAAGGTCAGCCGGGACCTAATGGCCCAAAAGGGCTGGCCGGCCGTCAATATCCGGGGTGTGGCGGGGGCCTGCGGCGTGTCAGTGGGCTCCATCTATAACTACTTCGACTCCAAGGAGGAGCTGGTGGGGGCCGTGGTAGAGAGCGTGTGGCAGGATATTTTCCGCCGCCCGGAGGATCCTAGGGTGTTTCAGGATACGCTGTCCTGTGTGGCCTGGCTGTATCGGTGTATGGACCAGGGCAGCCGGGACTATCCCGATTTTTTTGCCCTCCACGCCGTCAGCTTTCTGCCCAAATCCCAGGGGAAGCAGCGTATGCAGAAGGCCTGGGACCACATTCTGGACCAGCTGTGCGCTGTGCTGCGCAGCGATCCGAAGATCCGGCCGGATGCTTTTGATCAGCGGCTGCCCCTGGAGCAGTTTGCCGACGTGATATTTTCCCTGATGCTCTCTGCCATGGTGCGCCGGGACTATGACCCCACCGGAGTGCAGGAGATCGTCCGCCGGACCCTTTATTGAGATTCCCACGGAAGTGGGAATTTCTTTGGAGCAATCTGAACGTGGTTCATTCAGAAAGGAGCGTCTATGAAGGTAAAAAAGAATACCTTGCTGCTGCTGGCCTGCCTGGTGTGGGCGGCGGCGGGCTTTAATATTCTGCGCATCGGGGTACTGGCCTACCCGGCCTATGTAACGATGTGGAATCTGGTGCTGTCCGCCCTGGTTTTTGGGGTGTTCCAGCGCTTTGTCTTTGGCCGTCTGGTGAAAAAGCATACCCAGCGGATCCACGGCTATGGGGATACGCGGCAGTTTTTTCTCAAATTCTTTGACAAAAAAGCCTTTGCCATTATGGCCGTGATGATGACCGGCGGAATTGCCCTTCGGGTGTCCGGGGCGGTGCCGGAGCAGTTTATCGCGGTGTTTTATTCCGGGCTGGGCGGCGCACTGCTGTTGGCCGGGATTCTGTTTGGATACAACTATGCGGCGGCCCAGCGGGCGAGCTGACAGAACAGGGAGGAGTTATTATGCAGACTATTATGGAGACCGCCTTTGATGTGGTCTATCTGGTGACCGTGATTACCTTGGGGATCAAAATGATCGCCGGGTGCCGGGGAGAGGGACAGTTTCGCCTGTTCGGCATCATGGCGGTGGTGCTGGGGGCGGGAGATGCCTTTCACTTGGTACCCCGGGCAGTGGCCCTGTGTACCACCGGACTGGAGAACTACACGGCGGCCCTGGGGATCGGCAAGTGGGTCACTTCGGTTACCATGACGATTTTCTATGTGCTGCTCTACCACGTGTGGCGCAGCCGGTATCATGTCTGGGAAAATACCGGGCTGACCGGGGTGGTGTACCTGCTGGCGGGGGTTCGGATCGCGCTGTGCATGTTCCCCCAGAACCAGTGGCTCCGTGCGGATGCCCCCCTGTCCTGGGGCATTTACCGCAACATCCCCTTTGCCTTGCTGGGGCTGGTCATCCTGGTACTGTTCTACCGGGAAGCTAAGGAGCACCAGGATCGGGCTTTTCGGTGGATGTGGCTGGCCATCGTGCTCAGCTTCGGATTTTACATCCCCGTGGTGCTCTGGGCCGACGTGGTGCCCCTGATCGGGATGCTGATGATCCCAAAGACCTGCGCCTATGTTTGGGTGGTTTTGATGGGCTATCGGGCCATGAAAAAGGGGCAGGTCGAATAAGAAAGAAAACGTGCGCTCAAAGAGGAGCGCACGTTTTTTCTGCATAAGATGCTTGACTTGCGGCGGGGGATACATTATATATAATAAGGCCTGCGTGTTCCCAGCGTCTTCCTGGAGTACCCCTTGCCGGGGCGGTCCCGTTGACTTGAATATCCAGGAGGGGTATGCTATATTAAGTCCTGTACGATTGCATAAGCGGGAACAAAAGACAGGCATACCAGCGGCAGAGCCGGAAGGTATGCCTTTCTGCGCAAAGAGAACGCTGCCCAAAAGGGAGACGTACCGGGATGCATATTCAAATGGATAAACCGCATAAACGCAAGAGCATCAACCCGACCCGCTATATCGTCCTGGGTTTTGGGGCTATTATTTTATTTGGCACCTTATTGCTCCATCTGCCCATAGCGGCTCAAGACGGGCAGAGCACCCCCTGGCTGATCTGTCTGTTTACGGCTACCTCCGCCACCTGTGTCACAGGGTTGGTGCTGGTGGATACGGCCATCCACTGGTCGGTATTTGGACAGGCAGTGATCTTGCTGCTGCTGCAGCTGGGCGGTTTGGGCTTTGTAACCCTCATATCTATCGTCCCATTTGCCCTCCACCGACGGATTGGCCTGTCCCAACGGCTGGTTATGGCCTCGGCGATGAATCTGGACCGGGTGGCCGGTGTGGTGCGGGTGGTACGCCACGCGCTGCTGGGTACCCTGTGTGTGGAAGGCATCGGCGCGGTATTGCTGGCCATCCGCTTTGTGCCCCAGTTTGGCTTGCAAGGAATATGGTTTTCCATCTTCCACAGTGTCTCTGCCTTCTGCAACGGCGGATTTGATATTTTGGGCCGGTACAGCGGGGCCTACTCCAGCCTGGCCTCTTACCAGGGCGACCCTCTGGTGCTGGGCACCATTATGGCCCTCATTGTCATCGGCGGGCTGGGATTCTTTGTGTGGGAGGACCTGATTCAAAAACGCTGTTGGAAGAAACTGACACTTTATAGTAAAATGGTGCTTGCCATTACGGCGGGCCTCATTGTCCTGGGGACGGCCTACTTTGCCTGTGCGGAGTGGGACAACCCTGCCACCCTGGGGGAGATGCCCCTGTGGCAGCGACCCCTCAATGCTCTGTTCCAGTCCGTGACCCTGCGCACGGCGGGCTATGCCACCTTTGATATGGGCGGCTTGCGAGAGGGCTCGGCGGTGATGTCCATTCTTTTGATGCTGATCGGCGGCTCCTCTGGTTCTACTGCCGGCGGCCTCAAAACGGTAACGGTGGGCATTTTGCTCCTGGCGCTGCGGGACGGCCTGCGGGGTCGGGATCAGGTGGTATTCCGGGGACGCACGATTCCCGGCCGGAAGGTGCTGGACGCCATGACACTGACGCTGACGGTGGTACTGCTGTTTTTAAGCGCCTCTATGCTGCTGTCCCTGATAGACCAGGTGCCCTATGTCCAGGCCGCTTTCGAGGTGGCCTCCGCCATGGGAACCGTGGGGGTGACCATGGGGATTACCCCGGATTTGACCGTGCCCAGCGCTCTGCTGGTTATTCTTTTGATGTTTTTGGGACGGGTGGGTATCCTGTCCTTCTCCATTGCCTTCCTCACCCGGGGGAAGGAGCGCAACAAGATTACCTACCCCGCCGCCGAAGTGATGGTGGGCTGATAGTGGGAGGAGCTTATGAAAAATTTCTTGATCATCGGGTTGGGCCGGTTTGGTACTTCTCTGGCCCAGGAGCTGTGTTCTCAGGGCCATGAGGTGCTGGCGATGGATATTCTGCCGGAGCGGGTCCAGGCGGTGGCCGACCAAGTGACCTGTGCGGTAGCGGGGGACGCCCGGGACCCGGAGGTACTTGCCGGTGTGGGCGCCCGGAACTTTGACTGCGCCGTAGTGGCCGCCAGTACGGACATTGGCACCAGCGCCCTGATTACCCTTAATCTGAAGGAGTTGGGGGGCCCCCGTGTGGTGAGCAAGGCCAACAGTATGGTCCACAGCAAGGTGCTGGAGAAGATCGGGGCGGATCTGGTGGTATTCCCGGAACAGGAGATGGCGCTGAGTCTGGCCCGGCGGCTGGTCAATGGAGATATTCTCAACTACATTGAGCTCTCTGACGAGTATTCCATTGTAGAGCGTACTCTGCCGGAGAGCTGGGTGGGCAAATCCATTGTGGAGCTGAATATCCGGGCCAAGTGGAAACTGACCGTCATCGCTGTGCGCCGGAAAGACCACATGACCATCGCCCCAGGGGGAGACTTTGTCTTCCAGGGCACAGAGGATTGTCTGGTGGTGCTGGGCCGCAACAGCGACATTGAACGATTGGAGCGCCTGTGATGGAGACCATTACCAGCCGAAAAAATCCCCTCCTGCAAAAAATTCGGCAGCTGTCCACAGGTGGACGGAGCGTGCGGGAGAAAGCGGGGGAGTACCTGGGGGACGGGGTGAAGCTGCTGGAGGAGGCGCTGAAGTGGGACGCACCACTGACCACAGTGGTGGTATCCCCCGAGGTGACGCCGCCGGATCTGCCGGACGGTACCCGGCTTGTTCAGGTGCCCAAGGATGTGATGGAGACCATTTCCCCCATGAAGACCCCCCAGGGGGCGCTGTTTTTGGCCAGGCTGCCCGATACCGCGCCCCCGGCACGGCTGGAGAGGAGACGGTACCTGGTGCTGGACGGGGTCCAGGACCCAGGCAACGTGGGCACCATTTGGCGCTCTGCCGATGCCCTGGGTGCGGATGGGCTGCTGCTGGTGAACGGCTGCGCCGACCCATACAGCCCCAAGGTGGTGCGCGCCTCTATGGGGGCCTGCTTCCGCCTGCCGGTGTGGGAGACCACTGTGGAGGGGCTGGAGAAGCTGTTGGAGGCCTCTCAGATCCCCCTGTATGCCACCGCTTTGCGGGAGGATACCGTGGATGTGCGGCAGGCGGACCTGAGCCGGGCTGCCGTGGTCATCGGCAGCGAGGGCCGGGGCGTGTCCCAGGCTCTGCTGGACCGGGCCAGGCAGACGGTAAAAATCCCCATGCGGGAGCGGTGCGAATCCCTTAACGCCGCCAGCGCGGCGGTGATCGTGCTCTGGGAAATGGGAACATAAAAAAGCGGGCCGGA
>CABVDR010000059.1 GCA_902497145.1 uncultured Oscillospiraceae bacterium
CCACGATTGATTCTCAGACAATTCGTGTCTCCTTTCGGGAGGCGGCCGCGCCTCTGCTGGCCGACCGGCGCTTTTGCCTGTGCGGCGCCAGTTTTGTGCTCAATTTTCAGCATGTGACGGGAGTAAATGGTCAAACAGCCCTGCTGGACAACGGCCAGACCGTGATCCTGCCCCGGACGTCGGCAACGGGGTTCAAAAAAGCCTGGGGTAACTACTGGTTGGAGGAGCGGAACACATGGTAGAACTGTTTATCATGGAGTATTTGACAGTGCTATATATGATCATGGCGTTTCTGTTTATGGACAGCCGATATTCCAGGCGGCGCACCCTGTTCATTGTTTCCGGCGTCACGATCCTGCTCATGGCGGCGGTGGCGCTCCTGCACCAAGCGGTGAATAGGGATGTCGCCTTTTGGATCTTTGCAATGACCATCCACATCCCGCTGATACTGCTCCTTTTCACGCTCAGCCGATTCCGGGGATGGCGGCTGATCTTCCAGCAGCTCTCCGTCGTTCTGTTCTGTACGCTGATTCACCACATATCAGGGCTGATCTACTACCTGTCTGGCAGCCGCTTCTGGGTGCTGGTGCTGTCCTGCGCGGTCCTCAGCGCCTGGGTCATCTGGTTTCTGGTCCGCTTTTTGCGGCCGCTGTTTTTCCAGATACTGTTGGAGCTGCACCGGGGCTGGTGGCTGATATGCCTGGTAATGGCGACCTACTACATCATCGCCGTCTACCTGATCCCTGGATATGCAGGCTTCGATCCAAGAAGTACCATCATCAAACCAGCGATTGGCCTGCTGATGTTGGGGGTTTATTCCATTTTGATGTTTCTCTTTTCCAACGTTCGCAAGGAGGCGGAGGCACGGTACAGTGCACAGCTGTCGGCTTTGCAGCTTTCAGCCCTGCAAAGCCGCATGGAGGCGGTGAAAGCAGCCGAGGACGCCATCCGTACGGAGCGCCATGATCTGCGTCACCGCCTCCAGGTCGTTGCGGAACTGGTATCACGAGGAGACAAGGATGCAGCCCTTGATTTTTTGGACACCGCTCAAAAGCGGCTGGATGAACAAAAAGAGATTCGCTGGTGCCGCCCACCGGTGCTGGATGCGGTATTTTCCTCCTACTTTGACCAGGCCAAACATCAAGGTATTTCGGTGGAGGCGAGGATTTCCCTTCCTGACACCCTTTCAGTGAACGAGGGCGAATTGGCTATTGTCCTGGCCAATGCCCTGGAAAATGCCATCCACGCCAATCTGAATCTGCCCCAGGAGCAGCGGCATATCCGCTGTAAGATGGTAGGTACCCCCGGAGTTATGCTGGAAATTTCCAACCCTTGTACCGACAATATCTCCTTTGATGACAGTGGGCTTCCGATGTCTAAAAGAGAAGGGCATGGTCTGGGCGTACAGTCTATCTCTGCTTTTTGCCGAAAAAATGGAGCCGTGTGCCAGTTTGATCAGGCAGACGGCTGGTTCCGACTGAGATTGGTGCTGTAAGATCATGTAGTTTTCATAACGCTCGACCATACATTGATCGTGGGTTAACCTTGAAATATGATAATTTTACCTGCACGAAGTTTAAATTTATAATGAGGTATTTATGTTCTGAAAATCAGGAGGTTGTTCATGCCAAAAACCCGCCATAATTTCTTCTTAATATCCTGTTTTCTGAGCATTTTGGCCCTGGCAGGCTTTTTTGTCGTTCTCTTTCTCGCCCTACGCGCTCCCATATTCAGCCAACCCGAACTGCATCAGCAGATGGTGCAAATTGAGCCGGTTGACCAGTCTAAGGATGGGGCCGATACCCTCTATCAGGAGATGCTGCCAGATGACCGCTGGAGCCAACCTGTCTGTGCGGTTACCGCCAAGCGAACTCCTTATTGCGTGTATTTGGACGGTGTGCTCCTGCATGAATACACCCCCGGCGCATTCGATCACGGCGGGATGATACGCTGGATCTCGCTGCCAGAAACGGAACTGGCGGGACGCACCCTCACGGTGTCCGCGCCCTCCGAAGAACTGACGGTCCTGGTGGGCGATTACAGCGATCTGCTTCTTTACTACCGTAACGCCAACGCTGCTACCCTGATATTTTCGGGGTTATTTTTACTGCTTGGCGTTCTCATCGGTCTTCTGTCCCTGGGAGCCAGAGCAGCCATTGGAACGCAACGCCTCCAGACGCTGCGGTATCTCAGCGGGTTGGTGCTGCTAGTGAGTTTGTGGATATCTATGGATTCAGCGGTACTCCAGATGGTCCACATCAGCGGTGCAATTATGTATGTATTGGCCATGTATGCCTTTATGACCATGCCGATTTTTATGATTCAGTTCTATCGCAGCATGATGGATGAGGACAGCCGGCTGCTGCGCCTAATCTACCGGCTCTATCTGATGAATCTTTGTATCTGCGGTCTGCTGCAGATCCTGGGCGTGGCCCAGCTCCATGAGATGCTGCCCCTGACCCATGTGCTGATGATCGTAACGCTGTTATCTCTGCTGCGCCTTCTGGTGTCCTGGCTCCATTCCGAGTTCCGTTGGGAGGCGCGGCTGATGCTGAGCGGGTTTGGCGCCCTTGGCTGCTGCTGTGCAGCAGGATTCCTGGACTATTACCTGTGGGGGAATAGGTTGTATCTTATTTACTTCAGCATCGGCATCCTGTTGCTTGTGGTGTCACTGCTGGCAGTATCCATTGGCTATGTGTACCAGGAAATGGTTAAGTCCTCTCAGATGCGCTACTATCAGAAGATGGCCAACACGGATCTGATGACGCAGCTTAATAGCCGCACAGCATTTGAAGAACGGGTCCGGCAGTCGCCCATCCTGAACGGCTCCTGTGCCTGTATTGTTGTGGACATCAACAATCTAAAGCAGGCGAACGATACCATGGGGCATTCGGCCGGTGATGAGCTGATTTGCGCCGCCGCCGAGTGTATTCTGTCGGTTTTTGAGTCCCTGGGCTGCTGCTATCGCATGGGCGGCGATGAATTTGCAGTACTGCTGCAAAACATTACCGAGCTCCAAGTGAACAGAGCCTTGTCGGAACTGGAACTGTGCATCGGCCGCAGAAATCTGACGCGGTCCTTCCCACTGTCGGTAGCCGTTGGCCATGCCATGGGGCAGGATGCTCCGATTGAGCAAATGTTCCGGGAGGCCGATGCCAATATGTACCGGAATAAGGGTCAGATGAAATGTCACCACATGGAGCCACTACCGTAGAATAACATGTTCCTGTTTTCAGTTAGTCTGCAATGTCCTGGCGGAAAATCAGACGATTGAGCCCAGAATCTTATAAAAAAGGTTGAAATAGCCTTTTTGAGTAGAGAAACCACCGGCTTTGCCGGGTGGAGGTCCCACGTAAAAAGGCTTTCGCTTCAAGCATCGAGCGAAGCCAGCTATTACCAGCAAGTGATCATCTAAGAAAGACTTTCGTTAGAATATCAGTTGCCCGTTTACGGGCTGTGGTGAAATATATAATTCAGTGCCTCTTGAGAGTCAGCTGGTAAAATGCCCTTCTAGGGCTTGAGCTACCGCCACTTTAGTGGTGGTTATGATTCATAAGAGTTTGACTAAGCTAAATGGAGACCGATTTCTTTTCTTCGGAAAGAATAAAACAAAAGTATTGGCGTTTCTAACGGCGAAATAGGCAAAATTCCAGGCAACAGGCAAGAATCAGCACAGGAAATTCCCAAAAGGTTCGGAGAAAGTCACAATTACGAAAGAAGATTTGGACATGGTATGATAGTTTTGCCCCGGGATGAAATGGAAACCTACAGGGGCAGAAAGGAATGGAAATAATGCCCCAAAACAAGCGAGAGAGTCTGATTTATACCGTGCTGATGTGTTTTTTTATGGTGTTCTGGATGAGTATGTACAACGTAGCCCTTCAGTACGGAACGTTCAATTTGGATACCATAGTTGCGGGGTGGATTGGATTTCCCATTGCCTATGTATTTGCTATGTGCTGCGACTGGTTTGTGGCCTCCAAAATTGCAAAAGGAGTGGCGTTCCGCTACCTCATTAAGCCCCAGGACAGTGCGCTGAAAAAGATCATCTGCATTTCCGGCGGTATGGTGGTGGTCATGGTGATTATCATGTCCCTCTATGGCGCCTGTGAGGGGGCCTTCCACACCGGAAACTGGAGCGCCGTACCTGTGAACTGGCTTATCAATATTCCCCGGAACTTTATCATGGCCCTGCCAGTGCAGTTTTTGATTGCCGGGCCGCTGGTGCGCCGGGTGTTCCGGGCTGCCTTCCCGGAGGGAACAGTGCTGGCCTGATCGAAAAGAAAACGCAAAAGCGAGGGAGTAAGCTCAGCTTACTCCCTTGTTGCATTCCCAAAGAAATTGATTTCCTTTGCTTGGAAAGATGTGTTATACTGGGGAACAAATTCACAGCTTGACAGGAGGGAGCACCATGAAGCTGCTGTATGCGGAGGATGAGCAAGCCATGTCCGAAGCGGTAGTGGATATTCTCACCTATCACAATTACATTGTGGACGCGGTGTACAACGGGGCGGAGGCCCTGGACTACGCCCGGACCGAGCACTATGATGGGATCATCCTGGACATTATGATGCCCAAAATGAGCGGCCTGGAGGTACTTCAGATCCTGCGGGCTGAAGGGTGCCGCATTCCCATCCTGCTGCTGACGGCCAAGGCGGAGGTGGAGGACCAGGTTCAGGGGCTGGACCTGGGGGCGGACGACTACCTGCCCAAGCCCTTTTCCATGCAGCTGCTGCTGGCCCGGGTGCGGGCCATGCTCCGCCGCCGGGAGGAGTTTACGCCCAACGTGCTGACCTTGGGGGACCTGTCGTTGAACCAGCAGACCTACGAGCTCTCCTGCCGGGGAGAAAGCGTGGTGCTGCCCAAACTGGAGTACCAGATGATGGAACTGCTCATGCGCAGCCCGGGTTATCTGTCCACCGAGGACCTGCTGGTGAAGGTGTGGGGATATGAGACCGATGCAGAGCTGGGTACTGTGTGGGTGTACATTTCCTACCTGCGCAAGCGCCTAGCCGCCCTCCATGCCAATGTGACCATTGCGGCCAAGCGGAACGTAGGCTACCGGCTGGAGGTGGCGCCATGACCCGCACCCTCCAAAAACGGTTTGTAGTCACCGCCATGGCTGCCATTTCTGTGCTGATCCTTCTGCTGCTGGGGGCCATCAATGCGGCCAATTTTGTCATCGTGGGTAATCAGATCGACCGCAATCTCCAGATGATTGCCGACCGGGAAATGGGAGGCGAGGCTCAGCTGCCGTCCAATGACCCTCCGCCCCGCCATTTTTTAGATCCACCGAAAAACGCCTATGATACGGTGCTGTCCTCCAACTACTTTGTGGTGCGGTACGACTCCAATGGGAACATCACCAATGTGGACGTGAGCCGTACCTCCTCCATCTCGGAGGATGACGCTAAAGGGCGGGCAGCCCTGGCCTATGTGCGGGGAAACGAGAGCGGCCGGGATGGGCGGTTCCGCTACCTGGCACAGACCTCTCCTATGGGAACTACCATCGTGTTTCTGGATACATCGGGGGAGCGCTTCTCCTATCTGCGCATTTTGCTGCTGTCCGCCGGGGTCGGCGCTGTGTGCTGGGGACTGATGCTGGCCCTGGTGGTATTTCTGTCCCGCCGGGCCATCCGCCCCATGGAGGAAAATATCCAGAGGCAAAAGCAGTTTGTCACCAACGCGGGCCACGAGATCAAGACCCCTTTGGCCATTATCCAGTCCAATGCGGAGGCGCTGGAGCTCTACCAGGGGGAGAGCAAATGGAGCCGGAATATCAAGGAACAGACCCAGCGCCTGGACGGCCTGATGAAAAATCTGCTGACCTTGGCCCGGATGGACGAAGGAGCGAGAACGGCCCAACCGGAGGACCTGCCGTTGAGTCAAATGGTGGAGGAGCGGGTGGGAGATTTTCTCCAACCTATGGAGGGCAGGGGGATCACTCTGCAGCAAGAGATCCAGCCAGACCTCACCCTCCGGGGCGACCGGGCTCAGGTGGAACAGCTCCTCTCCACTCTGCTGGACAACTGCGTGAAATACACCGATGAAGAGGGAACCGTGTGGGTGCGGCTGAAGCGGGAGGGGAGGCAGCTGAGCTTGTCGGTGGAGAACACATGCACAGAGCTCCCCAATGTGCCGCCGGAGAAGCTCTTTGATCGCTTTTACCGGGGGGACACCGCCCGGACCCAGAAGAGCGGCGGCTATGGGATCGGTCTGGCCGTGGCCCGCTCTCTGGCCCAGGCCAATGGAGGGAGACTCCAGGCCCAATATCGCACGCCCAACCGCATCTGTTTTGAGACAACCTTTGGAACCGGAAAAAAGATGTCATGAGAAATCATGGCATCTTTTTTCTTATCTAAGTTACAACTAAGGTTGGAGCGGTATACTGGCACCCTACGGAAAGGAGGCCACGGAATGGAGTTTCGCCACGAGTGGAAGCATGAGATCCGTCCGTCCGACCTGCTGGCCCTGCGCTCCCGCCTGGGAGCGGTGCTGGAGCGGGACCGGCACGCGGTGAACGGAAGCTACGAGATCCGGAGCCTGTACTTTGATAATCTGGCGGATAAAGCCCTGCGGGAGAAAATCGATGGGGTGAATGGCCGGGAAAAGTTTCGGATCCGTTACTACAACGGAGACCTGTCCCAGGTGTTTCTGGAGAAGAAGAGCAAATGGAACGGCCTGTGCCGGAAGGAGCAGATCCAGCTGAGCCGGGAAGAGGTCCAGGCCATTGCCCAAGGGGACGTGTCGGGGCTGGAGGGGAGCAAGAACCCCCTGGTGTGGGAGCTGTGCTTCAAGATGACCACCCAGGGCCTGCGGCCCCGAACCATTGTGGACTACACCCGGGAGCCCTTTGTCTACGCGCCGGGAAACGTGCGGGTGACGTTGGACTATAACATCCGCACCGGAATAAATGGCACGGACTTCCTGAACCCCAACTGTGTCACTATCCCGGCGGGGGACGCCCCCGCCATTTTAGAGGTAAAGTGGGACGGTTTTCTGCCCTCCCTCATCCGGGATCTGGTCCAGGTCCCCGGGACCCACACCTCGGCCTTTTCCAAATACGCCGCCTGCCGCATCTACGGCTGAGAGCGGACGATTCAAGTAAGGAGCAGTAAGCAAATGACCTTTCAAGACATTTTCAAATCCAGCTTTCTGGAGAATATGACCAGCGTCACCCTGCTGGATATGGCCCTGGCCCTGGTGCTGGCCTTTGCCCTGGGCATGTTTATTTTTCTGGTCTACAAAAAGACCTTTGCCGGGGTGATGTATTCCTCCAGCTTCGGTGTCACGCTGGTAGCTCTCACCATGATTACCACCCTGGTCATCTTAGCAGTTACCTCCAACGTGGTGCTGTCTCTGGGCATGGTGGGCGCATTGTCCATCGTCCGTTTCCGCACCGCCATCAAGGAGCCGCTGGATATCGCCTTCCTGTTCTGGTCCATCGCCGCAGGCATCGTGCTGGCGGCGGGACTGATCCCACTGGCCGTGTTCGGCAGCGTGTTCATTGGGGGGTTCCTGCTGATTTTTGCCAACAAAAAGTCCCATCTGAACCCCTATATCGTGGTGCTCCGCTGTAACGGCCATGAGAGCGAGGCGGCGGCCACCGAGTTTTTGAAGGGACAGGTCCAGCGCCTGACCATCAAGAGCAAGACGGCCCAGAAGGGCTCCATCGAGCTCAACGTGGAGGTGCGCATGAAGAGCGAGAATACCGACTTTATCAACACCCTGGCAGATATGCAGGGGGTCACCAGTGCCGTGCTGGTCAGCTACAACGGGGACTATATGGGATAAGGAGAGGAGCAGACCATGTCGACCCATAAATCCATAGACAAGATCTGCTGCCTTGCTCTGGTTCTGGCTCTGGTGCTGACAGGAGTCTTTCTAAACGCCCCCTCCCTGGGAATCCAGGCGGCCTCTACCGTGAAGGGATACGAGAGCCGCCTGTTTGATACCTCCCGAGTCCATTCCATTGACATTGTTATGGACGACTGGGAGGGGTTCCTGGAGGGCTGCACCGACGAGGAGTACGTCCTGTGTGACCTGGTCATCGACAACGAGAGTTATCAAAATGTGGCCATCCGGGCCAAAGGAAATACCTCTCTGACCCAGGTGGCCAGCTATGGCAACGACCGATATAGTTTCAAAGTGGAGTTTGACCACTATGACAGCACCATCAGCTACCACGGCCTGGATAAGCTCAGCCTCAACAACATTATCCAGGACAACACCTATATGAAGGATTATCTCACCTATCAGATGATGGGCTACTTTGGTGTGGATGCCCCTCTTTGCAGCTATGTCTATCTCACTGTCAACGGGGAGGACTGGGGTCTCTACCTGGCGGTGGAGGGGGTGGAGGAGTCCTTCCTGGAGCGCAACTACGGCAGCGATTACGGAGAACTCTACAAGCCAGACAGCATGAGCATGGGCGGCGGTCGAGGTAACGGCGATCAATTTGACTTGGAGGATTGGATGGAGGACCAGTCGGGTGAAGAGAATCAAGAGGCCGTTCCGGACCGGCAAAACATGGCGGGACAGCGACCGGAAGGCATGACTCCCCCAGGGATGCAGGCCGGAACACAGCCGGAAAACATACCGGCTGGGGAAGGCTTGGAAAATATGCCAGGCGGTGAAATGGCAGGTCAGATCCCGACCGGGGAGTCTTCGCAGGACTCCTCTACCGACAGCGAGACAGCGGCCCCGACAGACAAACAGTTCGGCGGCCGGGGCGGCGGGATGGGCGGCTCCATGGGCAGCAGCGATGTGTCCCTCATCTACACCGACGATGATTACGACAGCTATTCCAATATCTTTGACAACGCAAAAACAGACCTCACCGACGCCGACAAGGACCGGCTGATCGCTTCTCTTAAACAGCTTAACGAAGGGGAGAATATTGAAGATGTGGTGGATGTGGACGAAGTGATCCGCTACTTTGTAGTCCACAACTTTGTCTGTAATTTTGACAGCTACACCGGCTCCATGATCCACAACTACTACCTTTATGAAGAGAATGGCCAACTGTCCATGATTCCCTGGGACTATAACCTGGCCTTTGGCGGGTTCCAGGGGGGACAGGACGCCACGTCCATGGTAAACTATCCCATCGACACCCCGGTTTCCGGCGGAACCATAGACTCCCGGCCCATGCTGGCCTGGATCTTTGAGAGTGAGGAGTACACCCAGCTGTACCACCAGTATTTTGAGGAGTTCCTCTCCTCGTATTTTGACAGCGGATATTTTGCTCAGATGATGGCCCAGACGAAGGCACTCATTTCCCCCTATGTGGAAAAAGACCCCACCAAATTCTGCACCTATGAGGAGTTTGAAACCGGGGTGGAGACGCTGGAGCAGTTCTGTCTGCTCCGGGCCGAGAGCATCCACGGCCAGCTGGATGGGACTATCCCCTCCACCTCCGACGGGCAGAGCGAGGACAGCAGCGCTCTGGTGGATGCCTCCGCCATCAGCATCTCGGACATGGGAACGATGAATAACGGGATGGGCGGCGGCATGGGCGGACCCATGGAGCGAGGCGACGGAAGTCTGCAGGTCCCTGACAGCGGAGAGAACGCAGACGGACAGCCGCCTGCGCTGCCAGACCAGGAGATTCCCAGTACCCAGCCATCGGACAGCCAGGCTCAAGCCTCCCAGCCGGCAGACAGCAGTGTTCAGAATGCCCAAGATACCCAGACAACGGACGGCAGTGCCCAGGAGTCTGTACAGGGAGAAGTGCCGACACAGACTGGGCAGAATTCTATGAGACCGGAAATGCCCGGGGAACGGGGAGCGGACCAGACCGTCCAAAGCGGCAACAATGCAATGCTGCTGGCGGTCAGTGCCGTGGTACTCTTGGCGGGATTGATCCTTGTCTGGCGGTACCGCAAGCGGGCCTAATCATTCCAGAAAAAAGAAAAGTGCGCCCCGTGTCAGTGATTTATCTGACACGGGGCGCTTTCTGCGCGGTGTGAAGCGGTGGGAGAAGTTATTGCGCCAGAAGTCCGGCTTCTACCAGGAAGTCGTGGGCTACTTGATCCACAGGCTCCTGCTCCACGTCCACCCGGTAGGTGAGCTGGCTCATGAGCTGGTCAGTAAACTTGCCGTTCAGGAGAGACAGGGTTTCTTCCAGGTTGGGGGCCTGCTCCTCAAAGCGCTCAAACACATCGTTGCGTACCAGAATGGTGCCATAGTAGTCGGGGAAGAAGTGCTGGTCATCCTCCAGCACAGTGAGCCCGGCCCGGATGTTCAGACCGTCGGTGGCGTAGACCACCATCACGTCGTAGGCCCCCTGCTCGATGGCGGTGTACTTGAGCATAATGTCCACCGGGGTGGCCTTGGCAAAATTGAGACCATAGAACTGGACGAACGGGTCGTATTTCATGCTGCCAGCGCTGGTGAAGAAGTCGGACTCAGCCCCGAAGCGCAGCTGGTCGGCAACGGGCACCAAGTCGCTGATGGTGGTGGGGTTGTAGGTGTCCATGACCTGCTGGGTGACGCCGATGGCGTAGGTGTTGTTGACACCGATCTTGCCCATCAGACGGGCATCATATTCGGTGTTCATCTTCTCGTTGACAAAGTCGTAGAGGGTCTGCCCTTCGGGAATGTCGGTGGTGTCCAGCCCCATGATGGTGGTCAGCAGGGTGCCGTCCCAAGTGTACATCAGATCGCAGCTGTGATCCTGGCCCACCATGGCGTTAAAGTTGTTGACTGCTGTCATCTGATCCTTAATGGTGACGGTGAGGCCGCAGCGATCCTCCACCAGCTGTTTGATCATGCTGTTGACCAGCTGTACCTCAGAGAACTGTCCCTCATAGAGGACCAGACCGTCCTCCTGCTGAGGCAGGAAGGTCCACACGGTGAGACCTACGCAGGCAGCGGCCACCACCGCTGCCACCCCACGGGTGAGCAGCTTGCGGGCCGGGGAGGGAGCGCGGGCCGAGCGGCGGTTCATGCGCTGCTCCACCAGAGCCATAATGAGATCCAGTGCCAGGGCCATCACCATCAGCACGCCGGTGCCGCTGAGAATGGCCTTCATGTCGTTCTGGCGGATACCGGTATTGATGATGTTGCCCAGACCGCCGCCGCCCACCATAGCGGCAAAGACCGCCGTGCCGATGGCGTTGACGGCGGCAATGCGCACGCCGGTGAAGATAATGGGGGCGGCCAGGGGAATTTCCACATGCCGCAGCTGGTACATCCGGGTCATGCCCATACCGGTGGCCGCTTCCTTCAGGGCGGAGGGCACTTGGTTGAGGCCCAGCACGGTGTTGCGTACAATGGGCAGCAGGGAGTAGAGAGCCAGACCCACGATGACAGTGGGCTTTCCGGCCCCCATAAATACCATGATAATGCCCAGCAGAGCCAGGGCGGGGGTGGTCTGGATCAGATCTACCACCCGCAGGATGATCTTGCCAGCCCGGGGATAGAAGTAGGAGAGAACCCCCAGGGGCACACCGGCAATGAGGGCAAAGAGCAGGGCCACAATGACCATGGACAGGTGCTCAAAAACTACTTGAAAGGTCACAGGTCATCCCCTCCCTTCCGCATGCCCCGGGGCACTGCCCGGCGCTGGAGGGCATCCACCAGGGAGCCCAGCACGAAGGCCAGAAGGGCAGCAGGAACAGCGCCCAGAAGAATGAGACCGTTGTCATTGGCACTGACGCCAGCATAGATAAAGGTGCCCAGGCCGCCCTGGCCAATCATGGCGGCCAGTACAGCCCAGCTCACGGTGTAGACGGTGGACATACGCAGTCCGCCGATGATGGTGGGCAGAGCCAGGGGCAGCTCCACCCGCACCAGGCTTTGGATACGGCTCATGCCGCAGCCCTTGGCGGCTTCAATGTACTGTTCCTCTACCGAGGAGAGACCGGCGTAGGTGTTTTTCAGCACCGGGAAGGTGGCGTAGATGGACAGGGCAATGAGCACTGTAATGGGCTGCATCCCCAAAGCCAGAAACAGCAGGCCCACAAAGACCACGCCGGGGATGGTGTTGAAAATGGAGAGGATAGGCAAAATCAGCTTAGAGAGGTTTTTCGGCAGGCGGGAGAGAAGAATACCCAGCACCACGCCCAGAACAAAGCCAACAAAAACCGATACCAGAGTGAAACCCAAATGCTGCAGCAGAGCCAGAGGTAAGTCGCGATACGTCAAACCGTCTCACCCCCAAAGCTGTTCCGCCATGGCGGAAGCCATGCTGGTTTTGGTGATGATACCGGCCACCTGGTCCTCATCGCCCAGTACTACAAGATAAGGAGCGCCGCTGGAGATGAGCTGGTCAAAGCAGTCCTTGGCGTTGTCTTGGGCGTGGACGGTGGGGGTATTGCAGCGGATCAGGGGCTGAATCGTCTTGACTACATGGCCGGTGAGGCGGATGTCTGCGATGGAGACGGTGCCCTGGTACTTGCCCTGGTCGTCCACCACCAGCAAGGTGTCCACGTTGTGGCGCTGCATTTTGCTGATGCACTCATTGATGCCCCGATTGGCAGAAACGGCGTAGACGCCGGTGCGCATAAAGTCGGCGGCGGTCAGGTCGTTGGGGGAGTTGGCTTGGATGAACTTGCCCAAGAAGTCCTGAATCTGCCCGCTGGCGGGGTGGGCCAGCATCTCCTCCGGCGGGGCCATCTGTACGATTTTCCCGTGATCCATGAAGATGATGATATCGGCCAGATCCAGGGCCTCTTCCATGTCGTGGGTGACAAAGACGATGGTCTTATGCAGTTTCTGCTGGAGGTTGCGCACCTCCTGCTGAAGAGAGCGGCGGGTCATGGGGTCCAGGGCGGAGAAGGGTTCGTCCATGAGAACAATGGGGGGAGAGGCCGCCAGGGCGCGGAGAATGCCGATGCGCTGCTGCTGGCCGCCGGACATCTCGCTGGGGTATTTATGGGCATACTGCTCGTAGGGGAGGTTGACCATCTCCATCAGCTGCCGGGCGATGCGATCGCACTCCTCCTTGCTGTATTTCAAAAGGGTAGGTACCACGCAGATGTTCTGGGCTACCGTCATGTTGGGAAACAGGCCGATCTGCTGAATGACGTAGCCGATGTGCCGGCGCAGATCCACCTTGTCCTTGGCAGCGATGTCCTCACCGTCCAGATAGATCTTGCCACCCGTGGGTTCAATAAGGCGGTTGATCATTTTCAGCGTGGTGGTTTTGCCGCAGCCAGAGGGACCGATCAATACGGTCATCTGTCCATCGGGAATCTGGAAGGAGAGATCGTCCAGAATCTGTTGGGAGCCATAGGCCAGGGAAACATGTTCAAACTGAAGCAAATGGGTACCTCCTTTACAAGAGTGCCGGAAGAACCACAAGCTGAGGAATATGAACGTAGTTCAGCAGGCACTGCAGTCATATGGAAATCAGCGAGAGGGGATGATAAAAGTATTATGTAAATATTATAAAGGATGGCGGAGAAAAAGGCAAACAAACATTCTGTTAATTTTTGCCCAGAAATGGTAGAGAAACGCAGGTGTTTGGAAGAAAAAGGAGAATTTAAAGAGTTCTTTTAAAAATCTTAATCATTTATATGGTGCGGGCTTAACATTTGCTTGGTAAACTGGGACCATCAAGCAAAGGAGGAATCAACCATGGAGTTTACCGCGCGATTGATGCTGGCCTTCGCCAGTGTGTTGGGCCTGATCATGACAGTATGGGGCGGATATTATGCTGTAACGGCCCTGATGTCCTGGCGGCGCCCCATGGATTATGGCAAGCACCCCGCCCGCACCCGCTTTGCAGTGCTCATCGCGGCCCGGAATGAGGAGCTGGTGATCGGCTCTCTCATCAACAGCCTGCTTACTCAGAATTACCCGGCGGAACTGTACGACGTCTATGTGATTCCCAACAACTGCACAGACCACACCGCCCAGGCAGCGGCCAGCTTCGGAGCCAAGGTGATGGAGTGTACGGTTCCTGTCAAAAGCAAGGGCGAGGTCATGCGTTTTGCTTACCACCAGCTGGCCGGTCAGGGTTACGATGCCTTCTGCGTGTTTGATGCAGACAATGTGGCCCATCCTGACTTCCTGAAGGAAATGAACAATGCCTACTGTGCCGGCGCCCGGGCAGCCCAGGGCTACCGGGATAGCAAAAACCCCTATGACACTGCCTTCTCCGGCTGCTACTCCATTTACTACTGGATGATGAGCCGCTTCCACAACAACGGCAAGGCCGGTCTGGGACTGTCTGCTATGCTGGGCGGCACCGGCTTTATGGTGTCCGCCGCCGCTTTGGAAAAGATGGGCGGATGGCGCACCCAGACCATCAGCGAAGATCTGGAAATGTCCGTTCAGCTGGCCATGGCAGAGGTAAAGATCTGGTGGGTCCCCCTGGCAATCACCTATGATGAGCAGCCTCTGAGCTACGAAATCTCCGTCAAACAGCGCCGCCGCTGGACCAGCGGTACCATCCAGATTGCCCATCAGTACCTGCCCGTTCTGGCGGAGCGCTTTACGCGTAAGCCGGATGCCACGATCCTTGATATGGGGGCTACCATGTTGGTGCCCGCGTACCAGGTGGCCGCCCTGTCCAGTTCGGTGCTCTCCGCCCTGGCAGTAGGCTGCGCCCGGCCCTATTTCTCCCTGCCCTTGACTCTGGGGGCCTTTGCCCTCAACCTGCTGGTGAGCGCGCTGGGCGCTACGGCGGCAGCGGTGTTGGTGGTGACGGTGGAAAACAAGTGGGACCGCAGCCTGTGGAAGGGGATCGCCTGTTATTGGCTGTTCCTGCTAAGCTGGCTGCCCATCACCGTGGGCTGCTACTTCAAAAAGACCACAGTCTGGGAGGAGATCCGCCATACCCGCAATGTGGCTCCTCAGCCTGTTGTCAAAAGCTGACAGGACATAATATCCTGATTTTATATAAAAAGACCCCCGTTTTGCAAAAATCTGCAAAACGGGGGTTCTTTTATCTGTTGTTATGCTAAGGGCTCAAAATCGCTGGCGGGGCGGCGGCAGATGGGACAGACGAAGTCTTCCGGCAGGGTGTCGGACTCATAGACAAAACCGCAGATCTTGCACACAAAGCCCTTGGGTTTGTCCTGGGGAACGGGAGCTTCCTCCACCAGCTCCTCGCCCTTCACGCTGGCGGCCAGCACCTTGGCCAGAGCCTCCAGCTCGGCGTCCTGACCAGGGGCCAGGGAGGACTTCAGGGTGACGGGAGCCTCCAGAATCTCCATGTTCTTCAGGCCGGAGAGGATCTCAGTCATCAGTTTGCCGCTGGCAGGAGCCCAGGAGCCGTTCTGGATAAGGGCGACCTTCCGGTTGCGCAGAGCGTGGTGGGCGATGTCGTGGAGGAGATTCTCCATGGTGACAAAGATGCCGTTATTGTAAGTGGTGGAGGCAAAGACAATGTGGCTGTACTTGAAGGCGTCGGAGAGGACGTAAGAGTAGTGGGTCACCGACACGTCGTACATTTCCACAGGAATGCCCAACTCAGCCAGGCGGCAAGCCAGAATGTTGGCCGCCGTCTCGGTGCCGCCGTATACAGAGGCAAAGGCGATGAGCACGCCCTCGACCTCCGGCTCATAGGCGGCCCATTTGGCATACTTGTCCAGAATGTAGCCCAGATCCTTGCGCCACACGGGACCGTGGAGAGGGCAGATCATCTGGATGTCCAGCCCGGCGGCCTTACGCATCAAGGCCTGAACCTGCGGGCCGTATTTCCCCACAATGTTGGTGTAGTAGCGGCGGG
>CABVDR010000060.1 GCA_902497145.1 uncultured Oscillospiraceae bacterium
TCTTCATGGTGTTGTAGTTTCTCTGCTTGCACTCAGAGCACCGCAGGGTGATCTTAATGCGCGCGCCGGCCTTGCTTGCCATACGTTCGGCACCTCCTTATTGTGTTGCGGAAAGGAAAACCTTCCGCTTAAAACGCCGCAAAAAGCAAAAACGCTGGATGCGGCTTGCTGCCGAATCCAGCGACGTTATGGCGCGAAAAACTCCGCACCTTATCCGTTACGGTGGGACCCGGCGATTGCCTCCCTGTGTTCCCGATGGGAGAAGGGGGTCACAGCCATTACACCGTAAAAATGGCGCGACAAAAAAGCCCCTGTTCACAGGTAAAATCTAATCTAGCACAATCGGGTCCATCCGTCAAGTGTTTTTTCAAAAAATTCAAATTATAAACGCCCCCGCCTCCGGAAGGGCCCGGAGGCGGGGAAGTGAGTCAGTGCAGGGTGACAGCAGTGCCGCTGACGGTGACCATGAGCATACCGTTATTGGAACCCAGTACCTCGTAGTCCACGTCGATACCAACCACGGCATCGGCACCCAGGCGGGCGGCCCGCTGCTCCAGCTCCTGGAGGGCCTGCTCCCGGGCGGAGGTCAGCTCATCTTCATAGGTGGCGGAGCGGCCGCCAAAGAAGTTGCTCAGACCGGCGGTAAAATCCTTGATGGCGTCCACGCCGGAGATGACCTCCCCAAAGACAATGCCCAGGTACTGGTCAATGGCGCGGCCCTCCACACTGGGGGTGGTGGTCAGGATCATGGTGGTCTACCTTCCTTATAATTTATCTATGTGGAAAAATCAGAAATCGCAGCAGCGGCGGTCGCAGAAGTTCTCCTTGATGAGGGGAAGCACTGCCTGATGGGCGGGATGAGCCTGATAGGCGGGCAGATCTTCGGGGCAGGAGACCTCGGAGTAGAGGACCAGGTCGCAGTTGCTGCTGTCCATGGGGGGGCAGTGGGCCTGAATGTGAAGCAGGCCGGGAATCTGACCCTGAAGAGCGTTGAGCCGCTCCACCACCTGGATAGCCAGCTCCTTGCGCTGCTGCTCTGTGAGCTCAGGCTTGAAGTTCCAAGAGACGATATGACGAACCATGGGGAACATCCTTTCTGTTGTAAAATTTTGCTGGCTCTATTATAAGGGTAGGGCGTGGGTTCGTCAACGGAAAATCTGGGTCCGGCCAGAGGGAGAGGACAGGCCTAAAGCGGAGGCGGCGTCCCGCAGGTCGCTCCAAGCACCAAGAACGGTGGACAGTCCAAGTGTGCGGGCTATCTCCATCTTTTTGGCCAAGGTTTGGGGGTCATCAAAGAGGACAAAGTGGGCTCCGGACTCCCGACTCATGTAGGTGAAGTACCTGGCACACAGCTCCCGAGAAAAGAAGATGGAGGGGCTGCGCTCCTGGATGAGCTGGCCCAGCTGCTGCCGAGTGAGGGGACGGCCGCTGCCGGTGGGGGAGGGGAGAAAGAAGTCCTCCGCGGTGCGCTGGAGAGCCAATACCACCTTCTCCCGGCCAAAATGCTCCGCCGCCTCCTCCAGACGCAGGTCCAAAGAACCGCCGGACAGGGCAGAAGAGATCATTACCTGGGCGTGGGGAGAGCAGGAGGCGTAGTGCTCCGGCACCAACAAAGCCCAATTCCGGCGGGCACACTCCTTGCCCAACTGGGCAACTGTCTCCTCCAGCGGAGGCAGACGGCCGGACTCGAAGTTGCATATGATCCCGGAAAAGTTCCGGGCAGCGCACTCCCGTACCACCTCCTGACAGAAGGGGCCGGTACGGCCCAGACCGTCAAACTCCCGGCAGTCCAGTACCATCCACCCTCCGGAGGGAGGCGGGTTGCCCCCGGTACGGAACAGGTGGGGCCCTTGTCCCATACGGTAGGCCAGGTGGGCGGGAATGACAGGCAGACCCCGGAGCTCCCGGAGCTGGTCAGGTGTGGCGGTGATACAAAAACGCATGGAAGACATAACGGCTCCCCCTTGTCCAAATTTTTCGAACGTGATATGATATCCCTTGCACGGCCGCAGGCCGGGCCGGTCGTTGACACTCTATGAGCCCGGCGGGAAAACTAGAACAAAGGAGGACACATCCGTGCCCTTTTCACCCATACCTCGGGGGGTATACCCCTCGGTGACCAGTCTGGACCCGAAAAAGTTAAAGGAGAAGGGAATCACCCTGGTGCTGGCCGATTTGGACAACACCCTGGTGCCCTATAAGGTGTTGGAGCCCTCGCCTGAGGTGGCCGCCTGGATGGCGGCGCTGAAGGAGGAGGGGATCGACCTGTTTCTCCTCTCCAACAGCCGCAAGCCCGGTCGGGCCCAGAAGTTTGCCCAGCAGGTGGGGATCCCCTACCAGGGACACTCGGGCAAGCCGAAAAGAGCGGGCTACCTCAAGGCCATGGAGCGCATGGGCCGCACCCCTCAGGAGACCGTCATGGTAGGGGATCAAATTTTCACCGATACCTTGGGAGCCAACCGGGCGGGAGTTACCCCACTGCTTATTCAGCCCATCCGTCTGGCGGGCAACCCCGGGCGGTACATCCGTTATGCAGCGGAAACGCCCTTCCGCCTGCTGGGAGGAAGGAGGCCGTTTCTGTGAGCGCACGATTTGGACCGGCGGGCAACGCCGAGAGCTTTTCCAAGCTCCACAAATCCTCCCTGGCTGCCCCGGCCTGGATCGCCCAACAGGGGTTGGACTGCTACGAATACCAGTGCGGCAAGGGGGTCCACGTGGGGGAGGACACCGCACGAAAGCTGGGAGAGAAGGCCCGGGAGGCGGGCATTGCCCTGTCCGTCCACGCCCCCTACTTTATTAACCTGGCCAACCCTGACCCGGACAGCCGGAAGAAGACCACAGGTTATGTGCTGGAGAGCTGTTTTGTGGCCCAGGTGATGGGGGCGGAGCGGATTGTGATCCACTCCGGGGCGCTCATGAAGCGCAGTCGCCGGGAGGCTCTGGACATTGCCAAAGAGACGTTAAGGCAGGTGCTGGAAACCTGTGACAGCCAAGGATATGGCAACATCGCCCTGTGCCCGGAGACCATGGGCAAGATCAACCAGTTGGGAGATCTGGATGAGGTGCTGGAGCTGTGTACGCTGGATGAACGGCTCATCCCCTGCATCGACTTTGGCCATCTGTACGCCCGCTCGTTAGGTGAGCTGGAAGGGGGGCAGGCCTGCCGGGAGATGCTGGACAAAGTGGCGCGGGCGCTTGGAGAGGAGCGGGCCAGCCGCTTCCACAGCCACTTCTCCCGCATCGAGTTTACCCCCAACGGCGGGGAGAAGCGTCACCGCACCTTTGCCGACCACGGGGGCTTCGGGCCGGATTGGACACCTCTGGCCCGGGAAGTGGCCCGCCGGGGCTGGAGCCCCACCTTCATCTGCGAAAGTGCGGGAACTCAGGCCGAAGATGCAGTGGAGATGAAGAAAATTTACCAGGGCTTCTGTGGCCCTGAGGAGGCATGAGTATGAATCACGTGGAAAAAATATCCCAGGCTCTGGAGGAGTACGGCCTGGACGCTATGCTGGTTACCAGTGAGCCGGGGGAGTACTACGCCCTGGGGTTCCTGGGGGAGGGCTGGCTGGTGGTGGGCAAGCAGGGAGCCCACTACTCTACTGACGGCCGTTACATTGAGGCGGCCCAAAAGAGGGTGACTGGGGTGGAGCTGTCCCAGATTTCCACTCAGCAGAGCCACCTGACTTTGGCCAGAGACTATATCCGCGCCCATGGCTTTGAAAAGGTAGGCTTTGAAAGCGGCTATATGAATGTGGAGCAGTACCAGCGTTTGAAGGACGCGCTGCCCTGTCAGCTGGTGCCGGCTCAAAAGCTGCTCACTGAGCTGCGGGCTTCCAAGGATGAGGAGGAACTGTCCGCGATGCGCCGGGCTCAGGAGATCACGGACCAGGCGTTTCGGGAGATTTTGAACTATATCCGCCCGGGCATGACGGAGCAGCAGGTGGCTGCCCGTCTGGTGTATGAAATGATGTCCCGGGGCGCCCGGAAGGTGTCCTTTGACCCCATCGTGGCGGCGGGAGCCAACGGCTCCATGCCCCACGCGGTGCCGGGGGAGACGGTGATCCAGCCCGGTATGTTTGTTACCATGGACTTTGGCTGTATCTGGGGCGGTTACTGTTCCGATATGACCCGTACCGTGGCGGTGGGGCAGCCCACCGAAGAGATGGAGAAGGTGTACTACACCGTCCTCCAGGCCCAGAAGGCAGGGATTGCCGCCGCACGGGCCGGAGTGACCGGCAGCGAAATCGATGCCGCCGCCCGACAGGTGATTGCCCAGGCGGGGTATGGGCAGTACTTCACCCACAGCTTCGGCCACTCGCTGGGTCTGGAGATCCACGAGATGCCAGCAGCTTCCCCCTCGCACCAGGAGGTTATGCCCGTAGGGGCGGTGGTCTCCGCAGAGCCCGGAATCTATCTGCCAGGCCAGTTCGGTGTGCGGATCGAGGATGTTCTGGTGCTGCGGGAGGACGGCTGCGAGGACCTGACCCACTCCCCCAAGGACCTGATTGTGCTTTGATTTGCCGGAATTTTAGCAAACCCCCTTGTCAAAACAGGGGAAACAGGGTAAAATGAGTTAGTTCATTAAAAACACAATGGAGGATGATTCCTATGGCAATGATTTCCGCCAGTGATTTCCGTAACGGCGTGACCTTTGAGATGGACGGTAAGGTCATGCAGGTTGTTGAGTTCCAGCACGTAAAGCCCGGCAAGGGCGCCGCCTTTGTCCGTACCAAGATGAAGAACATCATCACCGGCGGCGTGACCGAGACCTCCTTCAACCCCACTGCTAAGTTTGAGCAGGCCTTTGTTGAGCGCAAGGACATGGAGTACAGCTACAATGACGGTGATCTGTACTACTTCATGGACATGGAGACCTTTGACATGCTGCCCATCAGCAAGGATCTGCTGGGCGACTCCTTCCGCTTTGTGAAGGAGAACATGAGCTGCAAGGTCATGTCCTACAAGGGCAGCGTTTTCGGCGTAGAGCCCCCGACCTTCGTGGAGCTGGAGGTCACCGAGACCGATCCCGGCTTCAAGGGCGATACCGCTACCAACGTGACCAAGCCCGCCACTCTGGAGACCGGCGCTGAGATCAAGGTTCCCCTGTTCATCAACCCCGGCGACAAGATCAAGATCGACACCCGTACCGGCGAGTACCTGGAGCGCTGCAAGGGCTAAGCGTCCGAGCCGTTGCGAACAGCGCGGATGGACCGGAGCGAGGAATGTAAACCAAGAGCCGCGCAGCGGATCTGTTTGTGTTCCGAGACGGAGGGAAGCCGCGCGTTGTAAGCAGGCGAGGCGTGATAATGCTAAGCGTCCGAACGTCCGGGAGCAGGCGCACAGTGAAACGCGCAGACAAAAAAGCAGTTGCGCGTTAGCGCAAGGTGTTTTTTGCGGAGCGTTGAGCAGTGTGCCGTTGCGGAGGACGTGAGGCGTGATAATGCTAAGCGTCCGAGGCCGCGAGCAGGCGTGATAATGTGAAGCATCCAAAACCACGTATTTTCAAAAAGCAATTGTATTGAGGCTCCGCCTCAGAAAGGAGTAATCCATGACCATTTCTGAAAAAGTCGCCTATCTGAAGGGCCTGGCTGAGGGCCTGAACCTGGACACCGAAAAGTCCAAGGAAGGCAAGCTGATTTCTGTGATGATCGGCATCCTGGAAGAGGTGGGTCTGTCCATCGAAGACCTGGAGGAGAATGCTCTGGCTCTGGGCGAGGAGATCGACGTACTCTCCGACGATCTGGCCGATGTGGAGTCTGAGGTGTTCGGTGAAGAGGACGAAGATGACGAGGACGAGGACGACTACTTTGAGGTCGAGTGCCCCAACTGTGAGGAGCCTTTGATCATCGACGACGAGGCGCTCGCTGCCGGTGAGATCCAGTGCCCCAACTGCCAGACCCGGTTCTCTTTGGACCTGTCTGACGACACGGTGGAGGCCGATGAGGAAGAGGACGAGAAGTAATCGATTCTCACTTTTCTGAATTGCAAAGAAATGCCGCAAAGCTTCGGCTTTGCGGCATTTTTGTGTGAAAACAGTTTCCATTGCGTGGCTGTCAACGTTTTACCCGCATGAGAGCGCCGCTGTGAACCATACTAAAGCCGGATGGTACATCCAAACAATCCGACCACGGGAGGAGACAGCGATGAACGGGAGATGGCTGGGCCTTTGCGGGGCCCTGGTGATGACGGTTTCTCTGGCGTCCTGCAGTGCCAAGGGACAGGAGACTGGGGTGGATATGCTGAACAACAGCGGCATGTCCGCCGCGGGCTACAAGACCTCTGCGGCAGGCGCACGGCAGTATCTGCCCAACAGCCGGTATTATGCCGACCGGGATGGAACAGTCAAGCGTTACCGCCAGGCAGGCAGCAGTGAATGGGAGCAGCTGGGCCAGGCCCTGCAAGAGGGCTGGAACGAGCTGATGAAGGGTACGGAAAATACCCTGAAGGATGCAGGCGAGAGCACGAAGAACGCCGCCCAGGACATTGGCCAGGGGGTGGAGAACGCCGCCAAAGACGCGAAGAACGATATGGAGCGGGCGGCTGGAAAGTAATTGCTGATACAACGGCGGCGCGCCGGAAGTTCCGGTGCGCCGCCGCCTGTGTTCCACTTATCCGGCTGGCATGGACAGCCCGTGGACAAATCCATTCATCTGGGGTGAGAGTACCTCGCCTCCGACCACTTTGTCCCGGTAGATGAGCAGGTTGGCCTGCACGCCGGTCTCCCCGGTGGGGTAGTTGGTGATCTCGTAGGTGTACCGCTTGACCCGCTTGCCTGCATATTTGGTCAGATCAAAGCCTTGGGCCGTCTGGAGCTCCAGATATTCGTCGTAGCTCTCGTCCATCTCTTTGGGAATGGTGAGCTCTTCGGTGACCAGAGGTTCCTGGCTGACCTGCCAGCCGTATTGACTGAGAAACGAGATCCGATCCTCGTTGGATTGGATTCCTGTCACGTCCGGCACGGTACTGGCCGCCACTGTGGGCAGGGCGGGGGGATTGAGATTCATCACCAGCCCGGCACAGCACAGCAGCGCCGCGGCGGCCACGCTGATCGCCAGTTTTCGTTTCGGCAGTCTGGCGGTAAGAATAAACACAGCGCATTCTCCTTCCACATCCAGCTTCTTGGTGCAGTTTATGCAGACTGCGGTTGGGATATTCTTTTTTTAGCAGCAAAGAGCTTGGAATGGTTGAATGTGCGGTTTTGCTTTGGTACAATGGACCAACAGACCATGTGACAGGAGGGAAAGCGCATGGCAAAAGAGCGGCTGGATAAACTACTGGCTTCCACGGGGCGGTGGTCCCGCCGGGAGGTGAAAGAACTGATCGTCCGGGGGCGGGTGCTGGTGGACGGACATCCGGCAGGGCGTCCCGAGGACAAGTGGGATCCCCAGCAGACCTGTATTCAGGTGGATGGAGAGCGTGTGGACTGCGCTCCCTATGTGTACATCATGCTCCATAAGCCGGGGGGACTGCTCTCTGCCACCCAGGATAAGAAGCAGGCCACCGTGCTGGATCTGCTGCCCGAGCATCTGCGCCGCCGGGGGCTGTTCCCGGTAGGGCGGCTGGACAAGGATACGGAGGGACTTCTGCTGCTTACCGATGACGGCCCTCTGGGCCATGAGCTGCTCTCTCCCCGCAAGCATGTGGATAAGGTCTACTATGCCCAGGTAGAGGGGATCATTGACCGGCAGGATGTGGATGCTTTGGCGCAGGGCATGACTCTGGGGGACGGCTTTACCTGTCTGCCGGCTGGACTGGAGCCTGTGGGCGACGGCAGTGAGTGTCTGGTCACCCTGCGGGAGGGAAAGTATCACCAGGTCAAGCGGATGCTGGCCGCCAGGGGAAAGCCGGTATGTTACCTGAAACGGCTGTCTATGGGGCCACTGAAGCTGGACGAGAGCCTGGCCAAAGGCGAGTGGCGGCCTCTTACAAACCGGGAAATCCAGGCGCTCCAGGCGCTGAAGGGATAAGCAGACAAAAAAATTGTGCGTTTTGAACAAAAAAATGGGACAACCCCCTTGCCAAAACCGGGGGTGTACCGTTATAATGTCAATAGTGTAATGAGAATAACTTGGGAGGGATCAACGTGTCCAGCAGGATGTTTCAAGGGGTTGTACTCCAGATGAAGGACAGCATCGATCGCACGGTAGGTGTGATTGATGCGGACGGAATCGTAGTAGCCTGCAGTGAGCTCACGAGTATTGGCGAGCATTGGTCGGGTGCCGTTGCTGCGGTCAACTCCTCGGACAATGCCACCGCCCATTTTGAGGGCAAAACCTTTAAACCCCTTGCCGGTTGGGGGGCCCAGTTTGATTATGCCGCCTTTGTGAAGGGTGAGGATGAGATGGCTGGGGCGCTGTGTGCCATGGCGGTCGTGGCATTCAACGGCGCGAAGACCTATTATGAGGAAAAGCATGACAAGGCTACCTTTGTTAAGAATATCATCTCCGACAACATTCTGTTGGGGGATATCTATACTCAGGCCAAGGAGCTCCATTTTGTCTCCGAGGCGCCCCGGGCTGCCTTCCTGGTGCGCCAGCTAGGGCCTGCCGATGTGACCACCATTGACGTCATTCAGAACTTGTTCCCGGATAAGCAGACGGATTTCGTCATCTCCATCAACGAGACCGATGTGGCTCTCATCAAGCAGCTGCCCGAGGGGGCGGATGCCAAGGAGCTGCAGAAGATTGCCAAGCAGATTGCCACCGCCGTGACCCAGGAGCTGGGCATCAAGGTGGTTATCGGTATCGGCACGGTTGTCAACCACATCCGGGATCTGGCCCGGGCCTACAAGGAGGCTGGCGTAGCCATCGACGTGGGCAAGGTGTTTGATACTGAGAAGACAGTCATCAACTATGAGAACTTGGGCATCGGCCGCCTGATTTATCAGCTGCCCACTATCCTGTGCCAGATGTTCCTGCAGGAAGTCTTTAAGAAGAACCCCATTGATGCGCTGGATCAGGAGACCCTGCTGACCATCAATAAGTTCTTTGAGAACAACCTGAACGTGTCTGAGACGGCCCGTAAGCTGTTTGTCCACCGCAATACCTTGGTTTACCGCCTGGAGAAGATCAAGAAGCTCACCGGGCTGGATCTGCGTGAATTTGACGACGCCATCACCTTTAAGGTGGCTCTGATGGTAAAGAAATATCTGATTTCCCGGGGAATCGAGTCCTAAAGGCTTGATTGTCGGGACGGCATGGAAGCCATTTCCGGCCTCCGTCTGCCTGAGGGCAGACGGAGGCCCTTTTGTGTGTAGAGAGAAAAGGTGACATAAGACCGCATTTTCCCATTGACAAGAACTAGGTTACGGGTGTAACCTAATAAATGAAATCTTTCCCGGGGAATAGGTCCTAAAGAGGGAACTAATTTTCCCGGTTTACGTCAAAACCTGTGACGGTTTAACTTGAGAGTATGAGGGTTTACATAGTATGATACGCTTCATTGACGTCTATAAAGAGTATGACAACGGAACCAAGGCCCTGAAAGGGGTCAGTATGCGCATTGACGATGGGGAATTTGTCTTTTTGGTGGGACCCTCCGGGTCCGGCAAGTCCACCATCATTAAGCTGATTACCGGTGAGATCGCCATGACCCAGGGCAAGATCATGGTCAACGGATACAGCTTGAACAACATCAGCCCCAAGCAGGTGCCTCTGATGCGCCGCACTTTGGGAATTATTTTTCAGGATTTCCGGCTCATTGAAAAGAAAACGGTGTATGAAAATCTGTCCTTAGCTATGCGGGCCATCGGCGCGTCCAGCCGGGATCTGAAGCGCCGCATCCCTTATGTGCTGCAGCTGGTGGGCCTGGAGAAGAAGGCGGACCGGTATCCCGGACAGCTCTCCGGCGGCGAGCAGCAGCGTGTGGCCATTGCCCGGGCGCTGGTCAATAACCCCAATATGATTATTGCCGATGAGCCCACCGGAAACCTGGATCCCAAGCGCTCCCTGGAGATTATGATGCTGCTGGAGCGTATCAATGAACTGGGAACCACGGTGCTGGTGGTGACCCATGAGAAAAATCTGGTCAACCGCTTTGGAAAGCGGGTTGTGGCCATCGAGGATGGCCGAATCATCAATGACGAAACGGGCGGGTACTACAATGGCGAAAAAATTTGACCTTGGATATTATTGCAGCGAAGGCGTCCACTCCATCTTTACCCACGGCTTTATGTCCTTTGCTGCCGTGTGTATGATTGTGGCCTGTCTGCTGATTATGGGCTCCTTCTCCCTGGTTGCAGTGAATCTGGACAATATGCTGGGAGATCTGGAGGCACAAAACGAGTTTTTAGCTTACATCGATGAGACCTACACCGAGGATCAGGCCAAGGCCCTCCAGTCGGAGATCGAGGCCATCCCTAATGTAGCTGAAGTGACCTTTGTCAGCCGGGATGAAGCCCTGGAGGACTTTAAGGCCGGCCGGGAGGGGAATGAACTGCTGGACGACCTGGACGGCAGCGTCCTGCGGGACCGCTACCGCATCCACGTGGACGACATTGAGCAGCTCAAGCAGACGGTAGACCAGGTGGAGGGCATTGCTGGTATTGCGGACACCAACGCCGCCTATGAGATTGCTCAGGGCTTTGTGACGGTGCGCAACATTGCCGCCGGCGTAGCTGTGGTGCTGGTCACCATCTTGGCGGTGGTCTCCCTGTTTATTATTGCCAACACCATCAAGCTGGCCTTCTTCTACCGCCGGGAGGAGATTGCCATCATGAAGATGTGCGGCGCCACCAACGCCTTTATTCGCTGGCCCTTTATCGTACAGGGCATGATTCTGGGCTTGGCCGGGGCAGTGATCGCCTTCTTCCTGCAGTGGGGCGTCTATGAGCTGGTGACAAAGGCAGTCGTCCAGTCCGACGGCCTGTCGCTGGTTACCATCCTGCCCTTTACCTCTCTGATCACCCATATCCTGCCTGTGTTCTGCGGTGCGGGACTGTTGATCGGCGTGGTGGGCTCGGTTCTGGCGATTCGGAAGTTCCTGCAGGTTTAATGGGAAAGGAGTATGGTTATGCGGCCTAAGAAGCAGCGTATTTTTATGGGCGTAATGGCAGGGGTCTTGGCAGTGCTGATGCTTCTGCCCATGATCGCAAACATTTTTGTTCGATAAACAGGAGGCAGGCATACATATGAAGACCCAAAAGAATTGGAAGAAAATGATCAAGCGCCTGCTGGTGGTGGCTCTGGTGCTGAGCCTGGCCATTCCCCTGGTGCCTCAGTCTATGGTGGTTCCCGCCTCGGCCGTGACCCAGGCAGAGATTGACGAGCTGAAGGAAAATGCCGACGATTTGCGCAATCAGCAGAAGGAGCTTCAGAACCAGCTGGCCTCTATCAAGGAGGACAAGAACAAGGCCCTGGAGCAGAAGACCCTGCTGGAGCAGCAGATCAACGCCACTCAGGCGGAGATCGACACCATTCAGCAGCAGATCTCCAAGTATGACGATCTTATTGCCCAAAAGCAGGAGGAGCTGGCTGAGGCAGAGGAAGAGGAGCAGGCCCAGTATGAGCTGTTCTGTGAGCGAGTGCGCTACATGGAGGAGCAGGGCGAGGTGTCCTATTGGTCTATCCTGTTTTCCTCCAGTGATTTCGCCGACCTGCTGGACAACGCCATGATGGTGGACGAGATCATGCAGTATGATAATCAGGTCATGAACGATCTCATTGCCATCCGGCAGCAGATTGCCCAGGACAAGGCGGACCTGGAGACCGCGCGCCAGGAGCAGCAGGCGGCCAAGGACGAGCAGGAGGCGGCCAAGGCCAGTCTGAAGACCCAGGAGTCTGAGGTGGACGCTCTGATTGCCCAGATCAGCAGTCAGCAGGCCGAGGTGGAGCAGGCGGAGGCTAAGCTGAAGGCGGCAGCCGACGCGGCAGACGCAGAGATCAAGGCCGCGGAGCAAGAGCTGGCCAGCCAGATCTCCAGCGTGGTCAGCGAATCTGGCTTCATGTGGCCCCTGCCCGGCTATAACACCCTGTCCTCTCTCTATGGAAATCGTATCCACCCGGTTACTGGAAAGCCTAACAGCCACACCGGTATTGACATCCCGGCCCCTGCCGGAACATCCATTTTAGCGGCTAAGAGCGGTGTAGTGACCACCTCTACCTACAACAGCTCTTACGGCAACTATGTAGTGGTCAGCCACAGTGACGGTACCTCCACCTTGTATGCCCACATGAGCCGTCGCGGTGTGTCCAAGGGCCAGACCGTTTCTCAGGGCCAGGTTGTGGGTTATGTAGGAACCACCGGTTCCTCCACCGGCAACCATCTCCATTTTGAGATCCGCGTCAACGGCAGCCGTGTGGACCCGGTGGATTACTTCCTGGGCAGCATGACCCTGTACGCCACCAGCGGCGGTGTAAAGATGAAGATTACCTAAACGTACATAAAATATCCCCCCTTCCGCATAAAGTTGCGGGAGGGGGGATATTGTTTGTTTGGACGGCTGGTATTTGCGGAAGAGGGCAGGGAACGGGTGGAGCGCCGGGAGGTCTATGGCCTGCCGGTACTCCAGGTTCAGGTGCGGCCGGGAGGCTGGCTGGAGAAGGGGCGGCTTCGGCGGGGTGTAAAGCGCCTGGCCCGGGCAGGGATCCGGCGGGTGCTGGTCCCTCAGGGCTTTGCCCAGTGGCCGATTCTGGCGCGCTGGGACCTGCGGCCAGTGGATCCGGTTCCGTTCCTTCGCTTTTATGCCCCCCAGATCATTTTGGCCGCTTTAAAACAGCAGGAAATCGCCGCTCACACCGCTACCGTGGCTCTGCGGGGACAACGGGTGGACCGGGACATGGCCCGGTGTGCCCAGCTGTTATGCCCGCTGGTGCGCCAGGTGGCGGTAAGCGCCCCCCAGGGCGGGGAGGAGCTGTCCCGGTGGCTGCGGCGGGAGTACGGCCTGCCGGTGCAGCCGGACGGAGCCCAGGTATCCCTAGCGGTGTATTTTGACGGCGAAGGAGCAGGGGAGGGGGATCTGCTGTTGTGGGGCCCCAACCCTCAGCTGTGGGGAGTAGTGCCTCGGGCTCCGGGGCTGATGGAGGAGGATCAAGAGGATTTGGGCCTTCTCACGGCCCTGTGGGAGACGGGAAAACTTGGAAGTGACGCCCTGGAATTTACTTGACACAGCGCGGAAAAGTAACTATAATAACACAGACTGTATCCTTATAACTATTTTTAGTTATGCAAATAGATTCGACCAGGTCCGGAGGGCGTTGTCCTCCGGCCTGAGTCTGGAAAGGTGTGCGAGATTATCATGGCGAAAGAGTATAAATTGACTCCTCAGCGTTTGAAGGAACTCCAGGACGAGCTGGTCTATCTGAAGACCGTGCGTGAGAAAGAGGTAGCCGAGCTCATTAAAGAGGCCCGTTCCTTCGGCGACCTGAGCGAGAACAGCGAGTACGACGAGGCCAAAACCGAGCAGGGCAAGCTCTACTCCCGTATCGCGGAGGTGGAGGAGATCCTGGGCAACTATGTAGTGATCGACGAGAGCGAAGACGACGGCGGCAACTATGTGCGCATCGGCTCCACCGTCACCGTGCTGGACAAAGAGTTCAACGAGGAGCTGGTCTACAAGATCGTCGGCTCTCAGGAGGCCGATCCCATGAACGGGGTCATCTCCGAGGACTCCCCCTTTGGCCGTGCCCTGCTGGGCAAGAATGTGGGCGACGACGTAATCGTGGACGCCCCCGCCGGCAGCATTGAGTATAAGCTGTTGAAGGTGGAGCGGTAAAAAAGACAGACTCCGGAACCTCCGGAGAGAAAGATAGGAGTGCGCGCATACATGGCCGAGAAGAACAACAACGCGGTTCCCCAGGAGGAGAACCTGTCCCAGCTGCTTCAGATTCGCCGGGACAAGCTGAAGGAACTGCAGGAGAGCGGCAACGATCCCTTCCAGATCACCCGCTATCAGGTAGATAACGATTCCGCCAACATCAAGGCAAACTTTGATGCCCTGGAGGGCCAGCCGGTGTCCATCGCCGGCCGTCTCATGTCCAAGCGGGGCATGGGCAAGGTATCCTTCTGCGATCTGCAGGACAAGTCCGGCCGCATCCAGCTCTACGCCCGGAAGGACGAGATGGATGAGGTGGAGTATAACCGCTTTAAGAAGTATGACATCGGCGACATCGTAGGTGTCCAGGGTGAGGTGTTCCGCACCCAGCGGGGCGAGATGTCCGTGCGGGTGCAGAAGGTGACCCTTCTGAGCAAGTCCCTGCTGCCCCTGCCGGAGAAGTTCCACGGACTGACCAACACGGAGCTTCGTTACCGTCAGCGCTATGTGGATCTGATCGTCAACCCCGAGGTGAAGCGGAACTTCATCATCCGCTCTCAGTTTATCAAGTACGTCCGTGACTTCATGGATGCCCGTGGCTTTATGGAGGTGGAGACCCCCGTTCTTAACACCATCTCCGGCGGCGCCACTGCCCGGCCCTTCATCACCCACCATAACACCCTGGATATCGACATGTATATGCGTATCGCCACCGAGCTACCTCTGAAGCGGCTCATCGTAGGCGGCATGGACCGGGTGTATGAGATTGGCCGCATCTTCCGTAACGAGGGCATGGATCCCAAGCACAACCCTGAGTTCACTACCATCGAGCTCTACCAGGCCTATGCCGACTTCAACGATATGATGGACCTGTTCGAGGACCTGCTGTCCTCCGCCGCTCAGAAGATCCTGGGCACCTATCAGGTGGAGTGGCAGGGCGAGAAGATCGACCTGACCCCCGGCTGGCCCCGTATGCCCATGCACGAGGCCGTCAAGAAGTACTGCGGCATCGACTTTATGGCCATTACCTCCGACGAGGAGGCCGTGGCCGCCGCCAAGTCCATCGGCGTAGAGCTGCCTGAGACCGCCGACAAGACCTGGGGCAACGCCCTGTACGAGTGCTTTGACCAGAAGGTGGAGGAGAAGCTCATTCAGCCCACCTTCATCACCATGCACCCCGTGGACGTGTCCCCCCTGGCCAAGCGCTCTCCCAGCGATCCTCGTCTCACCGAGCGTTTCGAGCTGTTTATCTGCCACAGCGAGATGGGCAACGCCTTTTCCGAGCTCAACGATCCCATCGACCAGCGCCAGCGCTTCCAGAAGCAGGTGGAGCTGCGGGACAAGGGCGACGACGAGGCCGGCATGATGGACGAGGACTTCCTCACTGCCCTGGAGTACGGTCTGCCTCCCACGGGCGGCCTGGGCATCGGCATCGACCGCTGCGTCATGCTGCTGACCAACTCTGACTCTATCCGTGAGGTTATCCTGTTCCCCACAATGAAGCCACTGGAGCAAAAACGGGATGAAAGCAAGGCTGGAAATGCAGCTGTAAACGTATCTGCGGAGGCTGCAAGCGTGTCCGCGCCGAGCGTACAGATTGATCTTACCAAGGTGAAAATCGAGCCTTTGTTTGCAGATGAAGTAGACTTTGAAACATTCAGCAAATCTGATTTCAGAGTGGTCAAGATCGAAGCTTGCGAGGCTGTACCGAAGTCCAAGAAGCTCCTGAAGTTCACATTGAATGACGGAACAGACCGGAAACGCACGATTTTAAGCGGTATTCATGAATATTACGAGCCGGAAGAACTGGTTGGTAAGACCTGTGTGGCAATCACAAACCTGCCGTCGAGGAAGATGATGGGGATTGATTCCGAGGGTATGCTGATTTCCGCAGTGTACGAGTATGACGGACGGGAAG
>CABVDR010000061.1 GCA_902497145.1 uncultured Oscillospiraceae bacterium
CCGTGGGTGAGGACGGCGCGTCCCACCAGTGCTGTGAGGACTTCGCCCTCATGCGTTCCATCCCCGGCATGGTGGTTATGTCCCCCGCCGACGACGTGGAGGCCCGGGCCATGGTGAAGGCCGCCTACCAGTATGTGGGCCCCGTGTACATGCGCTTTGGCCGCTCCGGCGTGCCCGTGTTCCATGACGAGGCCAACTACACCTTTGAGATCGGCAAGGGCGAGGTCCTCCGAGACGGCAGCGACGTGGCCATCATTGCCAACGGTCTGCTGGTCGCCGAGGCCATTGAGGCGGGCAAGGTCCTCTCCGAGGCCGGTATCTCCGCCCGGGTCATCAACATGGCTACCATCAAGCCCCTGGACGAGGAGCTGGTGCTGAAGGCGGCTCAGGACTGCGGCAAGATCATCACCTGCGAGGAGCACAACATCCTGGGTGGTCTGGGTGAGGCGGTCTGCGGCGTTCTGGCCGAGAAGTGCCCCACCCCCGTGCGCCGCATCGGCGTCAACGACGAGTTTGGCCACTCCGGCCCCGCCGCCGACCTGCTCAAGCAGTTCGGCCTGTCCGCGGAGCACATTGTAGAGGTTGCCAAGGACTTCTGCGGCAAGTAATTTCATCTTTCTTTGCATAAAAAAGCCCCAGGCCGTTGGCCTGGGGCTTTTTTGACTATTTTTGTTACTGAGCCAGGATCTCGTCCTTGCGCTGGAGCAGCTCGTCAGACAGCAGCATTTCCTGAACCTTGTCAAAGCCCAGGCGGTTGACGGTGTCGGCAAAGCGCTCCTTGGTCTCTCCGTAAGCCTTAAAGAGCAGCAGGCACTTCTCCACCATGTCCAGCACCTGCTCCTCGTCCGTGAAGATCACATTGAGAGCATGGCCCACGGCGGTGCGCTTGCCCCAGCGGCCGCCCAGGTAGACCAGGTAACCGGTGGTCTGGGCCTCAATGGCGTGGAAGGGGCACTTGCGGATGCAGCGACCGCAGTGGTTGCAGGTGTTGGGGTCGATGACTGCCTTGCCCTCCACCACCTTGGCCACGTGCATGGGGCACTCCTTCTCGCACATTTTACAGCCCTTACACAGCTCAGGATGGACCAGGGGAATCCGCTGACCGACAATGCCCACATCATTCAGGTCAGGCTTGACGCAGTTGTTGGGGCAGCCGCCCACGGCAATCTTGAACTTGTGGGGCAGCTTTACCTGATTGTAGCCTACAAAGAAGCGTTCGTGAATCTTCTGGGACAGAGCATAGGTGTCGATGAGGCCATACTGGCAGGTGGTACCCTTACATGAAATTACAGGGCGCACCTTCGCTCCGGTGCCGCCAGTCTCCAGGCCGGCCTGCTCCTTCAGATACTGACGCAGGGGCTCGATGTTTTCAAAGGGAACCCCCTGGATCTCCATGGTCAGGCGGGTAGTCATAGAGATCTCCCCGCTGCCGAACTTCTTGGCAGCCTCGGCCACCACCGCGCACTCCTTGGCCGTAATCTTTCCGTTGCGGGTAATGACCCGGCCGTTAAAGCGATCGGCAGTCCGCTTGTCCCACAAAAAGCCCAGGGCCTTGACCCGGGTAATCTCGCTTTGGGGGATCTTGTTTTCACTCATTGTATATAATACCTCCCTATTTTCCGTGCTGTGGTCTCCCCGCACGGGGCACATTGCGCGCCTATGTGTCCGGAACCAAAGGAGACTTCCCCACCTCCCGCCGCAATGCAGCCAATTCCAGGACACACTTTGACAAATACTAGAATACAGGAATCCCCCCGCCCTGTCAATCGTGGATCATCGGGTTACCACGGCAATTTTTATGTGGGCTCAGCACACCAGCTACTGTTTCCCCGTCTTTGACATCCCTTCAAAATCTGCTATACTATTTTTTTAGTGCAACAGATTTTGGAGGGATTTCTATGGTGGGCATAGGTACCATCGCCAATGTGCTGGCCATTGTGGTCGGCGGCTGTATTGGACTTTTAGCCAAGGGCGGATTGAAACAGCACTATCAGGACAGTATCATCCGATCCCTGGGACTTGCCACCCTGTTTATTGGGGCAGGCGGAGCACTATGCGGAATGCTGGTGGTCTCCGAAGGTAGCTTGTCCACTGTCAGCACCCGGGATACCTTATTTATGATCCTCTCTTTGGCGTTGGGCACCCTGGTGGGGGAATTTTTTGATTTCGACGGCAAAATGGAGCGGCTTGGAGTTTGGCTGAAAGCCCGGGCCGACCGCAAGGGGGGCGACAACCAGTTTGTCCAGGGCTTTGTCACCGCCTCCCTCACGGTGTGCATCGGGGCCATGGCCATTGTGGGTTCTATCCAGGATGGCCTGTCCGGCGACCCCTCCACCCTCTACACCAAATCCATTCTGGACTTTCTCATCGTCATGATCTTCGCTTCTACCTACGGCAAGGGAGCCATCTTCTCCGCCCTGCCGGTTGGTGTCCTCCAGGGGGTAGTTACCCTATGCGCCGGGCTTCTCTCCCCCGTGTTCAGTCAGCCCGTCATTGATAACCTGTCCTTCCTGGGCAGCATGCTTATCTTCTGTGTGGGAGTCAACCTGTGCTTCGGCACCAAGTTCAAGGTGGCCAATATGCTGCCCGCCCTGGTTTTTGGGGCAATATTTACCGCCGCCAGTCCCCTGCTTCCCTTTTAACGATTCTTTTGTTGCCCCGAGCTGAAACAAAGCGGCCCGGGGCAATTTTTTCGTGGGATTTTCTTTCGCCGCACGTATATACCAGTAGAACGAGATCATAGGAGGTGAGGACATGGACCTATGGGCGTGGATGGAGCGTTTGGGCCAGGACGACCACGAAGCCCTGGAGCACCTACTGGCCCACTACGACGGGATGCTGCGCTACATTATCAGCGGCATGCTCTCCGATCCCCAGGACCAGGAGGACTGCCTGGCCCAGGTCCGCTCCAAGCTGTGGGAGGGGCGGCACCAATATGACCGGGAAAAAGCCAGCCCCACCACTTGGCTGACCGCACTGTGCCGCAACGCCGCCTACGACCACCTGCGCTCTCAGCGCCGCCGCGGAGCTTTTGAGGAGCTGGATCCCCACCATCCCGATCCCGCCCCCGGCCCGGAGGAGCAGGTACTGCGTCAAGAGCGGGTCCAGCGGCTCCAGCAGGCCTTGACTCAGCTGTCCGCCCGGGACCGCACCCTCTTCTACCGCAAGTACTACTACCTCCAGTCCACCGCCCGCATTGCCGCCGAGCTGGGCACCACGGAGCGGGCGGTGGAAGGGCGGCTCTACCGCATCCGGAAACGTCTGCAAACGCTGTTAGGAGGTGACGCACTGTGAAACCGGATGAATTTGACCTCCAGCTGATGGACGAGATGTCCCAACTCCCGCCCCCCGCTCCCGAGGTGCATGACTACACCCCCTGGCAGGCCTCCATCCGCAAAATCATCTGGGGCATGGTTCTGACCACCTTCCGCCTGGAGTTTTTCTATCTCCAGTATCTGCTGCCCCTGCTGGGAGCCACATTGCTCTACCTGGGCTACCGCTCCCTGCGGAAAAGCGACCCCTGGTTTACTCTGTGCTGGGGACTGTCCGCCTTTCTACTTGTTTTCCACATGGCCTGGGACATCGTAACGGCCACTCCCATCATAGCATGGATCACTCAAAATGCGGTTCTCAATGCCTCTCTGTCTTTCCTGACAGCGGCCGCCAACGTGGTGCTGCTCTTTGCCCTGCGCGCCGGGATCCGCCGCCGTTTTGTCTCGATCACCGGGGAAAAGCCCAAGGACTGGCTGGGGCGGGGGCTGATCGCTTATCTTCTGTGCTTGGCCCTTGCCCTGTGGTCCACCCTGGAACCGGCCACGGAATCCGGTCTGTTCGGCGACTCCATCACCAATCACTGGCTCTACTACGGCCGTCCTCTTGTGGGCATCGCCCTTCAGATCTACCTGCTCATCTGCATCTTTCGCCAAAGCGAGTCTCTGGCCGGTCGTGGCTACGATATGGTTCCCGCGCCGGTGCGGGTGCCGGGCAAGCCCTTTGTGCTGGGCGTCTTTCTTCTGGTGCTGCTGGCCATTCCCCCCGCCCTGTGGCTAAGCTGCCGCCTGCCCACCGGAGAGGCCCAGGAGGTCACCGCGCCCCTGGCCGGAACACAGTCCTCCGTGCGGGACCATCTGGTGGAGCTGGGACTGCCCCAGGAGCTGGCCGACACCCTGGACGAGGCGGAGCTAGAACGCTGCAAGAATGCCTACGCCGTGGAGACTGGGCACTGGTCTGATCTGAATCTCACCGATGACATAGTCCCTCAGACCGAAGGGAATGATCTTCTTGTCCAGTTGGAGGATGTCCAGGCCCGATTTTCCGTGTGGCTGGTCTTTCTCCCCCAGGGACAGGTGCGGTGGTATCACTTCTTCCAGTACGACACCCTGCCCGCTCTGCGCCTTCAGGAACAGTTCTCCCTGGACGTGTCGGGCAACAATCCTCAGGATGATTATACCGCCGCTCTTCTCTGGCAGGAGGGGGAGACCACCTATCTCTCCCACCCCCAGGTCCGGCTGGTGGGCGGTCAAACTGCCGACCAGCTCACTGAGGAGCAGCAGTTGTGGTATGAGCAAGAGTTGGAGCGCCTGGGGCACCTTCACTACTCCCCCTACTTCTCCTTCTCCATCCCTCAAAAGGCCACCGCACTGAGAGGCTATCTGGCCTACACGGCGGATGCCAGCGAATATTTTGCCCCGGAAAATACCTATGATTACTATGACTACCTCTATCTCTTCTTGCGTCGCCAGACCAGTCTGCTCCACTACCCCTTCCGGTCCATCGACGACTTGGGCGGCTCCGGCTCTTCCAGAGATTATGGCCCCATCCGCTCCGCCTACGGAACGTTTGAGCACTCCGCCCCCTTCCCTCAGTAACGGACCATCCCGCCGGAACCCCCAGCGGGATTTTTTTACTCCGTGCTGGAAAAGCGGACGCGGGTCTGATACAATGGAGAAAATGCGAAGAAAGAGGGAATGTGTATGCGTACCATCCAAGCCGCCGCCCTGACCGAGGCGGTGGCCCGCCTGTGTATCCAGGCCAACACCTACCTGCCCGCCGACATTGTCTCCGCCCTGGACCGGCAGCGCCAGGCGGAGCCCTGGCCCCTGGCCAAGGAGACCCTGGGCCTGCTGTGGGACAATATGAAGCTGGCCGAGCAGACCCACATGCCCGTCTGCCAGGACACCGGCATGGCCTGCGTGTTTGTGGAGCTGGGGCAGGATGTGCATATTGAGGGCGACTTTGAGGCCGCCATCCACGAGGGGGTGCGCCAGGGCTACGGAGAGGGCTATCTCCGCAAGTCCATTGTGGGCGACCCCCTGCGCCGGGTGAACACCGAGGACAACACCCCCGCCGCCATCACCGTGCGCCTGGTTCCCGGGGACCGGTGCACCCTTACCGTGGCCCCCAAGGGTTTTGGCAGCGAAAATATGAGCCGTCTTGGAATGCTCAAGCCCGCCGATGGAGTGGAGGGCGTGAAGAACTTTGTCATCGAGACGGTGCGTCTGGCAGGCTCCAACCCCTGCCCCCCCATCGTGCTGGGCATCGGCATCGGCGGTAGCTTTGACAAGGTGGCCTACCTGGCCAAGCACGCCCTGCTGCGCCCCATTGACCAGCCCAACCCCGACCCCTTCTACGCTCAGCTGGAGCAGGAGCTGCTGGAGTCCATCAACGCTCTGGGCGTAGGTCCCCAGGGATTCGGCGGACAGGCCACCTGCCTGGGGCTGTCTATTGAAACCGCGCCCACCCATGTGGCCGGGCTGCCGGTGGCCGTCAATGTGAGCTGCCACGTGACCCGCCGGGCCACGGCAGAGCTGTAAAGGAGGTCCGTGCCATGCAATATAAATTGACTACTCCCGTCACCCGGGAGGATCTGGCCTCCCTGCGGGCCGGAGATACCGTGCTTCTCTCCGGGGTGGTGTACACCGCCCGGGATGCCGCCCACAAGCGGCTTATGGAGCGGCTGGATGCCGGAGAGCCTCTGCCCTTCCCCCTGGAGGGCAGCGCCATCTACTATGTGGGACCCACCCCCGAAAAACCCGGACAGGTCATCGGCTCCGCCGGCCCCACCACCAGCGGGCGGATGGACGCCTACTCCCCCCGGCTGCTGGATCTGGGCCAGTCCATTATGATCGGCAAGGGCAAACGCAACCAGGCCGTGAAGGACGCGGTGGTACGCAACGGAGCGGTGTATCTGGCCGCTCTGGGCGGCGCAGGTGCTCTGATGGCTGGCAGCGTAGAAAAGCTGGAGGTCATCTGCTGGGAGGACCTGGGCTGCGAGGCCGTACGTCGCTTAGAGGTAAAGGATTTTCCCCTTACGGTCATTTTGGATGCCCACGGCGGCGATCTCTATGAGAGCGGCCCGGCGGCCTACCTGGATTCTTTGAAAGCAAAGGAGGGCTAAAGGATGTTTACTTGTGCCCAATGTGCCATCGAGGCCTGCCGCTCCGGGCAGCTGGACAAGATGCCCAAGAACTGTCCCATGCACGACCCGGAGTTTTTTGAGCAGCTTTTGGAAGAATATTTTAAGCCGGAGAACCACGACTTTTTTGTCAACAGTGCCATCGTGGAGGCAGCGGGCTACTGCCACTGGCCCCGCCTGCGGGAGACCGTGGAGTTTGCCAAGCGGATGGGCTACACCAAGCTGGGACTGGCCTTCTGCGCGGGACTTCACAAGGAAGCGGCCATTGTAGATCGAATTTTCCGCCAAAACGGCTTTGAGGTCTCCTCCGTCATCTGCAAAACCGGCTCGATCCCCAAGGACCGGGCGGGAGTACCGGCGGAGTACCGGGTGCGTCCTGGCACCTACGAGGTGATGTGCAACCCCATCGCCCAGGCGGAGCTGCTCAACCGGGAGGGCACCCAGTTCAACATCTGCCTTGGCCTGTGCGTGGGCCACGACTCCCTCTTCTACAAATACTCCAAGGCCCTGGTCACCACCCTGGTGGCCAAGGACCGGGCTACCGGAAATAACCCCGTCGCCGCCATCTACTGCGCGGACGGCTACTTTAAAAACCGGCTGGACCTGAGCAAACCGTAATATTTTTAAAAACCGGGGCGGATTCGCCCCGGTTCTTTTTGTCTTCCTCTTGACCGGATCAGCCCGGCGTGGTATGATCTTTTTGTCTCAAATTAGACAGTTTGGAGGTGTTCTCTGTGGCCGAGCTGACCGCGGAAGAAATGGAGCTGCTGAGCCGCTGTCCCCTGCTGCTGGGGGCGGAGGAGGCCCTGGTCCGGCGGGTGGCCGGGACGGAGGACGCCTGGGTTCAGGATTTTGCCGCCGGGGAGGTGCTCTACCAGCCCCACCATTTTCTCCGCTGCCTGGGGCTGCTCCTTGCCGGGCAGGTCCGGGTGACCAACGGTGCTCTGTCGGTGAGCACGCTGGAGGCGGGGGAGCTCTTCGGGGCTGCCGCCCTCTACAATGACACCCCCGACTACGCCACCACCCTCACCGCCCACACCCCCTGCCGGGCCATCTTCTTCCCCCAGGCTACGGTAGACCGGCTTCTGGGGGAGGAGGCAATGCTGCGCCGCAACTACCTGCGCTACCTATCCGGCCGCATTCGGTTTCTCTCCGGGCGGCTCCAGTCGGTGACCCAGGCCGGCGCAGAGGGCAAGCTGGCCCGCTACCTGCTGGCCAACGCCGCAGACGGTTCGGTGAACATCTCGGCCACCGATCTGGCCAGGCAGTTGGGACTCAGCCGGGCCTCCCTCTACCGGGCTTTCGACGCTCTGGAAGATGCGCAGCTCATTCGCCGCACGGGAAAGACCATCTCGGTCCCCAGTCTCCCCGCCCTCCAGTCCGTCCTGTAACACAGTAGTTTCAAAATGAAAGGAAGATAGTATGAAACGCAAACTCTCTCTGTTCCTGTGCGCTGCGCTCACCCTGTCCCTGCTGGCAGGCTGCGGCCCCAAAACTACCGACACCAGCTCCGCATCCGGCTCCAACTCCACTTCCCAGTCCAGCAGCAGCCAGACCACGGAGGACCGCGCCAAGGTGAATCTGATGGTTCTCTCCGGCCCCACCGGCGTAGGCGCGGCCAAGCTGCTCTCCGACAACGACGCGGGCACCACCCTCAACGACTACAACGCCGAAGTGGTCACCGACAACAGCCAGATCCAGACTTCTCTGAAGTCCGGTGAGGTGGACATCGCCGCCATCGCCACCAACGTGGCCGCCAACTTCGCCGCTCAGACCGACGGCTCCATCCAGATGCTGGCCGTCAACACCCTGGGTGTGCTGTACATCCTGGACAAGAATGTGGGCATCACCTCCCTGGCCGACCTGTCCGGCAAGACCATCTACGCCACCGGCAAGGGCGCCAATCCCGAGTATATCCTCAACTACCTGCTCACCCAGAATGGCGTGGACCCCGCCTCTGATGTGACCATTGAGTGGCTCACCGCCGAGGAGGTCTCCGCCAAGATGATCTCCTCCGACAGCGCGGTGTGTATGCTCCCCGTTCCCGCTGCCACCGCTCTGATGGCCAAGGACACCGCGGTCAAGCAGGCCATCTCCCTGTCTGACGCCTGGGACGAGCTGGGCAACGGCTCCCTGGCCATGGGCTGCGTGGTGGCCCGCACCGACTTCATTGAGGAGAACCCCCAGGCCGTGGCCGACTTCCTCACCGAGTATGAGGCCTCCATTGAATACATGAAGGACGAGGACAATGTGGAAGAGGCCAGTGAGCTGGTGGCCCAGTACGCCATTACCCCCTCCGCTGCCATTGCCGCGGCCGCCATTCCCCAGTGCAACCTCACCTTCGCCTCCGGCCAGGAGATGAAGGACCTGGTGGAGGGCTACTTCTCCGTTCTGTTCCAGGCTGACCCCGCCTCCATCGGCGGCGGAATGCCCTACGACAGCTTCTACTATGGCGTGGCGTAAACTTGTCTCTCATCTGCTGCCCCCGGCCTTTTGGCTGGGGGTTTGGCAGTTCGGGGCTCTTTTTGCCCGGACGAAAAAGCTGGACTTCTTCCTCCCCACCCCCTGGACGGTGCTCCAGACCCTGGCGGGGCTGTGCGTCACCGGGGAGTTCTGGGCCACCATTGCCCTGTCTCTGGGTCGGATTTTGGCCGGTATGGTGGTGGGCACCCTGCTGGGCATTCTCCTGGCCGCTCTCACCTGCGCCAGCTCCTGGGCCGACCGGCTCCTCTCCCCTATGATCCGCATGATCCGGGCAATCCCGGTGGCCTCCTTCATCCTGCTGGTTATGCTGGCGGTATATCGGGCCACCGTGCCCATGGTCATTGTCACCCTGATGGTACTGCCGGTGGTGTGGAGCGGGGTCACCCAGGGGATCCGCCAGACCGACGGCCAGCTGCTGGAGTTGGCCCAGGCCTACCGCTTCTCCCGCTGGAAGAAAGTCAAGCTCATTTACTTTCCCTCCGTACAGCCCTACCTCCTCTCCGCCATCACCACCGCCATGGGTCTGGCCTGGAAGTCTGGGGTGGCCGCGGAGGTGCTGTGTACCCCCCGCCAGGCCATTGGCACGGAGGTCTACAACGCCAAGTTCTATCTGGAGATCCCCACTCTGTTTGCCTGGACGGCGGTGGTGGTGGCGCTCAGTCTGACCATGGAGTGGCTGCTGGCCGCTGCCCTCCGCCGCTGGAAGGGAGGCACCGCCCCATGCGAGTAGAAAAGCTCACCGTCTCCTATGGAGAAAAGCGGGTGCTGGACCACTTTTCTCTGGAAATTCCCCAGGGGGTGACCGTTCTCTCCGGCCCCTCAGGCTGCGGAAAGACCACCCTGCTGCGCACCATTGCCGGGCTGGAGCGGCCGGAGTCTGGGCAGGTGGAGGGGATCCCTCCCTCAGAGACCGCCATTCTCTTCCAGGAAGACCGCCTCTTCCCCTGGCGCACCGTAGAGCAGCATCTCACCGATGTGCTGCCCCGCAGCCGCTGGGAGGAGGTCCCCCGCTGGATCGCTTTGGCTGAGCTGGAAGGGGAGGAAAACCGCCGCCCCGAGGCTCTCTCTGGGGGGATGCGCCGCCGCCTGGCTCTGGTGCGCTGCCTGGCTCTGGGTGGAAAGCTCTACCTGCTGGACGAGCCTTTTACCGGCATCGACCCCGAGCGCACCCAGCGCCTGATGGCCTTTCTAAAAGAGCTTTCCGCGCCGGTGCTGCTGTCCAGCCACGAGTCCCAGGTACTCTCTCTGGCGGACCACGTCGTGCGGGTGGATGGATTTCCTCTCCGCATTTTGTAGGGAATTTTGCTTTATTTTTCCATTTTTCGCGCTGTTTTGCATTTCTTCTCTCTTTTCCTTGCATATAGATCCAAAAAACGCTATAATGTGGAGTATCTTTAGCCCTTTATCTGGGCACAGTGGGTTTGTGTGTCCCACTGATCAAACGAGAGAGAGGGATCACAATGCTTGCACAAATTGAAGCCGTCAACAGTGCGGTAAACGGCGTGGTATGGGGCCCGATTATGCTGATTTTGCTAGTGGGTACCGGCATCTACCTCACCCTCCGTACCCGGGGGCTGCAGGCCCGCCGCTTTGGCTTTATCCTGCGCAGCACCATCGGCAGCTTGTTTGCCAAGGATAAGAAAAAAAGCGGCAGTGAGCACAACCTGACCCCCTTCCAGGCGGTGTCCACCGCCTTGGCCGGCACCGTGGGTACCGGCAACATTGCCGGCGTCACCGGCGCCATCTTTGTGGGCGGCCCCGGCGCGGTCTTTTGGATGTGGGTATCCGCCTTCTTCGGCATGATGACCAAGTATGCCGAAATCGTCCTGGCAGTGAAGTATCGCCAGGTGGATGAAAAGGGCGCCCACTACGGCGGCCCCATGTACTACATTGAAAAGGGCACCGGTCAGAAATGGCTGGCCATCATCTTTGCCCTGCTGGGCGGTATCGCCTGCTTCGGCATCGGCAACATCGCCCAATCTACTGAAATTGCCGGTGCGGTACAGTCTCTCACCGGGCTGGATCCCCTGTACACCGGTATCATCCTGGCCATTCTCACCGCCATTGTGGTCATCGGCGGGGTCAAGCGCATCGGACAGGTGGCCTCCTACCTGGTACCCTTCATGGCCATCTTCTACATCGTGGCCGGTGTAGCGATTATCGTCCTGCGCATCAGCGACGTACCCGCTGCTTTGGCCTCCATCTTCGCCCATGCCTTCAGCCTGGAGCCCCGTGAGATCGGCGGCGGTGTGACCGGCTACACTATCATGATTTCCATGCAGCAGGGCGTGGCCCGGGGCGTATTCTCCAATGAGGCTGGCCTTGGCTCTGCCCCCATGGCCCACGCCGCCTCCGACACCCAGGAGCCGGCGGAACAGGGCATGTGGGGTGTGTTTGAGGTGTTTGTGGATACGATTATCATCTGCACCCTCACCTCCATGGCGATCCTCCTCTCCGGCGTACTGGAGAAAGACCTGAGCTCCTTCGCCTCCAACGGCGCAGCGGCAGCGGAGGCCTTCAACGCCATTCTCCCCGGCACCATCGGCGGCACCGTGCTGCAAATCAGCCTGCTGTTCTTTGCCCTGTCCACCATTCTGGGCTGGAGTTACTACGGCGAGCGCTGCTGGGGCTATTTGAGCAACAACAACAAGGTGGTCAACATCATCTTCAAAATTGCCTTTGTTCTCATGTGCGTGGTGGGCTCTGTGGGATCGGGTGCCCTGATGTGGGATATCTCCGACACCCTCAACGGCATGATGGCCATCCCCAACCTGGTGGGCCTGCTGCTCCTGTCCGGCACCGTGATTCAGATCACCCGGGACTATTTTGACAAAAAGTAAACCAAAGTCCCATTGACATTTTGAAAGCGCCTCTTTATAATGTTATTTTGTAAAAGCATTGCGGAAGAGGAGTAGCCTGCCAAGGCGGCACAGCGAGGAGACGGTCGGTGCAAGTCTCCCCCCAAAGCAGGTGAAGGTGGCTTCCAAGCTCCGTCCCCCAAGTACAGTAAGGGACGGCGGCTCCCGCCGTTACCGGGTCAGAGCGCGAACCCGTTTTTCGGTTCGAACTCAGGTGGTACCACGGACGTTTCGTTCGCCCTGAGCCTTTTATGGCTCAGGGCGTTTTTTCTGCCCGGAGCCGAAACCCTGCCCGGCCCTGCCGGAGCAAACAGAATAGGAGTGTCACACCCCCATGAAGAAAGAACTGCCAAAGGTCTACGAACCCCAGGAAGTGGAGTCCCGGATCTACGAGACCTGGGAGAAAAACGGCTGCTTCCAGGGTCATCGGGACCCCAAGAAGAAGCCCTTCACCATCGTCATGCCCCCGCCCAACGTCACCGGCCAGCTCCACATGGGCCACGCCATGGACTGCGCCCTGCAGGACATTCTGATCCGCTTTAAGCGCATGGAGGGCTACGCCGCCCTGTGGGTGCCCGGCATGGACCACGCCGGCATCGCCACCCAGATCAAGGTGGAAGAGGAGCTGCGCACCAAGGAGGGCCTCACCCGCTACGACCTGGGTCGGGAGAAGTTCCTGGAGCGGGTCTGGGACTGGAAGAACAAGTACGGCGACCGCATCGTCAAGCAGCAAAAGAAGATGGGCGTCTCCTGCGACTGGGACCGCGCTCGCTTCACCATGGATGAGGGCTGCTCCAAGGCAGTGCGGGAGGTCTTCTGCAACCTCTATGAGAAGGGCCTTATCTACAAGGGCAGCCGCATCATCAACTGGTGCCCCCACTGTGTCACCGCCCTGAGCGACGCGGAGGTGGAGTATCAGGACAAGCCCGGCTACTTCTGGCACATCCGCTACCCCATTAAGGGCGAGGAGGGCCGCTATGTCATCGTGGCCACCACCCGTCCTGAGACCATGCTGGGCGACACCGGCGTGGCCGTTCACCCCGACGACGAGCGGTACAAGGACATTGTTGGCAAGAAGTGTATCCTGCCCCTGGTGGGCCGGGAAATGCCCATCGTGGCCGACGAGTACGTGGACATGGAGTTTGGTACCGGCTGCGTGAAGATGACCCCCGCCCACGACCCCAACGACTTCGAGGTCGGTCTGCGTCAGAACCTGGAGACCATCCGTGTGCTGGACGATAACGGCCACGTGGTGGAAGGCTACGGCAAGTACTCCGGCATGGACCGCTATGAGGCCCGCAAGGCCATCGTGGCCGATCTGGAGGAACAGGGCTATCTGGTGAAGGTTGAGCCCCACCAGCACAACGTGGGTACCTGCTACCGCTGCCACAGCGACGTGGAGCCCATCATCTCCGCCCAGTGGTTCGTCAAGATGGCGCCCCTGGCCAAGGAGGCCATTCGCGTGGTGGAGGACGGCGAGACCAAGTTCGTCCCCGACCGCTTCTCCAAGACCTACCTCAACTGGATGGAGAACGTCCACGACTGGTGTATCTCCCGTCAGCTGTGGTGGGGCCACCAGATCCCCGTGTGGTACTGCGACGACTGCGGCCACATGACCGTCAGCCGTGAGGACGCCTGCGAGTGTGAGAAGTGCCACTCCAAGAACATCCACCGGGACCCCGACGTACTGGACACCTGGTTCTCCTCCGCCCTGTGGCCTTTCTCCACCCTGGGCTGGCCTGAGGAGACCGAGGATCTCAAGTACTTCTACCCCACTGACGTACTGGTCACCGGCTATGACATCATCTTCTTCTGGGTGGCCCGCATGATCTTCTCCGCCTGCGAGCAGACCAAGAAGCCCCCCTTCCACACTGTATTCATCCACGGCCTGGTCCGGGATGACAAGGGCCGCAAGATGTCCAAGAGCCTGGGCAACGGCATCGATCCCCTGGAGATCGCTGAGAAGTACGGCGCCGACGCCCTGCGCTTCAACCTGGTCACCGGCAACAGCCCCGGCAACGATATGCGCTTCTACACCGAGCGGTGCGAGGCCATGCGCAACTTTGCCAACAAGATCTGGAACGCCAGCCGCTTCCTGATGATGAACCTGACCATCGACAAGTGTGAGCTGCCCGAGAAGCTGGAGCTGGAGGACAAGTGGATCCTCTCCAAGCTTAACCGTGCCATCGGCGAGATCACCGAGAACATGGACAAGTATGAGCTGGGCGTGGCCGCCCAGAAGATCTACGACTTCATCTGGGACGACTACTGTGACTGGTATATCGAGCTGACCAAAACCCGCCTTCAGGGCGAGGACCAGGACAGCAAGGTCCGGGCCCAGCAGGTGCTGTGCTATGTGCTCACCCAGATGCTGAAGCTGCTTCACCCCTTCATGCCTTTTATCACCGAGGAGATCTGGCAGGCGCTGCCCCACGGAGACGAGGTGGAGGAGGGTTCCTTCCTGATGCTCCAGTCCTGGCCCGAGCACAGGGATGAGCTGGACTTCCCCGACGAGGAGAAGGCCATGGAGCTCATTATGGATGCCATCCGGGCTGTCCGTACTCGCCGCAGCGAGATGAACGTGCCCCCCTCCAAAAAGGCCCACCTTACCGTAGCGACCGATGAGGCGAAGGTGAGGTGACCATTGTTCCCGCGGGTCAGACCTCTGAGGGAGCGGGACAGGTCACCGTAGTCACCCATGCCGCCCAGCTGTCCATGCCTCTGGCCGAGCTGGTGGATATGGAGAAAGAGAAGGCCCGCATGGAGAAGGAGCGGAAGAAGAACTTTGATGAGCTTCAGAAGCTGAATGCCAAGCTGGCCAACCCCGGATTTGTCAACAAGGCTCCTGCCCATGTGGTGGAGGCGGAGAAGGAGAGGGCTGTCAAGCTCAACGAGCTGGTAGCCAAGCTGGAGGAACAGCTGAAGAATATGTGAGAAAAAGAGCCGGACAGGGATAACTGTCCGGCTCTTTCTTAGATGGTTATGGGCTGATGCTGGGCGGTTTTTCCATTCTAGGAAAGGGAGCGCCGCGGAACCGGGAACAAATCGAATAAAGATACATCTGCCAACCATATCCCAGGACTATTCCGCATATCCTCCCACATAAGAGGTGAGGATATGATCGGACAACTGGTATTCGGCTCAGGCGGACCCAGACAGGGAGAGCGGGAAAAGCTCTACGGTCTGCCGGTGCTGCGGGTGCGCGCTGATATGGACAGCTTTTGGTGGGAGCGGCGTGTCAAGAAAGCGGGAAGGGCACTGTTTCGGGGCGGAGCCCGCCGGGTGCTGGTCCCCAGAGGGTTCCCCTGTTGGCCTCTGCTGTCGGAATATGGGCTAGCTCCAGTGGACCCAGGGCCTTTCCTGCGGGCCCAGTCACCGGCGCTGGCACTGGCGCTGCTGGAGCGGAGGGGAGCGGCGCCGGATCGGTCCACCGTGGTTTTATGCGGGGCGCGGGCAGACTGGGAGATGACCCGTGTCGCCGTAACGCTCTGTTCTCAAGTCCGGAACCTGGTCATCGACGCGCCCAAAGGAGGGGAGGAGCTGGCCCGATGGCTGCGCGGGGAGTTCGGTGTGCCTATCCTGCCACGGAGAGAAGGGGGGCAGGCGGCTCTTTGCTTTCATCCAGACGGGGCCAGGGGAGAGGAGCCTACGCTGGAGCTCTACGGACATGCACCGGATCTGGCGGGCCTGTCCCTGTCAGCTCCACA
>CABVDR010000062.1 GCA_902497145.1 uncultured Oscillospiraceae bacterium
AAACCCTCTCTGCACGTTTTGTTATTTGGTTCGGTTTTCTTTGGGCTTGTTTTCTTTCTTTTCTTTGGACTTGCTGTCTTTGTCCTCCGGTTCCTCCTCCAGGACCCGGACCTGGATCTCCAGCACCCGGCGGTGTTCCACCTGAGTGACGGTGACGTCCAGCCCCTCGGCCTGGAAGTGGTCGCCCACCTCGGGCACCCGGCCTACCTGCTCCATGACCCAGCCGGACACGGTGGCCGCGTCGCAGCTGCCCTTCACCTGGAACAGGTCGTACATATCGTCCAAGTCGGCGGAGCAGGCAATGAGATAGCTGCCGTCGGGCTGCTTCTGGAAGGTCTCGATGACCTCATCGTGCTCATCCCAGATCTCGCCCACCAGCTCCTCCACAATGTCCTCCATGGTGGCGATGCCCTCGGTGCCGCCGTACTCATCCACCACCACGGCCATGTGGGCCTTGTTCTTCTGGAGGATGCGCAGCAGCTCGGAGATCTTGGTGTTTCCGGTTGTGTACAGGACGGGCGCCTTCAGCTTTGTGAGGTCCGTCTCACCGCGATAGCGGGCGGCATAGAAGTCCTTCTCGTGAATGACGCCGATGATATTGTCAATGCTGTCGTGATAAATAGGCAGACGGGAGTAGCCGCTCTCCACAAACAGGGAAGCCGCCTGTTCCATGGTGTCGTCGTCCTCCACCGCCACCAGGTCCACCCGGGGGGTGAGGATCTCGGACACCTCCAGGTCGTTGAACTCAATGGCGTTGCGGATGAGGTCGCTCTCGTGCTGGTCGAGGCCGCCCTCGTTCTCCGCCTGGTCCACCATGCCCACCAGCTCTTCCTCGGTGATACCGTCGTCCCCACCGTTTCGGAACACCAGGGACAGCAGCCGCTTCCACTGGGCAAACAGGAAGTTCAGCGGGGTGAGGATTACCACAAACACCCGCAGCAGGGGGGCAGAGAGCATGGCAAAGGCCTCGGGGTTCTCCTTGGCCAGGCTCTTGGGGGAGACCTCGCCAAAGATGAGAATCACGATGGTCAGCACGGCGGCCGACACCGTGGGGCCCCGCACATCGTCAATGAGCTTGATAAACAGCACCGCGCCGATGGTGGTGGCCACGTTGTTGACGATGTTGTTGCCGATGAGAATGGTGGAGAGGAGCTTGTCATAGTCCTCCGCCAGGTCCAGGGTACGCTGGGCCCTCCGGTCTCCGTTGTCCGCCCGGTTCTTCAGGCGGATGCGGTTAAGAGACGTAAAGGCCGTCTCAGTGGCGGAAAAGTAGGCGGACATCATAACAAGAAAAATCAGGGCGGCGATCATGCCTATACTGGTACTGTCCATATTGGACGCATCAACTCAACTTTCTTCTTAAATTTTTTGCGCTGGTTAGTAATGTACTATATCATAGTTTCTCCGGGATTGCAAACATCATATCCACCGGATTTAGGAGGAATTTTGCCAAATTTCTATGAAAAAAGCGGCGCACCAACAGGTACGCCGCTTTTTTATCCTGTTTCTTACACCATTAGGCTGCAAACCCAGCTGGGCATACTCGGCGGGATCCGGCCCACAAAAGCAGGCTTTTGTGGGAACCCATTGGATTTCTTGCGGGGCGAAAGTGAATTCCGCCCCGCGCCGCCGCACCCGCGGCGGAGGAGCCCCTGCCAAGGCTGTGGTCATGATACAATCAAACGTTCTTTTACACCATCAGGCTGCACACCAGCTGGGCGTACTCGGCGGGGTCCTCCAGGGGCAGCTCGGCCAGCAGCAGGGCCTGACCGTAGAGCAGCTTGGAGTACTTCTCCACTGTCTCCTTGTCGCCCTCGTCCACCGCTTTCTTCAATGCGGCATAGGGAGCGGAGTCGGCATTGAGCTCCAGCACCCGCTCGGCCTTCATGTGCTCGCCGCCCTCCAGCTTGCGCATGTAGCGCTCCATCTCCAGGGAGACGGGGCCGTCGGCGGACAGGCAGCAGGCACCGGTTTTCAGGATCTTGGAGATGCGCACCTCCTTGACCTTGTCGCCCAGGGCCTCCTTCACGGCCTCCAGCACAGGCTTTCCGGCCTCGGCCTTCTCCTCAGCCTCTTTCTTCTCCTCCTCGGTCTGGGGCAGGGCGTCCTCGGCGGTGGCGGACTTGAACTTCTTGCCGTCGATCTCGCCCAGAGCCTGCATGACGAAGTCGTCCACGTCCTCGGTGCAGTAGAGGATCTCGTAGCCCTTGTCCAGGATGCGCTCCACCTGGGGGAGCTTGGCAATCTTGTCCACACTCTCGCCGCAGGCGTAGTAGTAATAGGGCTGATCCTCGCTCATCCGGTCCTTGTAGGCAGCCAGGGTGGTGTTCTTACCCTCCTTGGAGGACCAGAACAGCAGCAGATCCTGGAGCATCTCCTTGTGGGCTCCGTACTCGGCCACCACGCCGTACTTGATCTGGTTGCCGAAGGCGGCCCAGAACTTCTCGTACTTCTCGGGCTCCTCCTTCTGCATCTTCAGCAGCTCAGACTTGATCTTCTTCTCCAAGGCCTTGGCAATCACGGAGAGCTGACGGGTGTGCTGGAGGACCTCACGGCTGATGTTCAGGGAGAAGTCGGCGGAGTCCACCACGCCCTTGACGAAGCGGAAGTAGTCGGGCAGCAGGTCGGCGCACTTGTCCATAATGAGCACCCCGGAGGAGTAGAGCTGCAGGCCCTTCTGGTACTCCCGGGTGTAGAAATCATAGGGGGCCTTTTCGGGGATATAGAGCAGGGCCTTGTAGGTCACCGCGCCCTCGGCGCTGGTGTGGATAACGGCCAGAGGGTCCTGCCAGTCCATGAACTTCTCCTTGTAGAAGTTGTTGTACTCCTCAGGCGTGACTTGAGCCTTGGGACGCTGCCACAGGGGCACCATGGAGTTGATGGTCTTCCACTCCTTCACGGTCTCCCACTCAGGCTTGTAGTCGTCGCCGGCATCGGCGGGCTTCTCCTTCTGGCGGTAGTCCTCCACCTCCATGACGATGGGGTAGCGGATGTAATCGGAGTACTTTTTGATGAGCTCCTGTAATTTATAGGTCTCCAAGTACTGATCGTAGTCCTCGCCTTCCGCATTGGCCTTGATGTGCATGATGACGTCGGTGCCCACGGTGTCCTTCTCGCACTGGGTGACGGTGTAGCCGTCAGCGCCATCGGACTCCCACTTCCAGGCCTCGTCACTGCCGTAGGCCTTGGAGATGACGGTGACATGGTCGGCCACCATAAAGGCGGAGTAGAAGCCCACGCCGAACTGACCGATGACGTCGATCTCCTCGGGCTTGTCCTCCTTGGCCATGTCCTGCTTGAACTGGAAGGAGCCGCTTTTGGCGATGGTGCCCAGGTTGCTCTCCAGGTCCTCCTTGCCCATGCCCACGCCGTTATCCGAGACGGTGAGGGTACGCTTGTCTTTGTCGGGGACAATGGTGATCTTCAGCTCACTGCGGTCCACGGGTACCTGGTCATCGGTGAGGGCCTTATAGGCCAGCTTGTCCTCAGCGTCGCTGGCGTTGGAGATGAGTTCGCGCAGGAAGATCTCCTTGTGGGTGTAGATGGAGTTGACCATCAGGTCCAGCAGACGCTTGGACTCCGCTTTAAATTGCTTCTTTGCCATGGTAATTGATGCCTCCATATATATCAGATTGTTGTAAACAAAAAATCGTTAGCACTCATTTTCTATGAGTGCTAACGATATGATAGCGCAGTCCAGGTCAAATTGCAAGGGGGTTCATAATTTTTTTACACTTTCCTACTTAGAGTGCCAATTTCTTTACTCCTCCATCTTGCGCGGGTCAGGCAGATCAATGTAAGTAGGCTCATGGCCCACCACCTGAACATACTGAAGCAGGTCCTCTTTTTTCAGACGGATGGTGGAGGTGGAGATACCGGGGTGGCCAGAGATGTACGCGTCGGCCATCAGGTCCCGGTCGATGACCAAGCGCACCTTATTCTCTTTGTCAAACAGCAGCTCCAGGGCGGAGACGGAGCCGGGAATGGTGGACAAGTAGTCCCTCATGTGGTTCTCGTCGGCGAAGGAGAGGCGGGAGCAGCCCAGCTGAGCAGAGAGAAACTTGGTCTTAAAGGGCTTATCCCCCGGCATCATCAGCAGGTAAAATTCCGTCTGCTGGCGGTTGCACAAAAACAGGTTCTTGCAGATCTTGGCCCCCAGGACGGACTCGATTTTTAAGCAGTCCTCCATGGTGTCGGCGTGGTCGTGATCCACCCGGGCAAATTCAATTCCCAGTTCGTCCAGTTTATCGTAGACGGCCTCCTCCTGGGGGATGCGCTGGTCGGAGGGACGGCCGGTGTGGCAGACAGGGTCAATATACATGGAACACACTCCTTTATCCACATTTTGTCTCATCATAGCACAGAAAAAGCCGGCGGGACAAGTCCCTCTTGCGGGATTTTTCCCCCGGTATTACAATGAAGAAAACCCATTGGCAGGAGGCTGCTATGAAGATCTATTGTATTGGTCAGACGCTGACCGCACTGGAACAGATGCCAGAAAACGGAGAAGGTACCCTGGTGCTGCTCACCTCAGAGGAACTGGACAAATGTTCCTCACTGCCGGGGCTGGAGGGGATTTTGCACCACACCCCATTGGCTCGGGACGCCAGAGGCTGTAAGGGTGAGTGGCGTCGGGGCTGCCTGTGCGGGACGGTAACCACCCCCCGGCACACCCGCACCGGAAATCCTATTGCCTTTGGCTACCTGCTCACTGGAACCCAGGTGGTACTGTGCGACGACAGCGGGGCAGCCCATACCCTGGTACAACGACTGGTGCGGGAAAAGCGGAATGTACAGAGCAGTGCAGGACGCTTTTTTTATGAATTTTTCACTCTCTTAATGGTTAAGGACTCCCGCCACCTGGAGAGCCTGGAGGACCGGCTGGTAGAGCTGGAGGAGGGGGTGATGGAGGGCAGCTTGGAGCACTTCAACCGCTCTATGAATGACCTGCGCAAGGAGGTGCTGGGCTGGATGCGGTACTACGGGCAGCTCAACAACATGTTCCGTGCCCTGGAAGAGGATCCAGACGGGCTGTTCCCCTTGGGTGAGGCCCGCCTGTTGCGGCTGCTGGAGCAGCGCACCGGGCGGCTGCGGGAGGAGGCCCAGCTGCTGCGGGAATACTGTCTTCAGGTGCGGGAGCTGTTTCAGGCGGAAATTGATATCCGGCAAAACCGGATCATGAAAATTCTTACCATTGTGACCACCATCTTCCTGCCGCTGTCCCTGGTGGCCGGGTGGTACGGCATGAACTTTGTGGGCATGCCGGAGCTGACGTGGAAATACGGTTATCCAGCGGTTATCATTGCGAGTGTACTGGTGGTGCTCATCAGCCTGTGGATCATGAAGAAGAAAAAATTCTGGTAGGATAGCGAAAGCCGCCCGGGAGCGCTGTGGACTCCTGGGCGGTTTGTTTTTTGCTTCTAAAGAAAAGCGTTTTCTTCTCTTTTCTTTCAGGCGGGGTATGTACTGATGGACTTACATATGTCCGAAGCGGGCTGAGCAGAACCAACGAAGCAAAGCGAAGCTTTGCACAAAGTTCTTTGCCCAGCTTTCTTTCAAGAAAGCTGGTTAATTCTTGAGGCTCTGCATGGGAGCGGGGATGCGGCCGCCCCGGTCCACAAAGGCCTTGGCGGAGAAGGGGTGGACGGGCTGCACGGGGGCGGAGCCCAGCAGGCCGCCGAACTCTACGGTATCGCCCACCTTCTTGTCCGGCGCAGGAATGAGGCGCACGGCGGTGGTCTTGGAGTTGACCATGCCGATGGCGGCCTCATCCGCAATAATGGCGGAGAGGGTCTCGGCGGTGGTGTCGCCGGGGACAGCGATCATATCAAGGCCCACGGAGCACACGCAGGTCATGGCCTCCAGCTTGTCCAGGGTCAGCGCCCCAGAGGAGGCAGCGGCGATCATGCCCTCGTCCTCGCTGACCGGGATGAAGGCACCGCTCAGGCCGCCCACGTGGGAGGAGGCCATGACGCCGCCCTTCTTCACCGCGTCGTTCAGGAGAGCCAGGGCAGCTGTGGTGCCGTGGGTGCCGCAGACCTCCAGACCCATCTCCTCCAGAATGCGGGCGACGCTGTCGCCGATGGCGGGAGTGGGAGCCAGGGACAGGTCCACGATACCGAAGGGGGTGTCCAGGCGGCGGGAGGCCTCCTGGGCCACCAGCTGTCCCATGCGGGTAATGCGGAAGGCGGTCTTTTTAATCGTTTCAGCCACCACGTCGAAGGGCTGTCCCTTTACGCTCTGGAGGGCGTGGTACACCACACCGGGGCCGGAGACACCCACGTTGATGACCTTTTCCGGCTCTCCTACCCCGTGGAAGGCGCCAGCCATGAAGGGGTTGTCCTCCACGGCGTTGCAGAACACCACCAGCTTGGCGCAGCCGAAGCCGCCCTGGTCGGCGGTGCGCTGGGCCAGGTCCTTGATGGTGCGGCCCATGAGGGCCACGGCGTCCATGTCGATGCCGGCCTTGGTGGAGCCTACGTTGACGCTGGAACACACCAGATCGGTGGTGGACAGGGCCTCGGGGATGGAGGCGATGAGGTTTCGGTCGGCCTGGGTCATGCCCTTCTGTACCAGAGCGGAGAAGCCGCCGATGAAGTTGACGCCGGTTGTCTTGGCCGCCTTGTCCAGAGCCACGGCGAAGGGAGCGTAGTTGTCGGTGTCCGCCGCCGCGGCCACCAGGGCGATGGGGGTGACGGAGATGCGCTTATTGACGATGGGGATGCCGAACTCCTTCTCAATGGCCTCGCCGGTGGCCACCAGATTCTCGGCGTAGCGGGTGATCTTATCGTAAATGGCGTCGCAGGCGGCCTTGGTGTCGCTGCGGGCGCAGGAGAGCAGGGAGATCCCCATAGTAATGGTACGCACATCCAGATGCTGCTGGTCGATCATCTGGATCGTCTGCATGATTTCGTTCTGACTGAGCACTGCGGGTTCCCTCCCTTACTTAAATACGGTGCATCGCATTGAAGATGTCCTCCCGCTGGATGCGAATGGACAGGGCCCGCTCCTTGCCCGCCTGGTCCAGCAGGTCGGACAGCTCGCCGATGGACAGGGTGCAGGCCGAGGTGTCCACCAGCATGACCATGGTGAAGTAGTCCTGCAGAATGGTCTGGGTGATATCCAGAATGTTGATGCTGTGCTGGGCCAGCAGGGAGCACACGGCGGCGGTAATGCCCACCTGGTCCTTGCCGATGACGGTGACGATGGCTTTCATAGGCTTGGTTCCTTTCTCTCGCGTATGTCGCGTTATTTATCGGTTGACGCTGTCCTGGAGCTCGTCCAACGTGAGCTCAAAGCCAGGCAGGAATTCCTCCATAAAATACTTCAAGGCGGGGAGGGGGGAGTCCTCCAGGGCAGCCAGGGTCTGCTCCTTGGCCTTTTTAAACTCGGTGTTGCCCGCTTTCAGCTCCTCCACGCACTTGAGGTAGGCGGAGAGCTTGTCCGCTGCCTTTACCAGGGCGTGTACCTCCGGGTCGGGGATGGTGAGGACCTCATCATAGGCTCCCTGCAGGTCGGGCGGCAGCATCTTCAGCAGCTTCTGCTCGGCCACCGCCTCCACCGCCTTGTAGGCGGACTGGATGTCCGGGTTGTCGTATTTGATGGGGGTGGGCATGTCGCCGGTGAGGATCTCGCTGGCGTCGTGATAGAGGGCGGCCACCGCAACCCCGCCGGGATCTACCTGACCCCCAAACTTCTCGTTTTGGATGACTGCCAGAGCATGGGCCAGGACGGCCACCATGTGGGAGTGTTCCTGAATGTTCTCCGGATCGGTGTTGCGCATCAGGCCCCAGCGGTTAATATACCGCATGCGGGCAATCATAGGGAAAAAGTGGTAGGCCACAGCCCCGCCCCCTTTCAAAGATGGAAAACATTCTATCACAAGGGGCGGGAGATGTAAACCATCCGGGACGGAATGAACGGGGCGGGCCATAGCAATAAAATTTAATTGCGTGAAAAATAATACTTGACTTTGTCAAGTTGTGAGATTATACTTGACCAAGTCAAGAAAAGGAGTTGACCGTTTCATGTTCCAGACCCTGGCCTACTACGCCACCGTCTTCCACCGCAGCTTTACCGCCTACACCACCCAGCGACTTCAACAGCTGGGGCTGAACTTCGGGTCGCTGTTCCCAGTGATCTACGTGGGCAAGCACCCGGGCTGTACCCAGGCCGAACTCACCGCCGCTCTGGGGCTGGACTGGGGGTACTCCCAGCGCACCGTCACCAAGCTGGTGGAGGAGGGGTTCCTCACCCGGGAGAAGTCGGGCCGGGCCTACCACCTGGATCTGAGCCCCAAGGGGCAGCAGGCCTTCCAGGTGAGTCATCAGGTGTTCTTCGACTGGGATGAACAGGCCCTGACCGCCCTGGATGAGAACGAGCGGGAGCAGCTCTTTGCCCTCTTGGCAAAAGCCACCAAGAAAGAAGCGAATTCCACATGTATGAGACCATCAACAGCCCCCTGAATTACGGAGGGCTTACTTTAAAGAACCGGATCCTTTTTGCGCCCACCAGCTTGGGACTCCCCCAGGAGGAACTGCTGGAGCGGATGAAGAAGATTGCCGCCGGGGGCTGCGCCATGATCATCATTGGCGATGTACCGGTGCTGCCTCACGGCTTTGGGCCCTCCTTATATACCAAAAAGGGCATGGAGTTTTACAAGAGCTTGGCCGACGCTGTCCACCCCTACGGGTGCAAGCTGTGCGCCCAGCTCCACCAGTCCGACTCCAACCTGAAGGGGATGATCAAGTACATCCCCGGCGTGCTCACCAAGCGTATCTCCATGGAGGAGCTGCGGCCTCTGCTAAACCAGCAGGTGGGCCCCTATATTACCGGCCTGCCGGAGAACAAGGTGGGGGAGATCACCGATGCTTTCGGTACGGCGGCCGAGCTGGCCATTCAGGCAGGCTTTGATATGGTCCAGGTCCACGGGGACCGGATGTGCGGCAGCTTCAGCTCCTCCGTCTTCAACCACCGCACCGACCGCTACGGCGGCAGCCCGGAAAACCGGGCCCGCTTCGCGGTGGAGGCGGTGTCCGCCATCCGCCGCCGTCTGCCCAACGTGCCCATCGACTACAAGCTGGCGGTGCGCCAGGAGACCCCCCACTACGGCAATGCCGGTGTGCTGGAGGAGGAGCTGCCTATCTTTGTGCCCCTGCTGGAGCAGGCTGGCGTCACCAGCTTCCATGTGACCTTGGCCAACCACGGAGAACTCAGCGACACCATCCCGCCGAAAAACCACCCGGAATTTGGAGCAGAGGGCTGTTTTCTGAAATTCTGCGACCAGGTGCGCAAGCTCACCAAGCTGCCCATCTGCGGCGTGGGCGGGCTCACCGACCCCGACTTTGTGGAGGAGCAGCTGGAGAGCGGACGCATCGACTGCGCCGCCATGAGCCGCCAGCTGACTGCCGACCCGGAGTGGCCCAACAAGGTGTGCTCCGGCCGGACCGGGGAAATCCACCGCTGTGTCCGCTGCAATAAAAAGTGCCTGGGAGGCATGATGGCCCACCAGGGTGTCCACTGTATTTATGAGAAGGAGGAAACGACATGAGTTATGCCATTGTTTACAGCAGCCGTACCGGCAACACCGCCATGCTGGCCCAGGCCGTGCGGGAGGCTCTGCCTCAGGAGGAGTGCTGCTATTTTGGCGCGCCCCACGCTGAGGCGCTCAGCGCTGATACCATCTATGTTGGCTTCTGGACCGACAAGGGGACCTGTGATGAACAGACCGCCCATTTTCTGCAGAGCCTGAATAATCAGAAGGTGTTCCTCTTCGGTACCGCCGGTTTTGGAGGCGCCCCCGCCTACTTTGAGCAAATCCTGGGCCGGGTGAAGGAGAATCTGGCCTCCGGCGTTTCGGTGGCCGGTACCTACATGTGCCAGGGAAAGATGCCCCAGGTGGTACGGGACCGCTATGAGGCCATGGAGGAAAGCCCCCGGCGCACTGCCATGCTGGCCAACTTTGACCAGGCCCTCAGCCACCCCGACCAGGGAGATTTGGAGGGGCTGAAAAAGGCGGTCATGGAATAAGAAAAATAATGTTATAAAGGTAGAGGGAGCCGCCCAGAGATTGGGCGGCTCCCTTGCCGTTTTTAGGACAACAGGACATAAGGACAGGCCCGGGCAGAATACAGTGGGGCAGGAGGTGTCGGTCTATGCTTTCCCCCGTAATTTATCTGGTGTTAAACGGCCTGTTTTTTACCCTGCGGCTGTCGGGCGGCGGAGGCTCCTTCCCACGGCCCCTGAAGGCGGAGGAGGAGCGCAAGTATCTGGAGCTGTGTGCCCAGGGAGACTTGGAGGCCCGAAATATTCTGGTGGAACACAATCTGCGGCTGGTGGCCCACATTGTGAAAAAATACTACGCCCAGACCGGAGATCAAGACGATCTCATCTCCATCGGCACCATCGGGCTGATCAAAGGGATCTCTACCTTCAAGGCGGATAAAAACGTACGCCTGGCTACCTATGCCTCCCGGTGTATTGAAAATGAAATCCTCATGCACTTCCGCGCCCAGAAAAAACTGCAGGGGGAGGTGTCTCTGTCCGATACGATGGAAAACAGCGGGGACGGCAATTCTTTGTCTCTGATGGATGTCATCGCGGTGGATGACCACATGCTGGAGGACCTGGATACCCGGGACGCCTGTGCCAAGGTGCGCCGGTGTGTGGGGGAGTGCCTGGACGAGCGGGAGCGGGTGATCATTACCCTGCGCTATGGCCTGGATGACCGTCCGCCCCGGACCCAGCGAGAGGTAGCTTCCCGGTGCGGGATTAGCCGTTCTTACGTATCACGGATTGAAAAACGGGCCCTGGCCAAGCTGGAGCAGGCCATGAAGGACTGGCGGCCTTAGTCAAAATGGCAATGTAAAAATATCATAAAGAACATGCGAAAATGTTATGAGAAAAAAGAGAAATAAGAGAAAAATGAAACTTTTACGGCAAAGTTCACAAAACGTTAAAAAATCTTATTGCGTTTTTTACGCAAATATACTATAATGATTTTGCAAGTATTGTCCCTGCAAATCAATCATTGAATTGGAGGAATCAACATGAAAAAGAAGCTTGCTTTGGTTCTGGCCCTGGCCCTTACCGCCAGCCTAACCCTCACTGCCTGTAATAGCTCCAGCGATCCTGGCTCTGCTTCCGGCTCCGGCTCTGGTTCCAGTTCTGGTGCGGTTGCTGAGACCGTTAAGGGCGGCAAGGAAGGCGGCACCAGCCTGAACTTCACCACCGGCGGCGATCAGGGTACTTATTACGGCTTCGGCAGCATCATGGCCCAGAAGGTGGGCGAGGCTACCAGCACCCAGGTGACCGCTATCACCTCCGGCGGCTCCGCAGCCAACATTCAGGCCATGCAGGACGGCGATGCCCAGCTGGGCTTCGTGCAGTCCGATGTTATGGCTTATGCCTATGCCGGCACCCGCACCTTTGAGGAAACCGGCGCCGTGACCAACTTCTCCACCGTGGCCTCCGTTTACATGGAGCAGGTCCAGATCGTTACCCTGGATCCTGAAATCAAGACCGTGGCTGACCTGGAAGGTAAGCGCGTGTCCATCGGCGCTTCCGGCTCCGGCGTGTACTTCAACGCCATCGACGTGCTGGGCGCTTATGACCTGACCGAGGATGACATCGAGGCCACCTACGAGGACTTCGGCACCAGCGCCGACTCCCTGAAGGACGGTAAGATCGACGCCGCGTTCGTGGTCGCCGGCGCTCCCACCACCGCCATCACCTCCCTGGCCACCACCAAGGATGTGTATCTGGTCAGCCTGGACGACGAGCACATCGACAAGCTGCTGGAGACCTCTCCTTATTACAGCAAGAACGTGATCTCCGCCGACACCTATGACATGGATGCCGACGCCACCACCGTGGCCGTGGTTGCCACTGTCATTGCCCGTGACGACGTGTCCGACGAGGACGTGTACAACTTCCTGTTCGGCGTGTACGAGAACATCCCCTCTCTGACTGAGTCTCACCAGAAGGGCGCGGAGCTGGATCTGGAATTTGCCGCTTCCAACACTGCGGTTCCCTATCATCCCGGCGCGGTAGCCTTCTTCGCTGATAAGGGCATTACCGTCCCCGGTAAATAAATCCATTCCCTGCTGACAGTCATTCCGTGGGCTGCGGCGGACTCGTCCGCCGCAGCCCGATGCGAATTGCAGGATCAACTTGCGAAGCAGAAGCGCCCGCATTCCCATTTTGGGCGTGCGGGCGCGTGTGTTCCGCAGGCAGCCGCGGAACCGCAAAGGAGAACGGAGAAAGGATTTTGTGGTTATGGACTATAATGAAAAAGAAAGGGAAAAACAGGTGAACGCACCGGAAGATTCGCCGGAAGACGTTGCCGCCGCAGTCGACGAGGTCATGAAAAAATATGACCGTGAGTCGAATGTCCGTGTGTGGGAGGGAAAGCCCAAACAGGTCGTGCGGGCGATCATGGCCCTCTTTTCCGCCTATTGTATCTATGTGACCCTGTTTGTCAGCGGCCTGCTGGAGGTCCGCCTGACCATGTTCCTGGGACTGATCCTCATTATCGGTTACCTCAACTACCCCATTAAGAAGGGGATGGTGCGGGTCAACTACATGCCTTGGTACGATATCATTATTATGGTGTTAGGCGCGGGGTCCTTCTTCTACTTCGCCGCCAACGCTAAGGAGATCGTAAAGATTTCCAGCGCCATTACCAAGCAGCCCTTCATGGTGGCCATCGCCATCATCGGCATCCTGGCCTTTGCTGAGCTGTGCCGGCGCTGTGTGGGCATTCCCATCTTGTGTGTGGTGGGCGCCCTGCTCATTTATACCTTTGCCAATGTCCGTTTTGGTAAGGTGATCTACGACCTGTTCTTCACCACCAACGGTATTATGGGTACCCCTACCAAGGTGTGTGCCCAGTACATCGTAGTCTTTATTATCTTTGGCGCCTTCCTGGAGCGCACCGGTATCTCCAACTTCTTCATTGACCTGGCCAACTCTGTGGCCGGCTCTACCTCCGGCGGACCCGCCAAGGTGGCCGTCATCTCCTCCGCCCTGTGCGGCATGGTGTCCGGCTCCTCCGTGGGCAACACCGTGACCACCGGCTCGGTGACCATCCCCATGATGAAGAAGACGGGCTATAAGCCGGAGTTTGCCGGCGCCGTGGAGGCCTCCGCCTCCACCGGCGGTCAGATCATGCCCCCCATCATGGGCGCTGCCGCCTTCCTGATGGCGGAGTTTATGGGCATCCCCTATGCCCAGGTGGCCTTGAAGGCTATTCTGCCCGCCGTCCTCTATTTCACCGGCATCTACATTGCCGTCCATCTGGAGGCCAAAAAGCTGGGCCTGAAGGGTATCCCCAAGGATCAGCTCCCCAAGATGGGCAAGCTGATCAAGAAGATCTACCTGCTGCTGCCTCTGGTGGTGCTGGTAGTTATGGTCTCCCTGGATATGAAGACCATGCAGTTCTGTGCCGCAGTGGCCATTGGTATTACCATCATTGTCAGCCTCTTCAATAAGGATGACCGCATCACCGTCACCAAGTTCATCGACGCTTTGGAAGCCGGCGGCAAGGGAACCATCACCGTGGCTGTGGCCTGCGCCATGGCTGGTATCGTGGCCGGCTGCATCACCTCCACCGGTCTGGCTTCCAAGCTGATCACCGCCATCGTAGCAGTTTCCGGCGGCCAGGCGATCATCGCTTTGTTCCTCACCATGCTGTGCTGCATCGTGCTGGGCATGGGCGTGCCCACCACTGCCAACTACTGCATCATGGCTTCCACCTGCGCTCCCATCCTGATGAGCCCCGCCATTGGGATCCCCAAGGTGGCTGCCCACTTCTTCGTGTTCTACTTCGGCATCGTGGCCGACATCACCCCGCCCGTGGCCCTGGCCGCCTACGCCGGCTCCGCCATCGCCAAGGCGCCTCCCATGAAGACTGCCCTCAACGCCACCCGGCTTGCCATCGCGGCCTTCATCGTCCCCTATATCTTTGCCTTCAGCCCGGTGATGCTCTTTGAGTTCAGTAAGGGCACCTCCACGGCAATGATGGTGGTCCAGATCATCCAGATCTGCGTCACCTCTCTGCTGGGTATCTTCGGTGTGGCTGCCGCCCTCAACGGCTTCCTCTACAAGAAGATCAATCCCCTGCTCCGCGTTGTGATGGCCATTGGTGGTCTGTGCATGATGATCCCCGGTACCGTCAGCGATATCGCGGGTCTGGTTCTGGTGGGCGGCATCTGCGTGTACCAGTACCTGAGTGCCAAGAAGAGCAGCTCGGTCGCTGCATAATCAGCCAATGCAAAAAAGCGTCCGCCGTCTGATAGTTCCCACAGGTACATTTTCTGAACCATGTGAAATGTCAGGCACACAGGCGGACAGCGGAAGCTGTCCGCCTGTTGTGTTTTATGCCAG
>CABVDR010000063.1 GCA_902497145.1 uncultured Oscillospiraceae bacterium
CCTGACCATCGCCCGGGGCCTGGACTACTACACCGGCACCGTCTACGAGACCACCATGCTGGACCACCCGGAGATTGGTTCCATCTGTTCCGGCGGCCGTTACGATAACTTAGCGGAATATTACACCGATAAACAACTCCCCGGAGTCGGTATTTCCATCGGTTTGACCCGTCTCTTCTTCGTTTTGGAGGACCAGGGCTACCTGAACGACGCCCTGAACACCGCCCCCGCCGACGTGCTCATCCTGCCCATGACCGACGATCTCTCCCCTGCTATCGCTCTGGCCACCACCCTGCGCCAGGCGGGCATCCGCACCCAGATCCACGCCGAGCAGAAGAAGTTCAAGCAGAAGATCTCCTATGCCGACAAGCTGTCCATCCCCTACGCCGTGTTCCTGGGCGAGGACGAGATCTCCTCCGGCGTGTGTGCCGTGAAGGACCTGGCCACCGGCGAGCAGGTGAAGCTCTCTCCCGCCGAGGCGGTGACCCACATCCAAGCGGGTCTGGATAAGCTGAACCAGGGTAAGCCCATCCTGGACAAGGGAGAGTAATCTTCCCCCTTTCGGCAGAGGCAAAACAAAGTTTTGCAGAAAGCTTTTTTGCATACTTTTTTCTCGAAAAAAGTATGGCTTTCTTTCAAGAAAGCGGAAAACAGAGAGGTAAGTAATTATGAGGAAGAAAACCCCCATCCTGCTTCCCCTTTGCGTTTTGTGTCTGCTGCTGGTCTGGTACCTATGGCCCCGCAGCCCTTCCGACACCCTTCCCGGCTTTTCCAAAGACGCCCCCGTCACCCACTGCGCTGCCCTGCTGATCCCCCGTGATCCCGGCTCCGGCCTGAGCACCAAGCAGATGGAACTTGCGGCAGATTCCCAGGAATATCAGCAGCTGATGGAGCTGTTGACCTCCACCCGGTACCTGCGCAATCCTACCGACCTGGTGCGGCTGGGGCAGGCCTCCTCTACCCAGTCCATCACCCTGGAGGACTACACCGCCACCCTCTCGTTCTACCAGGGGGAAAGCATCTTCTCCATGGCGTTTTATGGCTCCCAGGTGGTGACCCAGGGCGGCTCCGACACCCGCAGCTATTTCCCCCTGGCGGGGCACGACTTCCAAACTAAAGTGGTTCAGTTCTTACAGGGCTGCCCCACTGCCACCGATCTTTGACCTTCTTCCCCCTGCTGAAGATCCGGGGGAGTAACCTCCCCCCTCCCCTGCCCCTTCCGTTCCTAGGCGTGCGAAAGGAGTGCACAAGATGAAGAAAAAATTTCTGATTCCAGCGATTTTGATTCTCGCCCTCTTGGTGGGGGGCATCCTGTGGTACACCCGGCCTATGACCCTTCATCAGCTTTGCCCAGATGTGGATTTGAGCCAGTGCTCCTCCATCTCGGTTTACTACGAAGTGGTGCCCAGCGGAGGAAGAAGTAAGAAGTTGGTTTTGGAACCAGACGCCCCCGCTTTTGACTCCCTGTTGAAAGAGCTTCAGGACCGGACCTTCTCCCGTTCCCTCATCAGTCTGCTCCCCTGGGTAGACTCTCAGTCCGCGCAAACAGAGGACGGAGACTTTTCGTGGGAGCTTGTGCTAAAATTTGACACCCCAGATACCGACTCTGACGGAACGGAGCACCTGAGCACGCAGGTTCAGCTCTACAACTTTTTCGGTTCCCTGAGCCTTAACCACATGCGTTCTAATCACATCTGGTACATGACTACCAGCGACCAGGAGGCATGGGTATCCCAGGTCATGGACATTATCACGTCGGCCATATCCTAGTCTTTTTCTATACAAAATAAAATTTTTGGAATAATAAATACAAATTGGAGTTGATTTATCATGGATAATTTGCAGAATTTCCACCGCACCAACTACTGCGGCGAGCTGCGCCTGAGCGACGCGGGCAAGACCGTGTCCCTGTGCGGCTGGGTCCAGCGTCAGCGTGACCTGGGCGGCCTGATCTTCGTCGATCTTCGTGACCGCACTGGCCTCATCCAGCTGTCCTTCGACGACAGCACCGACAAGGAGATCTTTGAGAAGGCCTCCACCCTGCGCTCGGAGTACGTCATCGCCGCCACCGGCCTGGTGCGGGAGCGCGAGAGCAAGACCACCAAGATCGCCACCGGCGACATCGAGGTCTACGTCAAGGAGCTGCGTCTGCTGGCCAAGGCCGAGACCCCTCCCTTTGAGATCGTGGAGAACTCCAAGGCCAACGATATGCTGCGCCTGAAGTACCGCTATCTGGACCTGCGCCGCCCCGACATGCAGCGCATGATCGCCACCCGCCACAAGGTGACTAAGATCTGCCGGGACTACTTTGACGAGCAGGGCTTCCTGGAAATCGAGACCCCCATGCTCACCAAGTCCACCCCTGAGGGCGCCCGGGACTATCTGGTGCCCTCCCGTGTCCACCCCGGCAAGTTCTACGCGCTGCCCCAGTCCCCCCAGCAGTACAAGCAGCTGCTGATGCTCTCCGGCTTTGACCGCTATATGCAGATCGCCCGCTGCTTCCGGGACGAGGACCTGCGGGCCGACCGTCAGCCCGAGTTCACCCAGATCGACCTGGAGATGTCCTTTGTCAACGAGGACGACGTGATGGAGATTCAGGAGGGCTTCCTGAAGCGGGTCTTTAAGGAGGTCCTGGACGTGGACGTGCAGACCCCCTTCCTGCGTATGCCCTGGCGGGAGGCCATGGACCGCTTCGGCTCCGACAAGCCCGACATGCGCTTCGGCTTTGAGCTCAAGGACATCAGCGACATTGTGAAGGACTGCGGCTTCGGCGTGTTCTCCGGTGCTGTCCAGGGCGGCGGCTCGGTGCGCCTCATTAACGTGAATGGCCACGCCGCCGACTTCCCCCGCAAGAAGATCGACAAGCTGGGCGAGTTCGTCAAGACCTACAAGGCCAAGGGCCTGGCCTGGACCCGTATGTATGACGGCCAGGTGACCTCCTCCTACCAGAAGTTCCTCACCGAGGAGGAGAACAAGGCCATTCTGGAGCGCGCCGGCGCCAAGGATGGGGACCTGATTTTCATCGTGGGCGACGTGAAGGACGAGGTGGTCTTTGCCGCTCTGGGCGCTCTGCGCTGCGAGGTGGCCCGCCAGCTGAACATCCTGGACCCCAAGGACTTCAAGTTCCTGTGGGTCACCGAGTTCCCCATGTTCGAGTACAGCGAGGAGGAAGGCCGCTACGTGGCCATGCACCACCCGTTTACCGCTCCCATGGACGAGGACCTGGACAAGCTGGAGACCGACAAGAAGAACTGCCGCGCCAAGGCCTACGACATTGTGCTCAACGGCACCGAGCTGGGCGGCGGCTCCATCCGAATCTCCGTGCCTGAGACCCAGGAGGCCATGTTCCGGGCTCTGGGCTTCACCGACGAGGACGCCATGGAACGCTTCGGCCACCTCATTAACGCCTTCAAGTTCGGCGCACCCCCCCACGGTGGCCTGGCCTACGGCCTGGACCGTCTGTGCATGCTGATGGCGGGCGCTGACTCCATCCGGGACGTCATTGCCTTCCCCAAGGTGCAGAACGCCAGCGAGCCCATGACCAACTGCCCCGACTTCGTGGACGACAAGCAGCTGGATGACCTGAGCCTGGCTGTCACCCGCCGGGAGGAAACTTCTGACGAGGAGTAAGGTTTTCTGATTTCCTTTCCCCCTGCAACGCGATATTGAGCAGGAGCGGCATATCTTGCCGCTCCTGCTTTCTTTTTTAAAATCGACTTAAATTGCCCCAAAAAATTGACAATATCACAACTTAGTGGTATAGTACGTAAGATATCAGAAAAGACTTTTGCAAAGTGTGGAGAGAACCGCCCCCAGTTTTGGATGCGTTGACCTCCGCGCTGTTTTTTCAGGAGGAAGCTATGAAAAAAGCACTGATCGTTTTTCTGTGCGTACTTTTGACGGGCTGTACCGCCTCTACGGGCGTCAGCTCGTCCTCAGTCAGTACGCAGAACACCTCTCAGAGCTCTGGCCTTCCCTCTGACAGCTCCAGCTCTGGTTCCAATGACGGTTCTTCCTCGTCTGACACATCCCAGGACCAGGAGGACCCTCCCTCACAAGATACCCCCAATTCTCAAACCAGCGGCACAGAAAATGAGGACCAGATCATCCAGGAGCTGCTCTCTTCCATGTCTGTGGAGGAGAAGGTAGGCCAGATGTTCTTTGTCCGCTGCCCGGACGTAGGGGCAGTGGAGGCGGTATCGGAGTATAAACTAGGCGGATACATTCTCTTTGCCCGGGATTTTAAGGACAAAACTGCCGAACAGGTCCGCAGCGACATCGAATCCTACCAAAGTGCGGCCGGCGTGCCCCTGCTTATTGGCACTGATGAGGAGGGCGGCACTGTGGTACGGGCCAGCTCCAACCCCAACCTGTTCCCCCACGTCTGCCAGTCCCCCCAGGCCCTGTACGCTCAGGGGGGCATGGACAGCATCACCCAGGACGCCCGCCAGAAGAGCCTGACTCTGCTGGATTTGGGGGTCAACGTGAATCTGGCCCCGGTGGCTGACGTGTCCACCAACCCGGATGACTTTATCTACGACCGTTCCTTTGGGCAGGACGCCCAGGCCACGGCGGATTATGTGTCCAACGTGGTGTCCGCCATGGACGCTGAGGGCATCGGCTCGGTGCTGAAACATTTCCCCGGCTACGGGAACAATGTGGATACTCACAACGGCGTGGCCATAGATGAGCGGCCCTATGAGACCTTTGAGACCAGCGACTTTCTTCCCTTTACCGCCGGGATCCAGGCGGGAGCTGACGCGGTACTGGTCAGCCACAATGTGATGACCTGTGTGGACGATCAGCTGCCCTCCTCCCTCTCCCCTGCCGTCCATCAGGTGCTGCGCAATACTCTGGGCTTCCAGGGCGTGATTATGACCGACGACCTGGCCATGGACGCGGTGGCCGCCTACGCCACCAACGAGTCCGCCGCGGTGATGGCGGTGCAGGCCGGCAACGACATGATTATCACCACCGACTTCCAGACCCAGATCCCCCAGGTGGTGGAGGCCGTGAACAACGGCACCATCGACGAGGCGCAGGTTGATCAGTCGGTGACGCGTATTTTGAAGTGGAAGTATGATTTGGGGCTGTTAGGGCACTAATTCCCCTTTCTTGCCCGCTTTCTTGAAAGAAAGCTTGGCAAAGAACTTTATGAGAAGCTCCGCTTCCCTTCTGCGCCCGGAAAGAAAATTTTTTGTGGGAGCGACGTTCTGCGTCGCTCCCACGTTTTTTGTTTAGAAAACATGAACCAGAAAGTTATCCACATCTTCCGCAGAAAATGTGGATAAAAAATCCGGGGCCCTGTAAACACAGGGTCCCGGAACTGCTTATGGAATGGTTTTACCGGCCGTTGGGGGCGTAGGCAATTACGGTACGGCGGTTGGGTTCCACACCGGTGGAGTAAGTTGTGACATTGGGATAGTCCTGCAGGGCCGCGTGGATCACGTGGCGCTCGTAGGCGTTCATGGGCTCCAGAGTCATGTTCTTGCGATACTTGACCACCTTGCCCGCCACCTTCACGGCCAGGCGCTGGAGGGACTCCTCCCGCTTGGCCCGGTAGCCCTCGGCGTCGATGTGAATGCGCACCCGCTTGGACTGGCCCCGGTTCACGGAATAGTTGGTCAGCTGCTGGATGGCGTCCAGTGTCTCGCCCCGGCGGCCAATGATGGCGCCCAGGCCGTGGCCCTGGAGAATGACCTTATAGCCGGTCTCGCTGCGGTAGATGTCAGGGGTGGCCTGCACGTTCAGGTGCTCCATCAGGCCCTCCAGGAACTCCCGGATCTTCATGGCCTTGGGGTCATCCGCGGCGGCAGGCTCCAGCTCAGACACAGGGGCGGGGGCGGGCTTCTCCTCCTTACCGATGAGCACCTCATCCCCGGGCTGGAGGGTGTTCTTCTCCTCCTGCTTGGGGGCGCTCTGAGGGGCAGCCTTGGGCTCCGCCTTAGGGGCGGGAGCGGCAGCGGCCTTGGGGGCCTCAGAGACCGGCTTAGGCTCCTCCACAGGCGCCTTCACCGCCTCGGCGGCGGGGGTCTCGTTCTCGTCGGGGACTTCATAGCTCACACGGACCTTGGCGGGGTTGCCGCCGAAGCCCAGAAAACCGGACTTGGCCCGCTCAATGACTTCCACGGACACATCGTCCCGGTCCAGACCCAGCTGGAACAGCGCGGCGGCGATGGCGTCCTCTTCGGACCGGCCGGTGGTCTCGATCCACTTACGCATAATCAGACACCCTCCTTCTTGTCATCCTCGTCCTGGGAAGGCTCCTCCACGGTTTCCGTGACCTCAGGGGCCTGGTCGGGCTCGGCAGTCTCAGTGGTTTCGGCAGTCTCGGGGGCCTGCTCGCTCTGGGTCTGCTCCTGCTCCGGGGCGGGGATCTCGGGGGCGGGCTGCTGGACGGTCTGGGTGGCCTCGGCGGCCTCCTTCTTCTCCTCCGGCTGCTCCTTCTTACTCTTCTTTTTGCCCTTCTTGGCGGCCTCGGCGGCCTGCTGGGCGGCAATCAGATCGCTGGGGTCCACATACTCGGTCACCCCGCCGAAGCGGTTGGGATCGTACGCACGGCCCCGGGCGTAGGCACGGATGCCGATGCGGCTGTCATCCTTGTTGATGGTGGGGCCGTCGTTCTCTTCCTTCTTGGGCTTCTTCTTGCCCCGGTTCTTCTTCTCTTCCTCCAGACGGCGCTGGCGCTCCAGACGAGCTTCCTCCTTGCGCCGCTTCTCTTCCTCTTTCTCCTCCAGCTCACGCTGGGCAGCGGCGGCCTGAGCGGCCTCGTAGTCCTTCTTCAGCAGCTTGCCGCACAGCAGCTCCTGGAAGATGGAGAAGAAGTACTGGGCGATCCAGTAGATGGACAGGCCGGCGGGGACGGTAAAGCCGATCCACAGGGACATCAGCGGCATGATGATCATCATGGTCCGGTTGGTCCGGGCAGTGGTCTCGTCCTGAGCCTGGTTGCGGTTCATCTGGTTGGTCTTCAGGCTGATCTGCATGGACAGCAGGGACATGCCCACGGACACCAGAGGCAGCAGGAACAGGCCGATAGACTCCCAGCTCAAACCATTGGCCCAGAAATTCCACTGGGGAATGTCGGCCAGGTTGATGCCCAGGAAGTGGAAGTCCAGGTTGAACAGGTGGCTTCCCGCGTCGCCCAGGGCGGACTGCACCTGAGCCAGCATACCGTCCTGGTTCAGGGCCTCGGCCATGGCGATCTGGGGATAGGCGCCGGTGTTGGCGATGCCGGTGATCTCCGCGATCTTGGCGATGGAGTCCTTGGGGACCTCCATCAGGTAGGTCAGAGGCTCACGGATGATATAGTACAGGGGGATCAGGATGAACAGGGGCAGGAAGGACCACAGGCAGCCGCCCATGGGGTTAACCTTCTCCCGCTCATAGAGCTTCTGGACCTCCATGTTGTAGCGCTCCCGGTCCTTGCCGTACTGCTTTTGCAGCTGCTGCATTTTGCCGGAGAGCAGGTTCATCTTGATCATGCTCTTCTTGCCCTTCAGGGACAGGGGGAACAGGATCAGCTTCACCACCAGGGCAAAGAGGATCAAAGCAATGCCGTAGCTGGAGAAAAAGTTGTAGAAGAACAACAGCAGCCAGGCAAAGGGTTTCAGAATAATACCCACAATGGTACCTCCACATATTTAGTTGGTTCCGGCTTGTCCTTAGGGTACGGGATCGTACTCAATGGACTTTTGCCGGTGAAAGGGATTGCACCGCAAAATCCGGCGCAATGCCAGCCAGCCCCCCTTCCATGGACCGTACTTCTCCACCGCCTCCAGGGCGTAGGCCGAGCAGGTGGGGATAAAGCGGCAGCATGGGGGGCGCAGAGGCGAAATTTCCCGTTGGTAAAATCGGATCAACCAGATGAACAGCTTCTTCATTTGGATTCTGACTTGGCTCCCTCCTGGGGACGCACCAGCTCCAGCTTCCGCATCAGCTGCAGAAAGCTGCGCTCCAGCTCGTGGTAGCGGCCGTAGATCACCCGGACGCGGGCCACCACCACAATGTCGTAGCCCGGCATCAACCGGGCCTCGTTGGTGCGGTACAGCTCCCGGATTCTCCGGCGGGCACGGTTGCGCTTGACGGCGTTGCCCAGCTTCACCCCCGTCGTGATGCCCAGCCGGCTGATAGGCCGGTTGGTCTTGCGGCAGTAGATGGCAAAATAGGGCGACACCGCGCTGCGGCCCTTGTTGTACAGGCGGCGGAATTCATGATTTTGTTTTAAGGCAATGGTATGCTTCATAAATTCTACCTTTCCCCCTACTTTTCTCGAGAGAAAAGTAGGCAAAAGAGCTTCCCGCTTTCTTGAAAGAAAGCTTGGCAAAGAACTTTCTGCGAAACTTTGTTTCGCTTCTGTCAAATCCAAACTGGTTGCTTCGATGGGTCAAAAAGGCACAAAAAGTCCCGCATAATTTCTCCATATGCACCGCAGGGGCGGGGGAATCATTCCCACGCCCCTAAATATGCGTTTCAAAATTGTGTCCTTCTGCCATATCGCATAGGAAGATCCGGTGTTGCCTCCGTTTGATTGCTCAAGCGGAAACGGGATCTGTCCAGCCCACGGATCAGTGGGTCAGACGAGCGCGGCCCTTCGCACGACGGCGGGCCAGGACCTTGCGGCCATTGCGGGTGGCCATACGCTTACGGAAGCCGTGCTCCTTGGAACGCTGGCGCTTCTTGGGCTGATAGGTACGAAGCATGGGGGACACCTCCTCACTTGAATTCAAGCCGGCATCACCGGCCCAACAACAGCCGTTTCCGGCTGCGGTCTGCAACAAAAGCCGGGTTTTGGGGCGGGATAAACCTTCCCCCCCATATACCCAGTACGGATTATTATAGACGAAAGTATTTCTCCCTGTCAACTATTTTCTTTCCGTTTCTCCATCTTTTTTCCATTCCTATGGGAAAAACACAACATCTTGTGTTCATATTGCCGCCCCCTCTACTGCTGGGAAAATTCACCGATACAATTAAAATAAAAAATGCCCTGGAAAAGCAGGGGGAACGCCTTGCGGCAAAGTGGTTTTTTTGCTATAATGACGATGACGAATTGCGCCCATTTCCGGGATTGAGCCTGGAAAACAAACACCGAATGGGTCCCCTGCCCAACTCGGGCCGGCAGGGACCCCATTTTCATTTTTTTCGTTTTTCTCCGGGGCCATACCCCATATTTTGGAGCTGCCGTTTTTACGCCCCGGCGCTCTTGTTCAAGGAGGTTTTTCCATGAATCCTGCCGCTGATGTCTGGGCAAAAGTTTTGACCCTCATGCAGCCGGAGATGACCGCCACCACCATCAACACCTGGTTTGACGACGCCACGGCCGTGGCCCTGGAGGATGACCGTTTTGTCCTCTACTCCCCTACCCGGTTCAAGCGGGACATTATTGCCACCCGGTATGTCTCCAAAATTCAAAACGCCCTGCGGGAGCTGTTTTCCGCGGAGATGGACGTGGTTGTCCTGACCGAGGGCGAGCTGGACCAGTACCAGCAGCCCGCGAAAAATGATTTCTTTCCCGGGACAGAGGAGTACACCTTCGAGCGCTTCGTGGTGGGCTCCTCCAACAAGTTTGCCCATGCTGCCGCCCGGGCGGTGGCCGACAATCCCGGCCAAAGCTACAATCCTCTGTTTATCTACGGCGAGTCCGGCCTGGGCAAGACCCACCTGCTCTACGCCATCGCCCATACCATTCATAAGAACCACCCGGAGTATAAGGTGGTCTACATCAAGGGAGATACCTTCACCAATGAGCTGATCCAAGCCATTCGGGAGGGCCGCAACGCGGAGTTCCGGGAGAAGTACCGGGGCGCCGACGTGTTCCTCATGGACGACGTGCAGTTTATCGCCGGCCGTGACTCCACTCAGGAGGAGATGTTCCATACCTTCAATACCCTCTACGAGCTGAAAAAGCAGATCGTCTTCACCTCCGACCGTCCCCCCAAGGAGATGCTGCGCCTGGAGGACCGACTGAAGACCCGCTTTGAGTGGGGCCTGCTGGCCGATATCCAGCCCCCAGACTATGAAACTCGCATGGCCATCATCAAAAATAAGGCCGTTCGCATGGGGGTGGAGCTGCCCGAGTTCCTCCTCCAGCTCATTGCGGAGAACATTACCGCCAACGTGCGGCAGATCGAGGGCACCGTCAATAAGATCATGGCCTATCAGCAGCTCATGGGCGACTCGGTGGACAAGGACACCGTGGTCCGAGCCGTTAAGGACATGTTTAAGGAGAAGTCGGACATCGTGCCCACCGCCGACGTCATCATCGACGAGGTGTGTAAGTTCTATAACATCGAGCCTGCCACCCTCCGGGGCCAGGGCCGGGCGAAAGATATCTCTCTGGCCCGCCAGATTGCCATGTACCAGATCCGCCGCATGACCAACCTCTCCCTGAAGGAGATCGGCAAGGAGTTTGACAACCGGGACCACACCACCGTCCTTCACTCCATCGAGCGCATCGAGGATCTGGTGAAGACCGACCCGGAGAAGGCGGAGATTATTAAGGATATCACCGCCAACATTAATATCCGCTACGAGTAACCTTCTTTTCTCGAGAGAAAAGAAGGCAAAAGAGCTTTCTGCGAAACTGCGTTTCGCCTCAGGCTCTTCCTATACTCTGCGTATAAGCAAAAACTGCCGCCCTGGTTTTACCAGAGCAGGCGGTGTCCGTGCAGCGCAGACACTTAATCGGGGTCCCCGCCAAAGCCCAGCGAAGCGGGTTTGGTGGGGAGAGGAGGAGGAAGGAAGCGACAGGCCGGATGCCCATGCTTGGGCGTCCGGAATAGAGCGGACTTTGCGACGACGAAGGGGCCTGTGTCCCCGAGGCAAGAAGGACCAGCCACTCAGATTTTGCCCGCCGGACGAAAGTACCAGGCTTCCAGTAAGGCGTCCCACGCAAATGGGGGTCCAGGGGGTGGGGCGACTTTGAGCGCCCGCTCCGCGAAGGCGCTCATCGAAGGCGGCCCCCAGCGATTCTCAAGGTGAATTGCCCCGAAGGGGCAAGAGAGGGTGGCCTGGGCCATTGGTGACTTTCTGATCATTCAGAAAGTCACATCCGCTCCCTTCCCGCCCCCCAGGGCGGAACCACTCTTTTTCCAGCATAATTGAATGTTGAATGTATAAGTATTCATTTTATATACGCATAGTTCGAAAAATCCCAGGCCGAACTGCATCCTGGTTATCCACACTTAAATGTGGATAACTCGGTGTATGTTGTGGAAAACTCCTGTGGACACCACTACCTGTGGAAAGGGACCAAAATTCTTCCCCACCCCCTGTGGACGCGCTTTCCCTTGCGCGAGTAAGGCGGGCGGCATTTTTCCACATTTTTTCCCCCTACGGGCTACTATTACGAAAATTAATCCTCTCCTCTCTTAAGAGAGAGCGGAGAGGAGCGACGCGAAGGAGGCTCACCCATGAAATTTTCCTGTGAGAAGGCACTGCTCAGTACGGCGGTATCCATTGCATCAAGAGCGGTTGCCGCGAAAAGTTCCATTCCTGCCATGGAGGGAATCCTGATCGAAGCGGATACCCGGCTTCGCCTCACCGGTTATAATTTGGAAACCGGCATTCAGGCTACCGTCCCCGCAGAGATCAAACAGCCCGGCTCTTTGGTGCTTTCTGCCCGGCTTTTTGGTGAAATTATTCGGAAAATGCCCGATGATATGGTGGTTTTCACCTCAAAAGATTACATGGTCAATATCAAGTGCGGCATGTGCGAATTCAATATTTTAGGAACGGACCCCGAGGAGTTCCCCGAGCTGCCCACCGTGGACCAGCAGAATTCCATCACGCTGGAACAGTCCGTTCTGCGCGCCATGATTGCACATACCCTGTTTGCCATCAGCGACAACGACAGCCGGCCCATCCAGAAGGGATCCCTGTTCGAAATCGACCACAACGATTTGACTGTGGTGTCCGTGGACGGCTACCGCTTGGCTCTGCGCCGGGAGAAGGTCGATAAAATTGAAGGATCGGAACAGTTTTCTTTCGTCGTGCCCGGTTCGGCCCTGAGCGAAGTGGAGAAGATTTGCTCCGGAGAGGGCCCTGTTACGGTAAACCAGGGCGCCCGCCACATTCTTTTCCAGGCCGGAGACACCGTGCTGGTCTGCCGTCGGCTGGAGGGCGAGTTCCTGCCCTACCGCAATGCCATCCCCCACAACAACCCCATCCAGGTCCAGTGTGACGCCCGCACCCTCCTCTCCTCTATTGAGCGTGTCTCTCTGATTATTAGTGAGAAGCTCAAGAGCCCCTTGCGCTGCGTGTTTGGCGATGGCGTCATTGACATCACCACCAAGACCGCCGTGGGCGACAGTTCCGACCGGTGCCCCATTGAGGGAGATGGTCAGGGCCTGGAGATCGGCTTCAATTACCGGTATCTCATGGACGCGCTGAAGGCCGCCCCCGCTGAGAAGCTGCGCCTGGAGCTGTCCTCCGGCGTGGCTCCCTGTGTGATCCTGCCCGCCGAGGGGGAGGAGAACTTTATCTATATGGTGCTGCCCGTCCGTTTGAAAGCCAATTAACGTACTTTTTTCGTGAAAAAAGTACGCAAAAAAGCTTTGTGCAAAGCTTCGCTTTGCTTCTGGGGCTGCCGCCCTGCGGGGCGGCTTCCATAAGTAAAAAAGTGGAGACGATGATTCGCCTCTGAAATAGAAGGAGTGACTATGGAAAAAGAAACGGTTCAGATCCGCACAGAGTTCATCAAGCTCCAGGATCTGCTGAAATTTGCCGGGGCCGTGGAGACCGGCGGCGACGCGAAGTTGATTATTCAGGAGGGCCGGGTCAAGGTGAACGGCGAGACCTGCACCATGCGGGGCAAGAAAATGCGCCCCGGCGACGTGGCCTCCATTGACGACCAGCTGGAGCTGACCGTCCAATGAAGCTAAACCGGCTGGAGCTGGACTTTTTTCGCAACTATGCCCACGTGGAGGCTACCTTTCACCCAAGGGTGAACCTCATTTACGGGGACAACGCCCAAGGAAAGACCAATCTGCTGGAGGCCATCGCCTATCTCTCCTCCGCCCGGTCCCACCGGGCCCGGTATGACCGGGAGCTCATCATGTTAGATCAGCCCCAGGGGTACATCAAGGGGGAGGTGGACAGCCGGGAGCGCACCTTCATCCTGGAGGCCAAGCTCTGCCGGGGCAAAACCCGGCAGCTCTGGTCCAACGGCCTGCGGCTGAAAACCGCCGGCGAGCTGGCGGGGATTCTGACCACCGTCCTCTTCTGTCCCGAGGATCTCTACCTCATCCGGGAGGGGGCCGCCGCCCGGCGGCGCTTTCTGGACGGGGCCATTTGTCAGCTGCGTCCCCGGTATGCCCAGGCCCTGGCAGAATATAACCGCCTCTACGAGCACAAGACCCGGATCCTGCGGGACTGGCAGGAAAATCCCTCCCTGTTGGATACGTTGGACGACTTTAACCTGCGCATGGCCCAGTTTGGCGCTCGGATCATCCACTACCGGGCCCATTTTGTCCGGCGGCTGGGGGAACAGGCCCCTGCCATCCACGCCGATTTTTCCGGCGGACGGGAGCAGCTGGGATTACGGTATGAGACGGTTTCCACCGTCCAGGACCCCCTGGGCAGTGTGCAGGACATCTATGAAAGTCTGCTCCGTCACCAGGAGAGCCACCGCCGGGCAGAGCTGGACAGCCGCCAGTGTCTCAGCGGTCCCCACAAGGACGACCTAGTGGTGGAGTTGGACGGACAAAGCGCCAAGCAGTTTGGCTCCCAAGGCCAGACGAGGACGGCGGCCCTGTCCCTGAAGCTGGCCCAGCGGGAGATTTTTCAGCAGGAGACCGGCGAGTGGCCGGTGCTGCTGCTGGACGACGTCTTGTCTGAATTGGACGGAAAACGGCAATCCTTTGTATTGAACCGCATTCAGGGCGGGCAGGTGTTCATTACCTGCTGCGAGCCGGAAAAATTGGACGGTCTGGAGCGGGGAAAGAGTTTTCAGATCCAGGGAGGGGAGATCCTCTCCCAGCGCTTGGTGTAAAGGAGGCGGCGGGCCATGCCCATTGTCATTGGAATTTTCTTTTTGCTGCCTCTCCTGTTGGGCGCGGCGGCAGAGTATCTGTGCTGCCGCCTGCCCCGGCACCGGTTCTGGCGTTTTCTGCCGCCGGTGGTGGTGATCTTGTTTTTGATCGTGGCCGTGGCGGTGCGATTGCAGACGTGGGAGAGCCAGACCGTTTCCCCCCTCACTCAGCTGGTGATCTTCCCCGGTGTGTCCGGGGTGGCGCTGCTGCTGGGAATTTATCTGGGGTGGCGGCTTTGGAAATATCTTTGGTCGCCCAAGATTATTGATGATTTGCGTTGAAAAATAGGGGTTCCGCCCTGATGGGCGG
>CABVDR010000064.1 GCA_902497145.1 uncultured Oscillospiraceae bacterium
CGAGACCGAGGACGCCACCATTGCTGACATCGCTGTGGCTCTGAACGCTGGCCAGATCAAGACCGGCGCTCCCAGCCGTACTGACCGTGTGGCCAAGTACAACCAGCTGCTCCGCATCGAGGAGGAGCTGGGCGAGATCGCTCAGTACCCCGGCATGAAGGCTTTCTTCAACCTGAAGTAAGGCGAAGTGCTGCGCCGTCGTGAGCAGCCCGGATGGACGGAAGCGACGGGTGCAAACCAAGCCGGTCATCTAACCGGCTGTTTGTGCCCGGAGTCGTACGGAAGCCGGGCGTCGCGAACAGGCAAAGCATGACAGTTTAAGCATCGGCAGAGCCGTCCATTGGGCGGCTCTGCTTTTTTCACTTTCTTGAAAGAAAGCTTGGCAAAGAACTTTATGCGAAGCTCCGCTTCGCCTCGGCACTCCCAGAAGTGATTTCTGCAAAAAAATCTGATAAGATGGAACCAAACCTTTTTCCCGCGCATCTATAAGACGTCCGGACAACAAGAGACGAGGTGATGACCATGGAGCATAACCTGGACAACCGGGAACAATTTGCTGCCCTGGTGCGGGAGCACAGCCGGTCCATGTTCCGTGCCGCCCGAGCCATCCTAGACTGCGACGCTGATGCGGAGGACGCGGTAGGTGAGGCAGTCCTGCTGGCCTGGCAGGCCTTTCCCAAGCTGAACCGGCCGGAAGCTGCCCGGTGCTGGCTGCTGAAGATCGCGGTCCGCTGCGCCTATGGCCTGCGGCGGAGACAGCGCCGGGTGGTTTACATGGACGATTTAAGTCAGACGGCAGGGAGCGTCCCGCCCCCGGAGCCCTCCGGACTGTGGGACGCAGTTCTGCTCCTGCCGGAGGATCAGCGCCTGGTCGTCATGCTCTACTACTATGAGGATCTGCCAGTGGCGGAGATTGCCAAGACGCTGAGAGTGCCTCAGGGAACCGTAAAATCCCGGCTCAGCCGGGGGCGAGAACGCCTGAGAGCACTGCTGCGGGAGGAGGAAGCGTATGGACTTTGAGGACTTTGACACCCGGATCCGGGAGCGTACAGAAACGGAAGACTGCCCCATTCCAAAGGATTTTGAGGAGAAGCTGGACCATCGTCTGGCGGCACTGCCCAAGCGAAAAAAACGGCTGGACCGGCGGGCGCTGGTTCTGATTGCCGCTATTTTGCTGCTTACCGCCTGTGTGAGCGCCGGCACAGTGGTGTTGCGGCAGGCAAAGACGTATTATTTTGACACCGAACAGGAAGCTGGCCAAGCGGCTGACCAAGCCGCCCAGGAATCTGGCGCCAGCACAGCGGCTTATGGGGTCACCTCGGGACCGGTGGAGGACTTCCCAGCCCAGAAGCCCATCGACCTTTCTTCACTTCTTTCCAAGGAAGAAATTTTGGAGCATCGAATGGGCGGCCCGGAGGACAGCTGGACGGAGATGGCCACGTCCGTCAACGATTGCGCCAAATCATCGTTTTATCTTGCCGATACACTGACGGGGCTGAGCAATTTCTGGCCTGTGGCCCTGCCGGATCTGGCGTGGCTGGAACGTGAATATACTCCCGTTCCCGGCTGCCAGTATTACTGCCAGAAAGAAGGCTTCGGCGAGGGCATAAATACCTCTATTTTTTATTCTTTTACTTTCTCCGGTGAATATCAAACCAAGGACGGAGCACCATTTTCCCTGACCTGGATGTTTCTTCCCAAAATCAAAAATCCACCTTCCGACAGCTACATGGTGGATGAAACTCTGGACAAAACCGAGGAATATACCACCACCGACGGGATCACTGTGACCATTGAATGGCGGACGTCCGTGAACGGACAAAAACAGTTTGACGCTGAAGTGGACTATGGATTTGCCAGCTTCCAGATGCGGGGAGCCGAAATGGAAGGCGAAGAAATATACTGCATTTTGGACCATATGAACCTATCCGCTCTGCAAACCTATCAAGATGCCTGATTTTTAAGAAAAGCGGCCTTTTCTGAACTGCCCAATCTTGTGCGGACAGCACAAAAAAGAAGCACCTGCTAAGCAGGTGCTTCTTTTTTGCAAGGGGCGGTTAAAATCGATATTTTCAAGGCTTGAAACAACAGCAAGGGAACTGGCAAACCGGCCTTCTGGCCGGCGGCGCATTTGCGCCGTACGAGCGTTTTGCCGCAGGCAAAACCTCGGCGCAGGGCGAATTCACTTCGCCCGAGCATTTCAATCACCAGAGGGTGGAGCCGCCCTTTGGGCGGCGGAACCCAAAAAAGAAAGACATCTGCTAAAAGCAGATGTCTTTCTTTTTTGGTACGCCCGAAGGGACTCGAACCCCCAACATTCAGAACCGGAATCTGACGCTCTATCCATTGAACTACGGGCGCATCTCTTAAGTTGCTCCGTTATTATAGCAGATTCTCCCCCGCTTGTAAAGGGTCAATTTTTCTCCAGCAGACCGTCCACCCATTGGATAGCCCGGGGCGGTTCATCCAGAGCACAGACAGCTCCCCGCCAAGTTTCCCCCAGATAGACTCGGAACTGCACCTGGCCCAGGTGGTAAATCTTTTCTGGGTCGTAAGGCTCCCCCAAAGGCGGCAGGGGCACCGCCTGACGGCTGGGAGGATAGGGCAGGCCGTAGCCTGTCTGCTTGCCCCCGCTCTCTTTGAGAGCCCAGAGCTGGGTAAAGTCCTCCGCCTGGTCTCCCCGGCTGGCCAGCCACGCCCGTTCCTCCGGCGTACACGTGCGGGTGACCAGGGAGGGCCGCCAGGTCTCCCGGATTTCCTGGATGTCCACTCCCACCGGCCGGTCCGCCAGGATGCACAGGGCCAGCCTCCCGCTGTGGCTGAGGTTAAAATGGTACTGGGGACAGGCAGGGAACCAGGGCTTGCCCCGCTCCGCCACCTCCAGCTCAGGCAGCGGGTCCAAACCCCAAACCTGGGCGGCCCCCCAGGCCAGCAGCTGCTTTGCCTGCTCTCGCCGAGCCAGATTGTGCATCCCCAACAGTACCATCGGGACACTTCCCTTCTATCCTTCGTTTCTTGTTTCCATTTGCCCCTGGGAGAGATCCGCAAACAGGGCCCCCTGGGGCGGATGGAAGGTAAACCACACCATTCCAAGCACCAGCACCGCCGCCAACAGGGCTGGCAGACGCCACCGCAGCCCAGAGAAGGGGCCTGCCATTTGGGTGGGCAACCAGAACCCCAGGGCCAGCAGAGCCACATAGAGCACCAGATCTGCCGCCAGACTATTCCAGCCCAGTACCACATGCATAAGATACCCAATTCCAAACATCATAAGGCAGATGCCTACCCCGGTAAGCAGCCAAGGGCGCAAGCCGGTAGGACGGCCCCAGGTGAGCCACACCGCCGCCGCCAGGTAGGGCCAGAACAGGATCTTTCCGTGCTCCCAGATACTCTCGTTCACTGGAGAAAACAGGGCTGTGACCCCGTTGGGGCACAGCCCGTAGACAAAGTGCAGCCCTGCCCCCGCCAAGGCTGTGAGCACAAAGGCCAGAAGCAGCTGCGTTTTCCCGTACACCATCCGGTCTCACCTCTTTCGGAGAAACCTTATGCTGGTTCCGGGATTTTTATGCGCTTATCCTATTAACTCAAACAGACAGCCCCAGAACCGGTCCAGCTGTTCAAAGGCAATGTCCGGCCCCAAGCGGCACACTGCCTGGCCGTCCTCCACCCCGATTTGGATGTTCCAGCGCTCCTCCAGCTGCTCTTGCAGCCAGGCGCTGTCCTTGCCTGGAATCCGGAACCGAACCACGCCGGTCTCCTGGTCCGCCTGGATCACCTCCGGCCCTCCCGGGCCGAAGTCCTCCAGCCTGGCCTTCAGATGCCGGGTGAGCCTGGCCACGCGGGGCGCTTCTGCCGAGGTAGAGATATGATGCTGTGTCAGGTCCATAACCGGCCTCCTTACAGTCTGGTCTCCAGGGGCACGCTGACCCCGTATCCCTCCGAGGAGAGCTTGCGCAGCAGCGTGGGCAGCACCCGGGCCGTCTCGCTGCTGCCGTCCAGGGTGAGATACACCCGGGTGTAGCTGCCGCTGATGCGGTTGAGCACCTGATTGGCGTAGGTGCTGGCGTTGGCCCCCTCGCTGGGTACTGCCGAAGCCGTCTCATCCCAGCAGATCCACCCCTCGCTCTCCAGTTCCTCCCTCTGGCTCTCAGGCACCAGCGCCACCGAGGTACGGGTATAAGCCACCTGGGCCAGGGTTTGGCTGGCCTCCTCCAGCAGGCGGCTGGTGGCCGCCGCAGAGCGTCCTTCCGCCAGCAGGCCGATGCTGTGGCCGCTGCCCAAGATACGGAAAATGAGGTCATCCTCCCGCTCCAACCCCTGGGCGTCAAAGAAGAAGATGGCCCGCTGGCTGCCGCTGTCCAGGGCATCCAGAATATCGCTGAGCCCCTGGGCATCGTCACACCGGAAGGCCAGGTAGGTGGGGATCACATCGGTGTCCACCGGGTCATCCGGCACCACAAGCTCTGTATCCTTTTCCGGCTCCTCCGTGTTCTCGTAGGAGGGGGGCAGCACACCGGGGGTGAGCTGACTCTGGTTGGCCTGGTAGTAATCCCTCAGCCGGTTGCGGATAGAATTCTGCGCCGCATCCACAAAGCTATAATCGCTGAGCACCACAGCGGAGTTCTTGATACGTACCATATAGCCCTCTTCAATGTCGATGACCGAATAGGTCAGCCCAAAGAAGCTGCACACTGCGGCCACAGGCACATAGGGCCGCCCGTTGCGCATAATGGCCCGCCCGGAGAGGGTCTCCTCGGTAATGGGGTTATAGCAGGTCCCCCGGTTTAAATCAAAGACCATCATCTGCTGCAAATTGTAGAGGGTGACGGTGCCGCCGTCCCGGCTGTAACTGCTGCTGATGCCCAGGCTGATGCCGGTATAGCTGCCGTCAAACACGGTGTAGGGCACATACAGTACGCCCCCCGACCAGGTGGGCATAGTATCGGAAGTGAGCTCCAGCAGGTTCTCATTTACCGCCGTCAGATAGATATTTCCCGATGCCTGGGCCGAGTTGAGCAGCGCCACCAGCATGGCCAGAACCAGGATCAGCGCCGCCCCTTTTTTCCATCGTTTCACCGTCTTTCCCTCCTTCCGGGCACTTGCTAGCAAAATTATAACATAGTATAATCAGTTGGGCAAGCCAGGCCCCTTTAACCCATTTTTAAGAAAGCATAAAGTACCCTTCAACCCGTCTGTGGTATCCTGAAACCACAAACCGGGAAAAGGAGCGATGAGGATGGAAATTACCCTGGAGCAGGTGGAACGCCTGCGGGAAAAAGCCGACGTCTCTTATGCCCAGGCCAAGCAGGCCCTGGAGTACAGCGGCGGCAATCTGCTGGACGCCCTGATCTATTTGGAAGAGCAGGGTGCCATTCCCCGTCCCCAGGGGGCCTACTACTCCACCCGTAATGAGACGCCGCCACCGCCGCCGGTCCGGGATGAGCTGGCCACCCTGGGGGAGAAAAAGGGCGGGAAAGAAAAGCGGGAAAAAAAGAAGGCCGGAGGCATGGGCGTCAAGGTAATCAGCGGAAAAACCCTGTTCAGCACCCTGCGCCGCTGGCTCATTGACAATGAACTGGAGATCTGGCGCAAGGGGCAGCCGGTAACCTCCCTCCCCATTCTGATTCTGGTGGTACTGGTACTGTTTGCCTTCTATATCACCGTTCCCGCCTTGATCCTGGGCCTGTTTTTGGGCTTCCGCTACCAGATCTCTGGTCCTGACCTGGAGGACGAGACCTTCAACGGCATGATGGGCAATGTGGCTGACACCGCCGCCGACTTGGGCCGCCAGGTAATGGAGGAGCTGAAAAACCAGCACGATAAGTATAACAACCGCAAAAAATAACGTTTTGGAATGGAAGATTACAAAATAAGGGAGCGAACACAATGGCAGAGAAGATCCTTCTGGTGGAGGACGAGGAAAAGCTGGCTCGGATGGTAGAGATGGAGCTGCGCTACGAGGGCTATGAGGTGACCAAAGCCTTTGACGGGCGCAGCGGGCTGGAGCAGGCCCTGAGCGGCAAGTACGACCTGGTGCTGCTGGATATTATGCTGCCCCAACTGTCCGGCATGGAGGTGCTGCGCCGTCTGCGCCGGGAGAGCGACCTGCCCGTCATTATGCTCACCGCCCGGGACAGTGTCATCGACAAGGTGTCCGGCCTGGACAGCGGGGCGGATGACTACATCACAAAGCCCTTCGCCATCGAGGAGCTGCTGGCCCGGATTCGGGCCGCCCTGCGCAAGCGTGCTGTCCGCAGCGGCAAGATCCTCACAGCCGGAGAGCTGGCGATGGATGTGGAGCGCCACCAGGTGTCCGTTAGGGGGCAGAGCGTGGAGCTGACCAAAAAAGAGTTTGACCTACTCCACCAGCTGCTGGAAAATAAGGGCCGGGTGCTCACCCGGGAAGCCCTGCTGGACAGCGTGTGGGGCTTTGATTTTGTGGGGGAGACCAACTCGGTGGATGTGTACATCCGCTTTCTCCGCAGCAAAATCGACGAGGCTTTCGGTATCAAGCTCATTCACACGGTACGGGGCGTGGGCTATGTGATTCGAGAGGAGTAACGCCCCCAGAAAGGAAGTTTTTGTTATGGTAATTGTCTATCAGTCTCACACCGGCTTTACCAAGGAATATGCCCAGATGCTGGGCAAGGCGGAAAAAATCAAGACCTATACCCTGGATGAGGCCTCCCACCAGCTTCTGTCCGGCACCCAGGTGTTCTACATGGGCCCCCTCACCGCTGGACACATCGACGGCCTGGACCGGGCCATGAAGCGCTACCAGGTCCAGGGGGTATGCGGCGTGGGCATGTCCATGCCTGGGGAGGGCACCATGGCCTCCCTGCGCCGCTCCAACTATGTGGGCGACGCCCCCCTATTCTACCTTCAGGGGGGTTGGGCTCCCAAGAAGGTGGGGTGGCTCAAGTGCCGGATGGTGAACATGGTCACCCGCTCCACCCGCAAGACTCTGGAGGCCAAGGGCTCTGCCCGCACGCCCCAGGAGCAGGCCATGCTGGACATGCTCCTCCACGGGGGCAGCTTTGTGGCCTTTGAACATCTGGAACCCATCCGTGCCTGGCTGAAGAGCCAGGGTTAAGAGCGGGAGAAAGGAGGCCGCTATGGCAAAAAAACGGCCCCGGTTTCAGTCTCCGCCTCCCACGGCCCCCATCTCCTCCGCCCGGGACACCTCTCTGGCCTTCCGGCTGAACCTAGGCTTCTTCTTCCGGCAGCTGTGTATCTTCGTGGTGTTGGACCTGCTGCTGGTGGGCATGGCCTTGTGCGGGCTGATCCTCTACGGAGAAAACCGCTGCGCCGATGTGGCCGCCTTAGTGGAGGAGCGGGGGGTGCCCACCCAGGAGGCTCTGGCCTGGATGGAGGCCAGCGATTACACCATCACCCTGCTGGACGAGGAACCTACGGGCTACCCGGTAGCTGGTTTCTCCTGGCTTCCTATCCGGCAGGAGACGGCCGACGGCCTGCGGCAGTGGGATTTAAGGCAGTACTATCAGATCCAGATGCCAGACCCCGACACCCCCTACGCCATCACGGTAAACCTGTCCGGCATCTTCCAGGCCCTGTACTGGGCTGGCACTGTGGTGCTGGTGTTCCAGGGCATCTTCCTGCTCACCAGCCTCTTCGGCAACAGCCGCTCCATCCACAAGGTACTGCGTCCTCTCCAGGAGCTGGCTGCCACCGCCTCCCGGCTCAGCTCCATGACCCACATGTCCCGCCAGGAGCTGGAAGCTCTGGCTGGGGAGCTGGAGAAGATCAACGCCAAGCACCTGGACAGCCGCATCGACCTGCCCGCCACCCAGAAGGAGCTGCGCTCTCTGGCCCAGGCCATCAACGCCATGCTGGAGCGCATCAATCGGGCTTACAGCGCCCAGGCCCGCTTTGTCTCCGACGCCAGCCACGAGCTGCGCACCCCCATTGCGGTGATCCAGGGCTACGCCGCCCTGCTGGACCGGTGGGGCAAAGATGACCCGGAGGCACTGCAGGAGTCCATCAGCGCCATCCGTTCCGAGGCCAAGTCCATGGAAGAGCTGGTGGAACAGCTGCTGTTTTTGGCCCGGGGAGACAACGACACTCAGCCGGTGAAGCCCACCCTCTTTGATTTGTCCGCTCTGGCGGGGGAGGTGCTGCGGGAGGAGGAGATGATCTGCCCGGACCGGGTGTTCCTGCCCCGCTGGGGAGAGGAACCGGTGCCGGTGCGGGCCGACCATGGGCTCATCAAGCAGGTCATGCGGATTTTAATGGACAATGCCATCAAATACAGTCCTCCAGGCAGCCGCATCTATCTGCGCCTCTCCACCCAAGAGGGCTACGCCCGCCTCACTGTTCAGGACGAGGGGGCCGGCATTCCCCCTGAAAGCATCCCCCACATTTTCGAGCGCTTCTACCGGGCCGACCAGTCCCGGGACCGAAAGACCGGGGGCACCGGACTGGGGCTGTCCATCGCCCGATGGATTGTGGAGCGCCACGAGGGGTGGTTTGAGGTGGTCTCCCGCCCCGGGGTGGGCACCCGCATCTCCTTCCTGCTGCCCCTGGCTCCACCGGAACAGGAGGCGGCGTGATGTGGTACGTCTATTTATTGCGGTGCGCTGATGACACCCTGTACGCCGGCTGCACCACCGACCCCCAGCGCCGTCTGGAGCAGCACAACGCCGGCCGGGGCGCTAAATATACCCGCGCCCGCCGGCCGGTGACCTTGGTCTATGTGGAGCAGGCAGAGGACCACAGCCAGGCCCTGCGCCGGGAGGCTGCCCTGAAACGCCTCTCCCGCAAGGAGAAGCTGGCTCTCATTGCCGCTTCTTCTCAGATGCTTTTTCCTTGATTTTGTTTCATTTGAGACGCCCAGTTGGGCGTCTCTTTTTTCCATCTTTTCCCCTCCGTCCCGTTTTCTCCTATTTTTCAAGAGAATGCACTTCCTCTCTTGCTTTTTCTCTTTCCCGCTACTATAATGTATGCTGATTTCTTGTCACATTCTGATGCACCCCCTTCTCACACCAATGTTTAGAAAAGGAGATGCCTACTTATGAAGCGCGCTGCCATTCCCCTGATCTTGCTGCTGGCAGGATTTGCCCTGGGACTGCTGTGCTCTGTGTCCCTTTGGGCACCCACTCCTACTGTCCCCTCCTCTCAAACTCAGCAGGAGGATCCCCAGACCCAAGACTCTCTGACCACCACCGGGCTGCTGCAGGCCGCTGCCGGCGTCACCGACGCCTTAAAGTCCAAAGACTATGAGACTCTGGCTTCCTATGTTCACCCCTCCCGGGGCGTCACCTTCACCCCTTACTCCACGGTGAATGTTCAGCAGGATCAGCGGTTCTCCGCCGACCAGATCAAAAATCTGGCCCAGGACACCACCACCTATACCTGGGGCTATGAGGACGGCCGGGGCGAGACCATTCAGATGACCATGACCCAGTATTTTGAGCGCTTTGTCTTTGACGCAGACTACACCCAGGCTCCCCAGGTGGGCGTGGACCAAATTATTACCAGCGGCAACGCCCTGGAAAACATCACCGAAGCCTATGCCGGATGCCACTTTGTGGACTTCTGCTACCCCAGCCGGGATCCCGCCAGTGCAGGACTGGACTGGTGCTCCCTGAAACTGGTCTTTGCCGGAGAGAACGGAACCTGGTATCTGGTGGGTATCGTTCACGGCGAGTGGACAATTTAAAAACGCTATGATTCAGCCAAGAAACGGCTTTCAATGAGAAAGAGAGGCTTGCCGATACTGTGAAAATTGTAATTGTAGGCACTGGAAAGGTCGGTTTTTCCCTGGCAGAACAGCTTTTACATGAGAAGCACGACATCACCATTGTGGACACCCAGGACAACGCTCTGCGCCGCGCTACCGACGCGCTGGACATTATGAGCATCAAGGGCAACGGTGTTTCCACCGCCACTTTGCGTGAGGCGGGGGCAGGCGACGCCGACCTGCTGGTAGCCGCCACCAACTCTGACGAGGTGAACATGGTCTGCTGTCTCACCGCCAAGCACCTGGGGGCCAAGTACACCATCGCCCGCATCCGCAACCCGGAGTACAATCTTGGTCTTCATGAGCTGAAGAAAAACATGGGCATCGATATGGTCATCAACCCAGAAAACGCTACCGCTGTGGAGATTTCCCGGCTGCTGCGTTTCCCCTCGGCGGCCAACATCGAAACCTTCTGCCGGGGTCGGGTGGAGCTGATGGGCTTCCGTCTGCAGGAGGGGGACTTCTTGGTAGATCAGCCTCTGAACGCCCTGTCCGCTCAGGTCAAACAGCTCTCCCTGCTGGTATGCGCTGTGGACCGCAACGGCGAGGTAACCATCCCCAACGGCTCTTTTATCCCCCATGCTGGAGACAAGCTCTACCTGATTGGCCGCCCCACCAGCCTGGACCAGTTTTTCCGCCTGCTGGGCCGGTACAGCCCCAAGGTAAAGACTGTGTTCATTGTAGGCGGCGGTAAAATCTCCCTTTACCTCACCGCCCTTCTGGAGAAGATGCACATTCGCGTCAAAATTGTGGAGATCAGCGAGCCCCGCTGCCGCCTGGTCAACGAAAAGCTGCCCCGCACCACGGTCATCTGCGGGGATGGCACCGACCAGGAGCTGTTGGAGGCTGAGCGCATGTCCGGCGCTGACGCTTTTGTGGCCCTCACCGACCGGGACGAGGACAACCTTATCATCTCCCTGTACGCCATGCAGCAGGGGCTGCACAAGGTGATCACCAAATGTAACCGTCAGAACTACACCGGTATCGCCCGGGCGGTTGGCCTGGACAGCGTCATCTCCCCCAAGCTGATCACCGCCGCCCAGATCCTCCAGCTGGTGCGCGGTATGCAGAACTCCCAGGGCAGCGTGATGAACACCCTTTACCGCATTGCCGATGGCAATACAGAGGCCATGGAATTCACGGTGGGCCCCTCCACCCGCCACCTCAATGTTCCCCTGAAGGACCTGAACCTGCACAACGGCATTCTGATTGCTGTTATTATGCGGGACGGCGAGATCATCATTCCCGAGGGATCCTCCTTTATCCAGGAGGGAGATTCTGTGATCATTATCTCCCGGGATCGGACCATTCTGGATCTTAATGACATCTATGCCGAGGAGGAGAGCTCCTTTCTCCTGACTGGAGGCAGCGATGAACATTAAGCTGATTTTCAAGCTGCTGGGCCGGGTACTTCTGGTGGAAGCGGGTGCTCTGGTTATTCCTTTATTGGTGGCCCTGATCTACCGGGAGAGTCCCCTTCCCTTTGTGTGGAGTATTCTGGTGGTACTGTGCATCAGCCTGCCCCTCTCTTTCATGCCCACCAAGAGCAAACACTTTTTTGTGCGGGAGGGCTTTGTGGCCGTAGGCCTTCTGTGGCTGGCCACCGGCATCGTGGGCGGGCTGCCCTTCTATTTCTCGGGCTACTTCAACTCCTTCATCGACTGTGTATTTGAGGCCTCTTCCGGCTTCACCACCACCGGTGCCACCATTCTCACCGATATTGAGGCCCTGCCCCGCGGCATCCTCTTCTGGCGCGCCTTCACCCACTGGCTGGGCGGCATGGGCGTGCTGATTCTGGCCACTGCCATCATCCCCTCTCTAGGGGTGCGCTCCCACTACCTGGCCCAGGCGGAGTCCCCTGGCCCTGTCTTTTCCAAGCTGGTGCCCAAGCAGTCCCAGACCTCCAAGATCCTCTACCAGATGTACTTCGCCCTCACTCTGGCGGAGGTTGTATTGCTGCGGCTCTGCGGCCTGCCCCTGTATGACGCCCTCATCCACTCCTTTTCCACCGCCGGCACCGGCGGCTTCTCCAACCGGAACCTGAGTGTGGGGGCTTACGGCAATCCCACGGCAGAGATCCTGATCGCTGTCTTTGCTCTGCTGTTCTCTCTGAACTTTGGTCTCTACTTCCTGCTGCTCCAGCGCCGCTTCAAAGAGGCGCTGAAGAGCGACGAGGCCCGCTTCTTCCTGCTGGTAGTAGCCATCTCCACCGCCCTCATTACCTTCAACATCTATCCCCTGTATGAGAGCGTGTGGGAGAGCTTTCGCTACGCCTTCTTCCAGGTGGCCTCCATCATCTCCACCACCGGCTTTGCTACCGCCGACTATGTCCTGTGGCCCCACTTCTCCCAGATGATTTTGATCATCCTTATGTTCTGCGGGGCCTGCGCCGGGTCCACCGGCGGCGGCATCAAGTGCTCCCGGGTCGTGATGCTGCTGCGGTCTATCCGTCGGGAACTGCACCGCATCTCCCACCCCCGCTCGGTGGAGGTAGTGCGGCTGGACGGAAAGCCGGTGGACGAAAATACGCTGCACTCCGTGCTGGTGTTTATTGGCTTCTATGTGCTCATTGTCCTCACTGCCGCTCTGGTGGTCTCCCTGGACAACGTCTCCTTTGATGTGTCCTTCTCTGCCGCCCTCACCTGTGTGAGCAACGTGGGACCGGGCCTTGCCACCATCGGCCCCTCCGGCAACTTTTCTGCCTTCTCCCCCTTGAGCAAGGTGGTCCTCTCCCTGTGTATGATTATCGGCCGTTTGGAGATCTACCCCATCCTGGTCATGTTCAGCCGCCACACCTGGCGCTGCAGCTGACCGCTGTTTTCAACGCCCGCAGCTACGCTGCGGGCGTTTTTTATGGCTTCTCCCGGAAAACACCCTTGCATTCTACTTTGCATATGGTAAAATGATGATATAAGTAGGCTATACCCCTTATTCTTTTGGTTATTTTAGCCATATAGCCTGCAACCACAGAAAGGGCGTGTTTATATGGAGAACCTATACTGGCTGGGCTTTGCCGGCGCGCTGGCAGCCATCCTCTTCGCCGTGTTCCAAAAGGGGCGGGTCATGTCCTACTCCGAAGGAACCCCCGCCATGCAGAAGATCGCCGCAGCCATCCGCTCCGGCGCCAACGCCTACCTGAAGCACCAGTATGAAACGGTGGCCAAGGTGTTCGCCGTGGTCTTTGTGCTGCTGCTGATTATGGCCTTTGGCACCAGCGGCCGTATGCTCTCCCAGTTCACCCCCTTCGCCTTTTTGACCGGCGGCATTTGGTCCATGCTGGCAGGCTTGGTGGGCATGAAGATCGCCACCAACGCCAACGCCCGCACCGCCCAGGCCGCCAGTGAGAGCCTGAACCGGGGGCTGCGGGTGGCCTTCTCCTCGGGCTGCGTGATGGGCTTTACTGTGGTAGGCCTGGGACTGCTGGATATTTCTATCTGGTTTGTCATTCTGCGCCTGGGGGCTGGCATTGACGACCCGGTGACTCTGGGCAACATCATGGTCATGAACGGCATGGGTGCCTCCTTCATGGCCCTGTTCGCCCGGGTAGGCGGGGGCATCTACACCAAAGCCGCCGACGTGGGCGCCGATCTGGTGGGCAAAGTAGAGGCCGGCATCCCGGAGGACGATCCCCGCAACCCCGCCACCATCGCCGACAATGTGGGCGACAACGTGGGCGACGTGGCCGGCATGGGCGCGGACCTATATGAGTCTTACGTGGGCTCCATCCTGGCCACCTTTGCTTTGGGCGCCAGCGCGGGCTACGGCTGGAACGGGCTGATCCTGCCCATCCTGCTGGCGGTGTGCGGCATTTTGTGCTCCATTGTAGGCAGCTTCTTTGTGAAAACCGAGGAGAATGCCTCCCAGAAATCCCTGCTGCGCTCCCTGCGCACCGGCACCTACCTGGCTGCCGCCCTCTCCGCCATCGCTGCCGCTCCCCTGACCTACTTCCTGCTGGGCCACTGGGGGGTGTATGTGGCCATCCTGGCTGGACTGGTAGGGGGCTGCGCCATCGGCTACTTTACCGAGTACTACACCTCGGACACCTATAAGCCCACCCAGCGGCTGGCCGCCGCCTCGGAAACCGGTGCGGCCACCGTCATCATCGGCGGTCTCTCCCTGGGGATGCTGTCCACTATCGCCTCCATCCTGGTGGTGGCCATCGCCATTCTGGTGAGCTTCTACGCCGCCGGAGGGGCCTCCTCCTTTAACCAGGGCCTCTACGGCATCGGCATCGCCGCGGTAGGTATGCTGTCCACCCTTGGCATCACCCTGGCCACCGACGCCTATGGCCCCGTGGCCGACAACGCAGGTGGCATTGCGGAGATGTCCGGCCTGCCCGAGTCCGTCCGGGAGCGCACCGACGCCCTGGACTCCCTGGGCAACACCACCGCCGCCACC